>CAYUMN010000065.1:0-14663 GCA_964445835.1 uncultured Gemmatimonas sp.
GCGGGGTGCAGGGCGCAGGCGGAGCGGTTCTCGGAGTCGGTATTCCGGGAGGGGGCGCTTGCGGCGATGCGGAGGGTGGTGGGGCGGTAACTGTGACCGGATGATGGCGCGCATCGCGAATGGGTCGCGATATGCGCCATTGACGGACATACGCCAGCGCGGAAGTTCGCCCAGCGGTCGGGAATCAGCCTGGATACGCTGCAGAACTGGGAGCAGGGGGGGCGGTGGCAACGGATGCGTTGCAGGCGCAGGCGCGGCGAGTAAAGCCCCGGGCGGGGTTGCCCAACTCGGTGTCCTGCCGTAACTTCTAAGGCTCACATCACTAGGTCCCCAGCCGGCGCACAAACGCCACGAAGGGGGGAATTCAGTTTGTCGGAAATCGTCATCCACGAAGACGAAAACTTCGAGCGCGCGCTCAAGCGGTTCAAGAAGAAGTGCGAGAAGGCCGGGATCCTCGCGGATCTTCGCAAGCATCGTCACTATGAAAAGCCGAGCGAGAAGCGTAAGCGTAAGCTCAACGCGGCGCAGCGGAAGAACCGTCGTACCCGTACCAACTGATGTCGGAATTGGCGGTACGGTTCCAGAACGAGCTGAACGTGGCTCGGAAAGCGCAGGATAAAGCTGGAGTCCTGTTGCTTGGCACCGTGCTGGCCGACATCCGCAATCATGAGATCGCCGTAAAGCGGGCGCTCACCGACGAAGACGTCGTGGACGTCCTGCGGAAGGCGATCAAGAGGCGACGGGAGTCGGTGGAAATGTTTGAGAAGGGGGCGCGCCCGGAATTGGCGGCCGCCGAGCGGCGGGAGGCCGAGGCCCTTGAGGCCTGGCTCCCAGCCGCACCCTCGGACGATGAAGTGCGTGCGGAAATTCGCGCGGCCATCGCCGGGGGCGCAAAGCAGATTGGCGCGATCATGGGCAAGGTGATGCCGCGCTTCAAGGGACGCCTCGACGGCAGTGTCTTGAGCCGCCTCGCCAAAGAGGAGCTCGGGACGTCCGCGTGACGGTCCAAGCCCACGCGCTCGACGTCCTCGAATTCGCGCGACTGCTCGACCATGTCGCGGGGCACGCGTCCACCACTCCGGGCGCAGCGCGCATTCGCTCGCTGCGCCCGACGCGCGTCGGAGGGACGCATCTCGACCGCGCCGATGCCCTGCACGCGCTGCACAGCGAGCATACGCGCGTCGCGTCAATGCGCCTGTTGCTCGAAGGGGATAATCCCTATCGCCCCGAGGCGATTCCCGACTTGGAGCTGGCCTTTCAACGACTCCGTGTGGAAGGCGCGTCGTGGACGGGGCCCGAGTTGCGGGGCGCGGTGGTACTCATGCGCTCGTCGCGGCTCACGCAGCAGTCGCTCCGGAACGCCTCCAAGCATCCGGCGGCGCGCGCACCCTTGGCACCACTCGCGGATCGGTTGATCGCGCTCCCCACACTGGAGCAGCAACTGGATCGCGTGCTCACCGACGATGGCGAGCTGAAGGACGACGCGTCGCCCGCGCTGCGCCGTGTGCGAAAAGACCTGCGCGCGTCCGAGGGCGAGATCGTGCGCCTCCTTGAGCGGATGATGGCGAAGCTCGAGGATCATCATCGCGTGGACGATGCCTCGGTGACGCTGCGCAATGGGCGCTGGGTGATCCCGGTGCGTCGCGAGGGGCGCGTGGTGGTCGGGGGAATTGTGCACGACAGCTCGCAGTCGGGGCAGACACTCTTTGTGGAGCCGCCGGCGGCGGTCGAAGCAGGGAATCGTATTCGCGAGTTGGAGGCCGAAGAGCGTACGGAGTGCGAGCGGATCTTCCGCGAACTCACGGATATCGTGCGGCCGGAACGCGATGCGCTGATGGACGCATGGGACGCGCTCGTGACGCTCGACTCGCTCTACGGGCGCGCCCGCTATGCGTTGGCGGCCGAATGCAGCGACGCCACGCTCACGGCGGCGCGCGACGGTTGGCACATCCGGCAGGGGCGGCATCCGTTGCTCCTCGCGCAACGCATCAGCGTGGTGTCGTTCGACTTGGCGATGCATCCCGATGAGCGCACGCTCTTGGTCTCTGGACCGAACACCGGCGGCAAGACGGTGCTGCTCAAGGCACTCGCGCTGATCGCCCTGATGATGCAGAGCGGCATCCCAGCGCCCGTTGGGGCTGAATCGGTCGTGCCGTGCTTCGACGATGTGTTCGCGGACATCGGAGACGAACAATCGCTCGAAGCCTCGCTCTCGACCTTCTCGGCGCACTTGAAGCACCTGAAGGAGATTGTCGACCACGCGACGTCGGACTCGCTGGTGCTCGTGGACGAACTGGGATCCGGCACCGACCCGCTCGAGGGGGCCGCGCTAGGTGGCGCGATCCTCGAGGCGCTCACGCGGCGCGGCACCACAACGATCGCGACGACGCACTTGGGCGCGCTCAAGGAACTCGCGAGTGAAGTGCCGGGCGTCGTGAATGCGTCGCTGCAATTCGATGCGGAGCGACTCGCGCCGACGTATCGGTTGATCAAGGGCATCCCCGGGCGCTCGTACGGGCTCGCGATCGCGCGGCGCCTCGCGATGAGCCCGGAAGTGCTGGCGCGCGCGGAAGAACGGGTCCCGCAGATGGAGCGCGATCTCTCGGCGTTGCTCGCCGATGTCGAAGGGCGCGCGGATGCGTTGGCGCGACGTGAACGCGAGGTCGCGGCGGTGCAGGACGATCTGCAACGCCGCACCGAGCGCGTCGGGGAGCGCGAGCAGACGGTGAAGGTCAAGGAGCGCGAGCAGGAAAAAGCGTTGCGCACGGAGTCGCGCCGCTACTTGCTGGAAGCGCGTCAGGAAGTCGAGCGCACGATTCGCGATCTCAAGGCGGCCGGCGCAGCGGGGATCGATGCGACGGCGCAGGCCGCGCGTCGTCAGGTGGAACAGCGCGCGGAGCAGGAGCGCGCGGCCCTTGACGCAATGGAGGTCGCCGATCGTGCCGCGCAGGACGCCGTGCGCGAGACGGTGGACTCGCGCGGTGTCGCGTTGAATCTCGGCGATGCGGTGGAGGTCTCCACCCTTGGCGGCAAGCTGGGCAAGCTGCTCGAACGGCGCGGCGACGATGCCGTGGTGGCGGTGGGCGCGTTGAAGTTGACGGTGCCCTTCAAGACGTTGCGGCGCGTGAGTCAGCGGCATCTGCGCGGGCCGGCGATTCCGGTGGCGATCATCGACCTGCCGGACGTCGTGGCGAAGCCGGAGGTGGATGTCCGCGGCATGCGCGTGCACGAGGTGGATGATCTGGTCATTCAGGCACTCGATGGCGCCATCCGCGCGGACTTGGCCTCGCTGCGCATCATCCACGGTAAAGGCACGGGTGCACTGCGCGAACGCGTCAACGCGTTGCTCAAGACGGACGGGCGCGTGAAGTCGTTCCGCCTCGGCGCGTGGAACGAAGGAGGCGCCGGCGTGACCGTCGCGGAGTTGGCATGATCCCCGACGAACTGGTCGAGCAGATCTCGCAGCAGGCGGATATCGTCGCGATCATCGGCGAGCACGTGAAGCTCAAGAAGACGGGTTCCGTGTGGCGCGGGCCGTGCCCATTTCATCAGGGGACGAACGCGAACTTCTCGGTGATGCCGCGCGGGGGCTACACCTGCTTCGTGTGCGGCGAGAAGGGGAGTGTCTTCACCTTCGTGCAGAAGCGGCTCGGCATGAGTTTTATCGAAGCCGTGAAGTACGTCGGGGCGAAGACCGGCATAGAGGTCCCTGAGTTCCAGCCGAAGCGCGACGGGCCGGATCCGCGCGAGCCCATGTGGGAGTTGCACGCGACGGTCTCGGAGTTCTTTCAGCATGCACTGTGGGAGACGCCGGCGGGCGCCGAGGCGCGCACCTATCTGAAAGAGCGCGATGTCAGCCGAACGACGGCGGAGCGCTTTGCGATGGGCTACGCGCCCCGCGACGTGGGGGCGATGCGGGCGCATCTCAATGGACTCGGGATTCCCGACGAGCGGTTGCTCGCGGCCGGGCTACTCGTGAAGCGTGACGAGCACGAGGAACTGCGTCCGCGCTTCCGCGACCGGTTGATCTTCCCGATCATCGATCAGAGTCAGCACACGGTGGGTTTCGGCGGCCGTCTGCTGGGTCCTGGGGAGCCCAAGTATCTCAACTCGGGGGAGTCGGAGATCTTCTCGAAGGGGAAGGTGCTCTACAACATGCACCTCGCGCGCAACGCGATCCGGAAGGAGGATCGCGTCCTCATTGTCGAAGGCTACTTCGATGCGTTGCGGCTGGTGGAGGCCGGCTTTGAGCACGTCGTCGCGCCAATGGGCACGGCCCTGACGGAGGCGCAGGCAGAGTTGCTCGGCCGCTTCACGAAGCAGGTCGTGCTGTTGTACGACGCTGATGCGCCGGGGCAGAAGGCGACGTTTCGCGCGGCCGACGTGTTGCTCGCGAAGGGAATGGAGGTGCGCGTCGTCACGCTTCCGGACGGGGAGGATCCCGACACCTTCGCGCGCTCCAAAGGAAGGGCGGGACTTGAGCCGCTGATCGAGAACGCGATGGATGTGTTTGACCGCAAGGTGCAGCTCCTGCAGCGGGCCGGCTGGTTCAACGATCTCCAGCACAAGCGCCGCGCGCTCGATCGGCTGTTGCCGACCATTCGCGCGGCGAGTGACCCGATCACGCGGGATCTGTATCTCGCGCGGGCGGCCGATGCCGCAGGTATTGCGCGTGAGGTGTTGCTCGCCGAACTGCACGCCGTGCGGCGTGGGGCCGGGCGCAGCAGCGGAGCCGCCGGAAGTAGCGGCACCACGGGCCGAGCGGCGGCGCCGACGAAGCCGGCCGCGGTGCGCGACCACAGTCGCGAGCCCGATGGCGCGTTCCGCGACCACAGTCGCGAGCCCGATGGCGCGTTCCGCGACTCGGATGCGCCACCGCCTGGGGATGCCGCCGCCCCCTTCGTGCCGAGCGGTCCCTACAAGTCGCGCGTCGAGGCTGGAGCGGCAGAGCAATCGCTCATTCGCGTGTTGCTCACGCAGCCGCTGCAGCACGACCTGATCGTCGAGGAGCTGGGCAAGCTGGAAGCCGACGAGTTCTCGGAGGGCGAGTCGGAAGCCTTCGGCGACGACCAGGGCGGGGTGCTCCGCGACCCCGTGTATGCGAATATCTACGAAGCCGCGAAGTACTGCGGGGCCGATGCGCCACCGGAGCAGTTCACGGCCTCGCTCGAACCGCTGGAGATCTACGTCTACGAGACGCTGCGGGGCGAGGCCGAGGCGGTGGTGGATGCCCCGGCAACGATCCGCGACGCGATGCGGCAGTTGCGCGGACGTTCGCTCGACGCGCAGGTCGCCGAATTGAAGTCGTTACTTCCCTTGGCCGACTCGGCGGAGAAGGATCGCATCAATGCCCGCATCGGGCAGCTCACCGCGGAACGGCGCTCGATGGGCGTCGCCAAGTGGGGCGCGGTCCGAGGACGTTCGTGACGATTCAGGCCTCCCCACGCTGATTTCGAACGCTGGTGCAATGCCGGCGCCCTGTTTTTCTACTATCGTTCATCCCAGACCCCCGACCGAGCTCCCATGTCCGAGATCCAGACTCTCCTCGCCCTGCAGGCCGACGACCTCGTCATCCACGAGATCGAGACCAAGCTCGCGGCCCTTGAGCCGCGCATCGCTGAACTCGACGGGCGTCGTCGACGTCTTGTGGACGTGGTCGAGCGACAGCAGACCGTGGTGACGGCCGAAGAGAAGAAGCAGGCCTTCCTGCGCGACAAGATCACCGAGCATCGTGGACTGATTGAGCGCAACCAGGCGCAGCTCGACGCGGTGAAGACGATGCGGCAGGCGACGGCGGCGGCCTCGCAGATGGAGCAGGCCAAAAAGATCGTCTCGGGCGAAGAGAGCGACCTGTTGGCGCTGAACCGTCGGCTGGAGGAGATGCGCGGGGGATTGAACAACGCGAAGACCGAACTCGCGGCACTTGAGGCGGAGCAGACGGCGGCGCGTGGGGAAGTGGGTGAGCAGCGGTCGGCGCTCGAGGCCGAGTTGCAGGAGGCGGCCGCGAAGCGCGCCGAGACCGCACCGACGGTCGCCGCACCCCTGCGGATGCGCTACGACCGGACGCGGAACAAGAAGCGGGTGCATGTGGTGGTCGCGCTCAATGGCCTCGCCTGTGGGGCCTGCGACACGGCGATCCCAATGCAGAAGCGGCACGCGATGCTGGCGACGAACTCCATTGAGCTCTGCGAAGTCTGCGGCGTCCTGATGTTCCACCAGGCGTGAGCCGGACGCGCCCTCCGGCGCGCTGGGCGGAAGCGCCGGTCCTTCTGGAAGCCGAGCTGGAGAGTTTGCTGGGCGGCCTGCGTCCGCTCTGGGAGCAGCGGGGAATGACCCTGCCGCCCGAGGCACTGTTCCGGTTGCTCGTGGCCCGTGGAGTGCGCGAGCCTGACGCTGCGGTGCGCTTCCTCCGACCGAAAGTCGAGCACCTCACTCCCCCCGAGGCGCTCACGGATCTCGTGCGCGCGGCCGAGCGGCTCGTCGCGGCCGTGAAGGCGGGTGAGACCATTGTGGTGCATGGCGACTACGACGTCGACGGCATCTGCTCGACCGCGCTCCTGACCCGCGTGCTGCGCGCACTTGGCGGCACCGTTGAGCCGTTCATTCCCGATCGCAAGACCGATGGCTACGACCTCGGTCCCGCCGGCGTCCGGAAGGCCATTGAGGTCGGCGCGCGTGTTGTGCTCACCTGCGACTGCGGCACGACGGCGGTCGAGCCCGCGCGTGCTCTGAAGCAAGCCGGGATCGATCTGATCATCACCGATCACCACAAGCTTGGGGCGGTGGTGCCGGAGGCCTATGCGTTGGTGAATCCGCAGCGCGAGCCGGATGTGGCCACGCGGGCGGATCGGCATCTGGCCGCCGTCGGCGTGGTGTGGAAGCTCTCGCAGGTGCTCGTCTCGCTCCTTGATGGCGATCCCGCGCTGGTGGACGAGCAGCTGGAGCTGGTCGCGCTCGCCACGGTGGCCGATGTCGCGCCACTGGTGGGGGACAACCGCATTCTCGTGGCGGAGGGACTGCGGCGGATGTCCACAGCGCCGGCGTCGGGACAACCCGACCGGCGGAATCGGGGCCTGCGGGCGCTGATCCGTTCGGCGAGTCTCGATGAAAAGCGGCTCACCGCGGGACGCCTTGGCTACACCGTGGCGCCGCGTCTCAATGCACTCGGGCGGGTGCGGAAGGCGATCACCGGAGTGGAGCTGTTGCTCGCCGACAACGACACAACGGCGATGGATCTCGCGGCCGAGTGCAATCGCGCGAATGCCGAGCGGCAGGCGTTGGATCGGGCGATTCTCGACGAAGCGAAGGCGCGGCTCGACACGATGGACATCGACGCGGCGCGCGGCATCGTGCTGCACGGCGAAGGGTGGGAGCCTGGGGTGATCGGGATTGTCGCGTCGCGCATCGTGGAGCTCACGCATCGCCCGACGTTCATGATCGCGGTGACGCACGATGGCACGGCGCGCGTGGGGAAGGGCTCCGGGCGCTCGGTCTCGGGCTTCGATCTGCATGCGGCGCTCACGGCCTGTGGGGATCTGCTGATCAAGTACGGCGGCCACAAGGCGGCCGCAGGGCTCACGATCGCCCCCGAGAACATCGAGGCCTTTGCGGCGCGCTTCGACGCCGAGGCGCGCGCACGGCTCAGTGCGGACGATCTCATCCCGATGCTGCGTCCTGATCTAGAGCTGTCGATTGACGATGCGAACGAGGCCTTGCTCGGCGCGATGCGGCACTTGGAGCCGTTCGGGATCGGCAATGCGGGCCCCGTGCTGGTGTCGCGCGGCGTGCGTCTCAAGGGGGGGGCGCGGAAGGTCTCGACCGATGGCCTCAAGCTTGAGTTCGTGACGGTCACGGGCCCCCGTGAGGCGGTTGGGTGGGGGATGTACGGGCGCGCCGCCGAAGTGCCGCGCGATGGCGCGGTGGACGTGGTGTATCGCCTCGAAGTGAACGAGTTTCGTGGGGCGCGCACCCTTCAGGCGAACCTACTCGACATCCGGACGCACACCGATGGCTGAACTCCGTATCGTCGCCGGTCAATGGCGCGGACGCCGCTTCAAGGTCCCCGCCGAGGGCGTCCGCCCCACGGCCGACAAAGTCCGCGAAGCCTGGATGAGCATCATCCAGCAGAAGATTCCCGATGCCCGGGTGATCGACCTTTGTGCGGGCTCTGGCGCGCTGGGGCTGGAATCGCTCTCGCGCGGGGCCGCGCACTGCGATTTCGTGGAGAAGGACCCCATGGTGCTCCGCACGCTGCAGGAGAACCTCGCGGGGCTCGGCGGGACGGAACGCGCCACGGTGCATCGGCGCGATGCGGTGGCGTTCCTTGAGGAGCAGACTCAGGAGATGCCCGCCTGGGATCTGGCCTTCGCGGACCCCCCGTACGGAAAGGGGATCGCCGAAGCCTTGGCGACCCGCTGGCTCGCGGCCCCGTTCGCGACGATCTTTGGAGTGGAGCACGAGTCGTTTCTCACCCTCCCAGCACCCGGAACGGGCCTGGCGCCCGATTGTCGCGTGTACGGAGAGACCGCGTTGACCTTTTACCGTTTGCCCACCTGACGATGCCGACAGCCGCGCTCTACGCGGGGAGCTTTGACCCGATCACGAACGGCCATGCTGACCTCATCAGGCGGTCGCTGCAGTTCGTGGATCGGCTGATCGTCGGTGTGGCGGTGAATGTCGCCAAGCAGCCGTTGTTCTCCGAGGAGGAGCGGGTGCGGTTGATTCGCGCGTCGTTGGACGACGACCCCCGCGTGGAGGTCCGGGTGTTCCGAGGCCTCGTGGTCAACTTCGCGCGGGAGGCGGGGGCGAAGGTGATTCTCCGCGGGCTGCGCGCGGTGGCGGACTTCGAGTACGAATACCAGATGGCGTTGATGAACCGTCATCTCGCGCCGGCCCTGGAGACCATGTTCATGGTCCCGTCGCTGGAAGTCAGCTATCTGAGCTCGTCCCTGGTGCGCGAGGTCGCCCGTTTCGGTGGGGAGATCGACGCGTTGGTGCATCCGGCGGTGGCCGAGGCGTTGCGCGAGAAGTTTCCGCCGTCATCTTTCCCAACGAACCGCTCCACGTCAGCATGACCGCCTCGGACCTCTCCGTCCACCCACGCACGAGCCTCGCATGAGTCTGCACGTATCCCGCCAGGGCGATATCCTCATCGTCGACATTGAAGGGCAACTGATCGTGAGCAATCGGCAGGAGCTCAAGCAGCGCGTGCTTGACGAGGCCGAGGGGGGCGCACGGAAGATCGTGGTGGACTTCCAGCGCACCGGGTACATCGATTCCGCGGGCCTCGGTGTGCTCGTCTCGTTGGCGAAGCGGCTGCGCGAGCTCGGCGGGGATATCCGCCTCGCCAATCTGAATGACGATCTCCAGACGCTCTTTGAGCTCACGAAGCTCGACACGCTGTTTCAGATCGCTGACTCTCGCGAGCGCGCCCTCGAGAGCTTCTGAATGGTGGCGTTCGGCGCGCTGGACCTGCGCATCCCGAGCGACGTCTCCCAGATCGAGCCGGTCGTGGCGGAGATCGTCCGCCGTTGCAAAGCGCAGGCGTTCGACCATCGCCAGCTTGCCCTGAATCTGCCGGTGGCCCTCACCGAGGCGTTGAGCAACGCGATCCTGCGTGGCAATCGTGAGGATGCGGCCAAGTGGGTGCTGGTGCGCGTCTCGCTCACGGAGGCCGAGGTGATCGTCGAGGTCGAGGACGAGGGCGCGGGGTTCGATCTCGACGCCTGCACGCGCGACCCGTCGTTGCCAGAGAACATCGAGCGTGAGGAGGGACGTGGGCTCTTCCTGATGCGCGCGCTGATGGACCGCGTGGAGAACTACCGCGGCGAGGGCACGGGCACGGGCGAGGGCGCAGGCGAGGGCGCAGGCGCAGGCGCGGGCACGGGCGCGGGCACTAGTGCCGGGAGTGGCGAGGGCAATGTCGTGCGCAATGTCGTGCGCCTGACGTTGCGCACCAAAGGGCACGCCGCATGAGCGACCTCGCGGCGGCCCTGCGCGCGTTCAGCGCCGCCTACGGCTGCGGTGCGACGGTCTGGACGCAGAGCGCGCCGGGAGCCACGCTGGAGGTGGCGGCAACGTCCGGTGGGGATGTGACGCCGCCGGAGGGGTTCGCACGCATTGAGGGGCCAGCGCCCGCGGCGCGCGAGACGGCGCTCGGGCGACAGCTGGTGATGCGCATTCCCGGGCGCACGCGCGCTTGGCTGGGGATCGGCCCCGTGGCGGACGACAATGCCGATCCCGCCCGTTGGCTCTCGGTGCTGGTGCCGGTGTTCTCGCAGATGCTCCAGAGCCAGTGGGAAGCGAGTCATGCGGCCGACGAACTCCTGGAGCGATACGAGGAGATCAATCTCCTCTACTCGATCAGCGAGATTCTCGGGCGCACGGTGACGCTCGAGGATGCGGCGCGGACGATCCTCTTCGAAGTGTCGGATACGGTGGGCGCCGATTACGGGGCCTTGCTCGTGTTCGACGCCGCGGCCGGGCTACTGCGTCCCGTGACCACGCTGCGGGCGACGAGCGCGGTCGCGGCGATGCCGATCCCGATCGACGATCCCATTGCGGTGTCGGCGCGCGTCTTTCGCACCCGCCACGCGTTGCTGGTGAACGCCGGCGTTCTGGAAAGCGACTTCGAGCAGCCCTTCCGTAGCGGCGCGATGCTGTCGGTGCCGATCACCTGGACCACTCCGGATGGTGGCATTCCACTGGGCGTGGTCTGTCTCTCGGGACGCCGCAACGGCGAGAACTTCACGGCGGGCGATGAGAAACTGGTGGCGGCGGTGGGCTCGCAGATCGGTACGGCCATTCAGAATGCACGGCTCGTGCGCGCGAGTCTCGATCAAGAGCGGCATGCGAGCGAGATGCGGCTCGCGCACGAGTTGCAGATGAAGCTGCTCCCCTCGGGCGACGTTGTGGCCCCGGAAGCGATCTGCGCTGTGCGCGTAGAACCGGCGGAAGGAGTGGGCGGCGACTTCTACAACTTGTTCCGACTCGGCAACGGCCGCACGGGGGTGCTCGTTGGAGATGTCTCGAGCCATGGGTATCGCGCGGCGCTCATCATGGCGCTGGTGATGTCGGCCACGGCGATTCATGCGCAGACCACTGCGGATCCCGCCGAAACAATGGCGGCGCTCCTCGCCACGCTCGAGGAGGAACTGCGCGAGACGGAGATGTTCCTCTCGCTCTGCTACGCGGTGATCGACAAGGATCGCGGGACGATCCGGTGGACGAACACCGGGCATCCGCATGCCTTTGTGATCGAGGGGAGCGGGGAAGCGGTGCGCCTCGATGCCACCGATCCCCCGCTCGGACTCGGCGGCGATCAGTTCCACGTGTCGGAACGTCCATGGGATGCGGCGCACGATCTGCTCGCGCTCTTCACCGATGGCGTGAGCGATGCGCGCAACGCACGGCAGGAGCCGCTGGGTGAGTCCGCCGTGCTCGACGTCATCAAGGCGCGTCGCAAGGAAGTGCCGTCGCGAATTGTGGATGGCGTCTTCGCGCTCGTCGAGGGACACCTCGGGCGCGAACAGCCGCACGATGACCAAGCGGTGGTGATTCTCCGTTATGCTTAGCCAAGCGTGATGATGCGCACGTCACGCGCAGCGCCCGCGGGCCGCCGGTGAGCGACGCGCTCCCGCGCCCCAAGAAGCGACTCGGTCAGCACTTTCTCACCGATCCCCGACTCCTCGCCCGCATTGCCGATGCGCTCGGTGCGACGTCGGCCGACACGGTGCTGGAGATCGGTCCGGGGCGCGGAGCGCTCACGACGCATTTGTTGGCCCGCGCGGGCAAGGTGATCGCGATCGAACTCGATCGCGAGCTCGCGCCCATGCTCGCCGAAAAATTGAAGGGCGAGCCGCGCTTCCAGATGGTCGAGGGCGACGTGCTCGATCAAGATCTCGGCGCACTCGCCGGTGGTCCGTACCTCCTCGCCGGGAATGTGCCCTACAACATCACCACGCCTATTCTCTTTCACGCGATGCAGCGTCCGCGTCCCACGCGCGCGGTGTACCTCGTGCAGAAGGAAGTCGCCGAACGCGTGGTCGCACCGCCGGGGAGCGCGGCCTACGGCGCACTCTCCGTGAATGTGCAGGTGCTCGCCGATGCCGAGCTGCTCTTCAGCGTCTCGGCGGGAGCCTTCACGCCGCCGCCGAAGGTCGAGAGTGCGGTGTTGCGGATCGTGCCACGTCTGGAAGCGATGCTGCGCCCCGAAGAAGAAGCGCCCTTTCGGCTCCTCGTGCAGGGGTCGTTCGGGCTGCGTCGCAAACAGATGCGGCGCGTGCTGCGCACCGTGCGCGCGTGGGACGCGGAGCGGGCGGATGTCGCGTTGAGCGCGGCGGGGATCGATCCCGAGGCGCGTCCGGAGACGCTCTCGCCGGCAGACTTCCTGCGACTACTTCGCGTGAGTCAGTGAGTACGCGAGGATTTCGAGCTCGGTGGCCATGTTCACGGCGCGGAGTGAGACATCGTCGGGGGCCTGCAGCGGGGCCGGGGCGAAGCTGAGGATTGCCTTCACACCGGCGGCGACCACCCGATCGACCATCCCCTGTGCGGCCTCGCTCGGCACGCACAAGACCGCGATGCGCGGGGCGCGGGCGGCGATGTCCTGCTCGAGCTCGCGCGCATCGCGGACCGTGATGGTGCCGAACATCGTCCCGATCTTGGCGGGGTCGCTGTCGTACATCCCGACCACGTGAAAGCCGCGGGTCGAGAATCCCCGGTACTGCGCCAGCGCGGCGCCGATCTTTCCGGCCCCGATGATCACCACCGGCCAGGGGTGTTCAAGGCCGAGAATCTCGCGAATTGAGGCGATGAGGTCCTTGACCCCGTACCCGAGTCCGCGCTTCCCGAAGGAGCCGAAGAACGAGAGATCCTTCCGGACCTGCGCCGAGGTCGTCCCCCCCGAGCGCGCGAGTTCGCCGGAAGAGACGGTAGTCTGTCCGCGGGCCTCGAACTCCTCCAGGAATCGGAGGTAGAGCGAGAGCCGCCGGATGGTGGATTCGGCGATGTGTTTCGGCGGGAGATGCATAGGCTTGTGAAATCCTTCACAAGCTAGCTCCACGAAGGGCAAGGCTCAATAGGGGCGGCGGATGCCCTCACTAGATTCCCCGCCATGGAACTCCATGCGCTCCCCTTCGTCGTCGTCGACGTCGAGACCACCGGCGGCCAGGCTGGGGGGAGTGATCGCGTGACCGAAGTCGCGGCGGTGCATGTGGATGGCGACCGGATCGAGCTCGCCTTCCACTCCCTGATCAACCCCGGGCGGTCTATCCCCTGGCACATCACGCGACTGACGGGAATCGACGACGCGATGGTCCGTGCGGCGCCTCGGTTCGAGGAGATCGCGGGGGAGTTGGCAGCGCATTTGGTGGGGCGCGTGTTCGTGGCCCACAATGCGCGCTTCGACTTCAGCTTTCTCGATTTCGAGTTCGGACGCGTGGCGCCCATTCCCCTCGGCACGCTCGTGACGGCGCAGCTTTGCACCGTGCGGCTCTCGCGGCGGCTCCTCGCGCATCTCCCGCGGCGAAATCTCGATGCCGTGAGCGCGCATTATGGCGTGTCGATCACTGATCGACACCGCGCGAGCGGGGATGCCTTGGCGACGGCCGAGGTGCTGCTCGGCTTGTTGCGTGACGCGGGCGAGCAAGGGGTGCATACGTGGGGGGAACTTGATGCGCTGCTCGCGAAGCGCACGGCGAAGGCGAAGCGCAGCGCGATGCCGACGTCGTGCGAGGGGCGCGACGGGGTGTAGCGAAGACCGACCTCGGCCGCTCTCGGTCGCTAGCCGATCGCTCGCAGCTCAAGGATGGCCCGGTCCGCGTCGTCGTCGCTGCGCCCCATGGCCATCAGCGAGAAGTGGGCGATTCCGAGCGCGAGTTCGCGCTCGCCCATCACCACGCGCCCGACCTGCAACTGCCGCAGGTAATTCGATTCCGCTTCGGAGTGCGTCCGCACGACGGTGACGATGCCCGGCACCTCCTGCGTGACGGTGCGTACGATGTTCCGCGCTTGGTACGGGTCGGGTGTCGTGACAATCAGGAGGCGCGCCTGCCGCACATTGGCTTGCGCGCGCACGAGGGGACGCGTCGCATCGCCAAAGACGGCCGGTACCCCGAGGAGGCGCAGCGCCTGGACGATCGTGCGGTCCTGTTCGATGACGACATACGGAATGCCCGCTTGGTCGAGGGCGTAGGCCACGGTCGTTCCCACGCGCCCGTGGCCGATCAGCACCGCGTGATCCTGCAACGTGACGGTGCCGACGGGGCCGACGGCGTCGATCGTGCGCAGCGGGTCGCCGTCAACAGCGCGCTCCAGCCAGTCGTGCAGAGCGGGCCGCCGGCGGATCCAGCGTTCGACCGGGACGAGCGTGCGCACCACGAGGGGATTCAGCGTGATGGAGATCAGCGCTCCCGCGAGCAGGAGATTCTGTCCGTCGCGCGGCAGGAGCTCAAGTGCCACGGCGAGCGACGCGAGAATGAACGAGAACTCCCCGACCTGCGCGAGCCCGCCGGCCACGATCAGCGCGCGGTGCAGGGGATGGCGGGCCAGCAACATCAGCGCCGCCACAATGACGACGCGGAGCGGGATGATCACCGCGAGCACGATCATCAACCTGATGGGATGATCGAGCAGGATCGCCGGATCGAACAGCATCCCCACCG
>CAYUMN010000066.1:0-14411 GCA_964445835.1 uncultured Gemmatimonas sp.
GCTCGAGGTCGTGCCGGAGGCATACGAAATGGTAGAGCACGGGATGCTCACGGATCACTTCCACTTCACCGCCTACGCGGAGCTCTCGGTGGAATGTGACCCGCGCGTCGTGGAACCCGACCAACTCGCGCACTACCGCTCCCTCGGCTTCTCCCGGGTGAGCTTTGGCGTGCAGGATCTCGATCCGAGCGTCCAGCGGGCGATCGGTCGCGTCCAACCGCTTGCACTCGTGCGCGATGTCTGCGACCAAGCGCGACGCGCCGGCTTCGAACAGATCAATCTCGACCTCATCTACGGACTACCGCATCAGACGATCCACAGCGTGGACGAAACACTCGACGCGGTGCTGGCGCTCGATCCCGATCGCCTCGCGACCTTTTCGTATGCGCATCTTCCCGCGCAGCGTCCGCATCAGCGCGCCATCCCGATCGATGCGTTGCCCAACACGATTGAACGGGTCGCGCTCTTCCGGCACATCGTGGAGCGCCTCACCGGTGCCGGGTATGTCTGGATCGGCTTCGATCACTTCGCGCGCGCCGATGATCCCCTCGCCGTCGCGCAACGCGAAGGGCGACTCCACCGCAATTTCATGGGGTACACCCCCTACCCGGCGCGACATCTCCTCGGCGTCGGCATGAGTTCGATCTCCGAGGTCGCCGGGACCTATGCGCAGAACGCCGCGGAACTCGCGCCGTGGACGGAGTCGGTACGCGCCGGCACCCTGCCAACTGTGCGGGGCCATGTGCTCACCGAGGACGATCACGTACGTGGCGAGATCATCCGGGATCTGCTGTGTAACCTCGAGATCTCACTCGCCCGAGTTCCTGCGTCGCTCGCACCCGCGCTCGAGGCGCTCGAGGCCTTCGAGGCCGACGGACTCGTCACCCGCGACGCGATGACCATCCGCGTCACGACGCTCGGTCGCTTCTTCCTGCGCAATCTCTGTCTCCCCTTTGACGCCTACTTGCCGGCGCACACGGCTGAGCGGGTCTTCAGTCGCACGCTCTGAGGCTGCGCGGCGGCGGCGCGGCGGCTGGACCGGCGGCTGGACCGGCGGCTGGACCGGTGGCGATCGACCCTACCTGATCACCGCACCGGTGGCGAAGTCGAACATCGTCACACGGCGCAGTCGGTAGTACGCCACCCAATAGCCACGGAGCGATTGCAGGTACTGCCCCAAGGCCGCATCCTTCTCGGCCTGCGCCAGGTACAGATTGTCGATACCGATGCGTCCGATCACGTAGCGATTCTTCGCGACCTCAAAGCGCTTGGCACCGACCGTGTCGGCCTTCGCGGCAATGCTCAACTGTCGACGCGCCTGCGCCAAGCCGAGCGCCGCGAAATGCGCCTCCTGCGCGGTCTGCTCACGTGTCTGCCGCGCGAGGTAATCCACCCGGTCACCGTCGAGGCGCGCTGCTTGGATGTTCGCGCTCCGGCCACCCCACTGCACGATCGGGAGTGAGACGCCGACTTGGAAGCGCTGCGCCTCGCGGAGATCGCGATAGGCTTGATCCAGCGTTCCCGCCGACTGATTGAGACCCATCGACGCAGTCAGCGTCCCACCGAACCCCGAACCGAATCGCGCCTCGGCGATGCGGCGGTCCGCCTGCACTTCCTGTAGCTCGAGCTCAAGCATCTGCGCGCGATGCTTCTGCGCCATCTGCACGGCTGTCACCGTGTCGGCCACGACGTCCGGGATGTCATTCGGCACCACGATCTCCAGCGGTGCCCCGCGCGGGAGATCCAGTAGCAGGCGGAGCGACGCCAACGTCCGATCGTGCTCCAAGCGTGCGCCGTCGAGCGAGACCTGCGCACGCAACAGTGCCAACTCACTCTGCAAGAGATCATTCTCACCGATCTTCCCGACCTCGAAGCGTCCCTTGTTCAACGTGTACAGCGTGTCGTTGACCGAGGCGTTGGCGGCGGCATTCTCCAGCCCGAGCTTGGCCGTGTAGTAGTCGAAGAAGCTGTTGGCCGTGGTGATGGAAATATCCTCAAGCGCTTCCTTGTACGCGCGCTCGGCGACATCCGCCCGCAGCGCCTGCTCGCGATTGTCCCAGCGCTGACGATTCGGCCGCAGGATATCCTGCCGAATTCCGATCTGCACGGGGGTCGTCTGAAAGGTGCGGCTCGACAGCGTGCCCACCCGATCGATCCGCGAGAGCCCCGAGTTGATGAACAGGTCGCCCCCGGTGAAGGGGATGCGCTGGGAGATCGCCATGTTCAGATCCGACTGGCTCTGCTCCTGCGGGCGAAAGAGCGTGCTTCCGTCCTGCTGCAATACCGGAATGATCGAGCGGTTGTACGCCGGAACAGTTCCGCTGAGCGCAACCTGAGGCATCAAGTCCGCACCGAACGCGCGATCACGCGCCCGAGCCGCATCGCGTGTCGCCTTGGCCGCGAGGGCGACGGGCCCCCGGGCATGCGCCCGCTCGATCGCCTCCTGTAACGTGAGTCGCAGGGGCGCCTGCTGCGCAAGTACGGGAGCGACCACCGGAGCATTCGCGGCGCCAAGCACCGCGAGCACAAGAAGCATTCGACGCATCGCCATCCTCATTCGTAGCGCAGACATACGACCGGATCCTGCTGGGCCGCCCGCCACGCGGGCACGATTCCGAACACCAATCCCACCGTCAACGACACCCCGAATGCGACGACCACACTCATCACCGAGACCATCGTGCGGATGCCCGCGAACTTCTCGATGCCCACGCTCAGTCCCATCCCCACGAGAATTCCCGCGAATCCGCCGGCCACGCTGATCAGCACCGCCTCCGCGAGAAACTGTCCGAGGATGTCCTTTTGCGTCGCGCCGAGCGCGCGGCGCACACCGATCTCCCGGATGCGCTCAAGAATGGAGGCCAGCATGATGTTCATGATGCCGATGCCACCGACGATCAACGAGATGCTGGCAATCGCGCCGAGCACGACATTGAAGATCGTCTTGGCGCGCTGCTCCTGCTTGAGGAGCAATTCCGGAACGGTCACTTCGAAGTCCACCACGGTGTTGTGCCGGCGCGTCAGCATCCGACGCACCACATCGGCGACCTGCGGCACCTGCTTCGAGTCCGTGACGCGCACCACGATGCGATCGAGCTGATGGTAGTTGGCTCGCTCCGCTTTCACCTCCGCCGTCGGCTCTTCCTGATTCTGCGGCCCATCGTTGTCACGGCTCGCGACCTCGATCTCGGCCTGCGTCACCTGGGCCCGATTCCGGAAGCGGAGGAGCATCGTATTGAGCGGCACGAAGACATCCATGCCGACATCACGAAGCCCGAGCCGCTCCGTGTTCTCCCCAGCCACCTGCCGGTCCTCAAGAACGCCGACCACCGTCAGCCAGATCTCCCCGACCTTGATGGACTTCCCTACCGGGTCCTCGCTCGTGAAGAAGCGAGTCTTCACACCATGCCCGATAATTGCCACCGGACGCCCCGACGCGACCTGCTCGGCTGAGAAGGGCGATCCCGTCGCGAGCCCCATGTTCAGCAGTCGGAAGTAGGTACTGTCGATTCCCACCACCTTCCCCGAGCGCCGTCGCCCCTCTCGTGTGACGGAGGTGTTGAGCACGACCTCCGCGCTCACCGATTCGACGCCCGGCACGTGCGCACGGATCGCGTCGGCATCGAGTTGGCTGAGACCTGGCGAGAAGCGCTTCGGCTGCTTGCTGTTCTCCTCCTCGGCCTCGCCTTCCTGCTGCTCCTCGTAGGGCGCGATCAGGACGTTGTTGGAGCCCAAGAGCTTCATCTGCTCAAGGATCTCTGCTTCGGCGCCCCGACCGATTGCGAGCATCGCAATGACTGAGGCAACGCCGAAGAGGATGCCGAGCGAGGTCAGGCCCGCCCGCAGTCGGTTGTGCGCCACCGCCTCGAGCGCGGTGCGCATCGCGAAAGTCGAGTGCGCCATGAGCTCGCGGCCAACAGCCGCGAGGCGCGCCCGATCACCGGCCACGCGGAACGGTCCGAGCCGGGGTGGCGGTGTCTGCGGCGCCGGCCGATGTATCCGCCTTGGCGCCCGCTCTTGAGCCCGGGAGTCGCTGCGGCGTCATCGTTGCCGCGTTGCTCGGCGGCACCAAGAGCACTTCGTCCCCCGCCTCGACCCCGCGCACGATCACGACTTCGTTGTCGTTCATCGCGCCGAGCTCCACTTCCTGCTTCACCACGCGCACGCCGGTGCGCTTGTACACGTAGGCGACGTCCTCGGCGGAGCTCACGGCCTCTAGCGGGACGAAGAGCGCATTCGGGATGCGCGCCGTCCGCACGGCGTTGGCCGTCGTCATGCCGGGGCGAAGCGTCGTGTCGGGCTGAGCCACCGTGACGACCACCTCGAAGACCTTCGCATCGGAGTTCGGGCGCTGCTCGCCAACGTTCGCGACCGCCTTCACCGTGCCAGTCAATCGCTTGTTCGGATCGGAGTCGAGCGTGAGGTGCACTTCCTGCCCGACCGCGATCTTCCGCACATCAATCTCGTTCACGTAGGTCACCGACTCCATCTGCGTGAGATCAGGGAGCGTGGCCACCGTCGACTCCCACGGATTCACCTGTGCGCCCGCGGTCTTCTTCTTTCCGTTCCATTCTTTCACGTAGATCACCATGCCGTCCGATGGTGCCGTGATCGTGAAGCCGGCCATCACGTCCCGTACAGTGGTGAGCAGGTTGCGCTGACGCTGGACGTCCGAGCCGACCTCGCTCATTTTCGCCTTCGCCTGCTCGACGCGCGTCACGTAATCGATCCGTGCCTGCGCCAGCGCGCGCTCGGCCTTCTCGAGATCGATCTCCGCTTGACGGCGAATCGTCGGCGCCTCGTAGACGGCCTGCTCCTTCGCCAGTCGCTTCTCCTCGAGGGCGAGATCCATCCCACGGATGTCCTCACGCGCTTTCGAGAGATTGAGCGTCGAGTCGAGCATCGCCTGCTCGAGTTGCGCCTCGGCCTTCTGGAGTGCGAGCCCGACGTCAGACATACGCTGCGCCAGCGAGGAGCGGTCGAGCTCCGCCACAAAGTCCCCGGCCTTCACCAGCGTCCCTTCGGGGACGAGGGTCTGGATCTTCACGTTGAAGGCGTTCGCCTGCTGCATTCCCTCCGGCGCTTGGATCTGCACGAAGGAGCGCGATCGGAGCTCCCCCGACGTCGTCACGGTGACGAGGAAGTCGCCCTGCTTGACCGTCGCGACGAGCGCATCGCCGTCCGCAGCGGTCGGGCGGGCGAGTAGCCACGCCGCGGGCGCTCCCACGACCAGAAGCGCAAGAATCACGAGGGTAGTGCGGGAACGGGGCAGTTGCATGGCGAGCGAGCCTCGAACGGTGGGATGGCAGTGACCGCTCGAATACGGCCACGACCCAGTTATGACACCGCGCCCCTCAAAAAGGTTGCGCCGCCAGTACCATACGAACAGGTACATGACGGTGCATCGCCCTTCATCAACTTCTAATCATTTCGTGAATAGGCCTTAGGGCCACGGCAGCACGATGACCCGGTACCGCGTCCGCTTGGTCGGGTCATCCTCACCCCGCTCGAAGGCCTCGATCTCCCGGATCGCCGCGAGGCGCAACGCACGGTCCGCCACGCCGCCGGCATCGGCCTGTGACTGCAAGCGCTCCTTCAGCGCCACGAGATTGAACGCGACCACCTGACGGACATCCGCCGAGGCGCGCACATCCCCGGCGCGGTCGAGCAAGGTGTTGAGCGCCACCCGGCGCGTCACGCGACGCAGGGCCTGCGCGTCCGGCTCGCTCGGCGTCGGAGCATACCAGGTGCGCGTCACGATGGCCTCGATCACTTCGGCCAACGGAGGGTTCTGCCGGTCCCGCGCAAAGAAAATGGCCACGCGCTGCAGGCGATCGCGCTCCATCAACCCCTCAATCACTTCGGTCGCGAGGCCGCCGGCGAGCTCGACCTGATCGACCGCCGTGCCCGCACGCGGCAACCAGTCGTAGCCCGCGTCCCCACCTGGAGCCACCGGCGGAATCATCGCGAGCACCTTCTCCGGGACCGCGAGCGCGTTGGGTTCGATGGCGTCAAGCACCATGCCGAGCGCACGCCGCTGCTCTGCCGCCGGAATCACTGTGGTGGGTGGCTGGCCGTCACCGCGCATCGCGTAGCGGAAGTCCATGCCGCCGACGTTCTTGAACACCCCCTCGAGCGCGTAGCGATGATGCAGATACACGTGGAGGAATCGCATGGAGAGCAGCCACATCGGCTCCCCCGGCTTGATCGCACGTTCATCGAAGTTCGCCATCGCGATGCGGCGCACTGCCACCGTGCGGTCCAGCGACTCGAAGACCGTCGCTCCTTCGTCCCAGCGGGTCGCGCCAGGAACCGAACCGGTGGGGTCGGCATCCTGGTCGGGGACGAAGCGCAGGCCGCGCGTGATCCCTTCGGCGACGATCCTCGCGAGCCCGTCGCGCTCGGCCTGCGCATTCGGATACCACGTGTAGCCGTAGCGAATGGCGAGCGAGTCCCAGCCACCGGTCATCGGCGCGTAGGCCTTCGAAAGATCGAGCTGATTGTTCGCCGTCACCGTGATGAGCGGGAACGGATAGTCCATCACCGACGCACGGCCCTGCATCGAGGTATAGAAGTTGTGCGCGAGGCCAAGCGTGTGGCCGATCTCGTGCGCCGTATGCTGGCGACGGCGCGCCATCGCGAACTCCTCGGCATCGAGATTCAGACCACGTGGCCCCGCACTCGGCACCAGTCCCGCCCAGATGTTGTAGTCCACAATTGAGCGGTACGAGTCCATGCGCACCACCGCGCGAAGAATCTCCCCCGTGCGCGGATCCTGGAACGACGGGCCGACCGACGGACCGAAGCTGTTTCGGTGGACCCACATCAACATGTTGTAGCGCGCATCCATGACATCGGCGCCGGCCGGAAGATCACGCACTTGGAACGCGTTCTTGAACCCGGCCGCTTCGAAGGCCTTCGCCCACCAGTTGCCCCCCTGACGAAAGGCTTCTTTGTAGGGCGCGGGAATCGCGGGATCGAGATAGTAGATGATCGGTTGCGTCGGCTCGACAAGCTGTCCCCGCTGATACGTCGCGGGATCCTTGGGGATCAACCGCCAGCGATTGATGAAGCCATTGCGATACAGCCCGTCGAAGCCCTGCGCGAAATCATAGAACGCGGTGCCGAAATACCCCGAGCGCGCATCGAACGCGCGCGGCGTGTATCCCTCGGCCGACGGCAACGCGACGATCGAGTGATGAATCTCGAACACCGGCGACGCGGCGTCGGGCACGTTGCGGGGGAGCGCCGCGCCCGGATTATCGACGCCAAAGGTGAGTACGGCGTGCACTTCGACATTGAGCGGAAAGGCCTTGGTGCGCGCCGCATCGAACCAGCTCCGGTTCGCGTCGACCCGCGCTGTCCCCTGCTGCGCCCGGCGCAGCCCGTCGGCGACGCCGTAGGCATCGGAGAGAAAGAACGAGGTCGCGTCCACAATAATCTTGCCGCCCGTGTCGCTCTCAATTGGGAATGACGCCATCACCGAGCGCGGGAAGGACTCCGCGGCGGCCCGCTGACCCGCCGCATCCGCCCCGAGGGCTCGGGACTGCAGATTGTCCTGCACCATGAGCACCCGGCGCCCACGGCGCTCGAACCGAATCAGGGCCTCGCCGCCCGCCTGCGCGCGGTCGAGGCCAAGCGACGACACCCCGGCGCCCGTGGCGAGCGTGATCTGATGCAACAGATCCTTGTCGAGCTGTCCGTTCGGAATCTCGAGCAGGAGCTTGTTGCGATCGGCGTCCACCCGCACGCCGAGGAGTGGGGTTCCCTGCTGAGCGCGCAACGGCACGGCGAGCGAGAGGGCAGTCAGCGTGAGGGCTGCGACGGTGACAGAGCGAAGGAGTGCGCGCATGGTTCGGGAGTGAGAGGGACGGTGACGAGGATATTCGGGAAGCCCACGGCTTGAATGAACAACGAGGCCCCGGTGGCATCACGCCACCGGGGCCTCGCCCATACACCCTCGCACACGGTCACACACGCTCGTGCAATCAGTAGGCCGTGAACAACAGGCGGTTCGGCGAGCCTGTACCGAGGCTCGTGATCTTCCCGGTGGTCGCGCCATTGGTGAGCGCGTTCGTCACGGTGGCGGGACTGGCGTTGCCACCCTGCAGGTAGAGCGCGGCCACGCCGGCCACATGCGGCGACGCCATCGAGGTGCCTGAAATGGTGCTCGTCTGCGTGTCCGACTTGTGCCAAGCCGAGGTGATCGAGCTGCCCGGCGCGAAGATGTCGACGCAGGTGCCGAAGTTGGAGTACGAGGCACGGGCATCGGTGTTCGTCGTGGCGCCGACCGTGATAGCCGTCGGCGCACGCGCCGGCGAGGCCGTGCAGGCATCGACATTGCTGTTGCCGGCCGCCACCACGAAGGTCACGCCGGCGCTGACCGCGGCCGTGACCGCGTTGTCCAGCGCCGTGCTCGCGCCACCGCCGAGGGACATGTTGGCCACGGCCGGGCGATACGACTGCGCCGCCACCCAATCCACGCCAGCGATCACACCGCTATTCGTGCCCGATCCGCGGCAGTTGAGCACGCGCACCGGCACGAGGGTGACCCCCTTCGCCACGCCGTACGTTGTGCCGCCGACGGTACCCGCCACGTGCGTGCCATGGCCGTTGCAGTCATTCGTACCGTTCCGGTCGGTGATGGCGGTGAATCCCGTCCCCATGCGCCCCGCGAACTCCGTGTGCGAGCCACGGATGCCCGTATCGACGATGTAGGCGCGGACACCGGCGCCCGTCCTCGTGTACGAGTAGGTGCCGTTCAATGGCAGGTCCGCTTGGTCAATGCGATCGAGGCCCCACGTCGCCCCCGATTGGGTGGCGTCGATGCTCACGATGCCATCGACCTCGATGGCCTCGACATTCGGATTACGTGCGAGGGCAGCCGCCGCGGCGGGCGTCAGTTGGGCCGAAAAACCCTTGATCGCCGTCGTGTAGATGTACCCCACCTCACCACCGTTCGCGGCCGCCATCCGTCGGGCGAGCCCGGGAGCATCGGCGACACCGTTGCGGAACGTGATGATGTATCCGGTGCGTTCCTGCGCATCCGCGAGATCGGTCTTGAGCGATGCGGCGCCGGTCGGCGCGGTCGTATCCGAGCACGCGGTGAGCACGAGCGCAGCCACAATGGCCGCCGAGGGAAATCCTCTCTGCATCGGGGCAATCCTCCAATAATCGGTGGGGACTACGGCGTCCGTAGGCCCGAGATGGGCCGACAGGTAAGAGAATGCGATCTCCGAGCGGACCTGTCAATACGGACGTACTCACTGCTTACTGGTCCGACCCCCCGTTCCGGGCAATTGCGCCTGCAACCCCGCGATGCGCGCATCCGTCGACGGCCGGCGGGCCTCCAGCCTCGCGCGGTCCGCTCCCGTCACGTTGCCTGGGGCCACCGGGATGCAAATGCCCGATTGAGACTCCGGCATGAGGAGCGACGTGTTGGGGGGGGAATCGCGTCGAGGCCTGGACACTCAAGTGATTCTGAGCGTTCCCGCCCCCGCATTATAGACCACCGCGAACTGCGTGAGATTTCCCGTGGGTTGCCCGCCGACCCAGGTGCCATTCGACGCGAACTCCGCCCCGTGGTTCGGGCAGTGGAATCCGGGCGCCATAATCTGGATCGGCTTGAACGCCGCGTGCGGACAGATCATCGACAGCGCCACAAAACTGCTGGCCCCCGTCCGCGTGACGGCAATAGGATTCGCTCCGCCAGCATCGACCCGCGCCGTGCCGCCAACAGTCGCCAGCGCCGGAAAGTCCACCAGGTTCACCAGCAGCCCGCCGACACCGCCAGGCGGGAGGATCGGACCCGCGACGCCGCCGATCTGCCCGTCCCCACAGGACGCCGCGAGAATCGAGCCGAACACCACCAGGGCCGACGTTGACAAGAACTCACGCCGGTCCACCCCGCACGCGGCACAGTCATCTCTGCGTTCAGTCATTTCAATTCCCTCGGAAGAAGTCAAGCATCGAGAAGTACGCGACCGTCGCCAACCCCATCGACGTGTAGGCGACCGTGCGGTGCAGGTTCCTCGCATCGGGATCGCCCTCGGCATTCTCCGCCAGCAGCCCCGTGGCGGTAAAGCCGGCCGACGCCGCCAGCATCAGCGAGGCGTGGAAGAGACGCCGCTTGCGGTCCTTGGGATCCTTCCATCCCGCGATCAGGTTGGGCACACCCGTCACGAGATTCGTCGCGAAGAGCGCCGCAACACCCGTCGCGCCAATTCGGTGCCCGACCTTCGCCCACTCCGGGGCGTCGCTGCTCTTGTCGAACAACTGCGATCCGGCAATCAACTGCAACGCGAAGAACGGAATCGTCAGCGTGCTCGCCTTCCGATGAATGTCGAGCCGACGGTAGTACGCCTCGCTGTAGTCCACGGGCGGCGCCACGACCGCGCCGCGGGCGACGTCGCGCGGGTGCGGGAGCTGGGGTGCCGGTGGGACGGAGTCCGGTGCGAGCGGTGCGAGCGGTGCGAGCGGTGCGAGCGGTGCGAGCGGTGCGAAGGACATCTGCGCAACCAACAGGGCGACTAAAGCAGGATGCATGAAGCGGTCCTTGGCTAAAGTGAATCGACGGCACCTCACGAACTATACGCCACCGTCTCGGTGCGAGCGCTACGACCTGCCACGATTCCCCGAACCTCAGGGGAGTCCGTATCGCAGCTTTAACGCCGTCGCCTCACGCGTACGCCCCGCCGAGGCCAGCAAATCCACCAGCGCCGTCGCTGACTCCGCAATGGCGGCATTTCCCTTCGGGAAGGCCACCGCGCGAATCTCCAACGCCCGCCGGATCGCCGACTCCGCCTCGGCTCGCGCGCCCCGGTCTCTCAATACTCCGCCAAGGGCCTGCAGCGTCACCGCGAGCGTCGGACTCCCTATCGGCATGCGCGCCTCCTTGATCTCCAGCGCACGACGCAGCAACGGTTCCGCCGCCTCGAGCTGTCCGAGCTTCCACCGCGACTCCCCCAGATTATTCAGCACCGAGGCCATGTTCGGGTGCGTGGCATCCAACGTGCGCTCATAGATGCCGCGCGTGCGCTCGTAGTGCCGCAACGCGTCGCCATAGCGGCCGAGCATGTAGTACACGGCCCCGAGGTTGTTGAGCACACTCGCCAGATCGGGGTGATCCGCGCCGAGCGTTGCCTCGCGCACCTCAAGGCTGCGCCGCATCAGTGGCTCGGCGTCGGCGTAGCGCGCCTGCGACCAATACACCACGCCGAGCCCCATGAGGTCGCGCGCCAGCCGCGGATCGTCGGGCTCGAGTGAGGCATCGTCAATGCGCACCACTCGCAGATACAGCGACTCCGCTTCGGCGTAGCGACCCTGTCGCCACCGCACCAGTGCCAGCGCACTGATGACCTGGGCGGCCTCCGAGCTCTCGGCTCCGCTCAAGGCCTCGCGAATCGTCAGCGCCCGCGCCAGATGTTGCTCAGCGGCGTCGAAGTCGCCGGCATTGCGGCGCGCCATGCCCAATGAGAGGTAAGTCTCCGCGAGTTCGGGCGAAAACGGCGCGAGCGCGCGTTCCCGTGCTTCGCGCGCCGCATCGAGCTGTCGCGAGGCTTCGTCAAAGAATCCCAGGGACAGGAACGCACTGCCGATCGTCTGCAGAATGCGCCCCTGCTGCTCGGGCTGTGACCGCAACTCATTGCGTGCACGCTCCGCGCCACGATCCAGCAGTTCGCGCGCGGTGATGTCCCGCGCCGCCACATTCCCGCGCGCCTCGTTGGGGTCGAACACGCCGAACAATCCCACCACGAAATCGGTGACTTCGCGCGCCGCCAGTGCTTCGGCGGCCGCGCGCTGCTCGGCGCGCTGCGCTCGCACGAGCCCCACCGTCGCCATGACGGTACTCACCGCCAGCGCCACCACCACGATCGTCGCCGAGGCCACCGCGGCCCGATGACGCGTCACGAACTTCCGCACGCGGTACACCGCCGACGGCGGACGCGCACTGACCGGCTCGTCGGCTTTGCTCCGCTGCAGATCAATCGCGAGCGCATTCGCGGTGGGATAACGCCGCGCGCGCTCCGGCTCCAGCGCTTTCACCACGATCCAGTCGAGATCGCGCTTCAACTCCTTGCGCAGTCGGTCCGGATCGGTCCGACGCGAGTGGGCGATCGCGAGGCGGTCGTGCCCGAGCGTCGAGAGGCGCACGCTGGGCAGCGGCGTCGCCCCCTCGCGCGAGGCGAGGCGCGCCAGAAAGGCGTGATAGCCCAACTCGGCGGGTTCAAGCGGCAGACGCCCCACGAGTAGCTCGTAGAGGATCACGCCGAGCGAGTAGATGTCGGTGCGCGTATCGACGTCGTGCCCCGCGGACTCCGCCTGCTCCGGGCTCATATACGCCGCGGTGCCCAAGGCGACCCCCGCATACGTGACGAGGGTGTTCTCGGTAAGCCGTTGCCCGACCGCCTTCGCGATGCCGAAGTCGATGATCTTCGGGCGCGGCACGCCATCTTCTTCCGCGACCAGGATGTTGCTCGGCTTCAGGTCGCGATGGATCACTCCCTTCTGGTGCGCATGCTGGACCGCGTTGCACACACTGATGAACAGATCAAGACGCTGATCCGTGGTGAGGCGATGCGCGTCGCAGTACTCCGTGATGGGGAGTCCGCGCACGAGTTCCATGACCACGTACGGATCGCCCGTTTCCGTTTCGCCGGCATGCAGCACCGTCGCGATGCCGGCGTGGTCCATCAGGGCGAGCGCCTGCCGCTCGGCGTCGAAGCGCGCGAGCACTTCGCGCGACGCATAGCCGGCGCGAATCACCTTCACCGCCACGCGCCGACGGACCGGGCCCGTCTCGTCGGCTTCGTAGACGACCCCCATCCCGCCCTCGCCGAGGAGACCGAGGACTTTGTAGGGCCCGATACGCTCGGGGAACAGTCGTGCGCTTGTACTCACCGCTGACTCAGATCAATCGATGATGATGTCGGGATCGATGATCTCGCGACGCGTTGAGCCACCAGGGCCAGGGCACTGCGCGACGATGTCGTAGCGGTAGGTCTTGCCCTGCTGATTGTCGCGCATCTCGCGGCCACGCGCCTTCTCGCCCTTACGTCCGAGCGCCGGATGCTCGCTGCGGAAGGGCCAACCGCCAATGAGGCGCTTCTTTTGAATCTCGAAAGCATCGACGTCGGAGGAGGGATCGAGCACCCACTCAATGTCATCGCCCTGTTCGAGGTGCGCCTGCCACGGACTGACGGACCGGGTGCCATCGCACTGAAAGACAATGGTCACGGTGACCGTCTTTCGGACGCGCGGGGCGTTGTCCGCGGCGACCGGCACCGAGGGAAGGAGCGCGAGCCCGAGGGCCGCGAACGCGGGCAGAGCAGCGAGAACGAAGCGACGTCGCACGGGGAACTCCAGTTGGGGTGCTACGACTACGAACAGGTACCAGAGATTGGCCTCTTGGAGGAGGTGACGCAAGTCACAGGGAGGGCGCGCGTCTCCCCGATCGGGGGTTCGGGGTATGTTGCGACATGGTCATCCAGAACCCTTCGCCATTCCCTGCCATGCTTCGCCTCTCCCGCGTCCTTGCCGCTCCGGCGCTGCTGATCGCCGTCGCCGCGGCGCTGGCGGCGGCGTTGGCGGCGCCGCTCTCCGCCCAGAATCCCCGCCCGACGACCGCCGCTCCGGCCGCTCCTGCTCCGGCGCCCGAGATCTATTTCCGTGCCCCGGCGGACGGTGCCACCGTCCCGCCGAGCTTCCCGGTGGCGTTCGGCCTCCGCAACTATGGCGTGGCGCCGGCGACCGTGAACCTCGCCAACACCGGGCATTTTCACATTCTTATCAATGTGAACGCCCCGGCACCCGGTCAACTGATTCCCGCCGATTCCCTGCACCGCCACTTTGGCGCCGGCCAAATTGAGACCACGCTCACGCTCGCCCCGGGCACCTACACCCTGCGCGTCGTCCTCGGTGACTTCGAGCACAAGGTGATCAGCCCGGCGCTCGTCTCGCGCCCCATCCGCATCACCGTCGCCGTCCCCCGCTAACCGGAGCGCCCCATGGCCTTCTATCTGAAGCTCTACGCAATCTGCACGGCCGCCTTCCTCGCGCTCGACATCACCTGGCTCGGCTTCGTTGCGAAGGGCTTCTATAAGAACCAGATGGGGCATCTTATGCGCGAGGACACACAGTGGGGCGCGGCGCTCGCGTTCTATCTGATCTATGTGGGCGCGATCGTCGTGCTGTGCGTGCTCCCGGCGGTGGAGAAGGTGTCCGTGGTGCGCGCGATGGTGCTTGGTGGGGTGTTCGGGCTCGCGGCGTATGCGGCCTTTGACCTGACGAGTCTCGCGTTGCTGAAGGGGTTTCCCGCGGGGGTGGTGCCGGTGGATCTGGCTTGGGGTGTGGTGCTCACGGGCAGCGTGAGTGTGGCGGGGTACTACGCGGCGCTTTGGCTGAAGAGCTGA
>CAYUMN010000067.1:0-14356 GCA_964445835.1 uncultured Gemmatimonas sp.
ACCTCGGCGTCGGCACGGTCGACGGGACTGGACTCGTCACGGCACTGACGTACGGTGGGACGAGCACCCGCACGGTGCGCATCCGTGCCGCAAGCGCGACCGCAGCGGACACGATCGCCCTCGCCGTGCGGCCGCACGCCGTCGCGTCGGTCGCGGCCACTCCAGAAGCGCTCAGCCGCTTTCCGCGCGATACCGTGACGATTGCGGCGACGCTCGCGGCCCTCGATCTCACCGTACTCACGGACCGCACCGTCACGTGGAGCGCGGTTGATCCGACGATTGCCGCGGTGAATGGCTCCGGTCGCGTGACCGTGGAGGACTACACCGGTCCGAATATTCGCAACACGGCGATCGTGCTGAGCAGCGGCGCGGTCGCCGACACGGTGCCGCTCGAAGTGCTGCCCTTTGCCGTCGAACGGGTGAT
Source organism: uncultured Gemmatimonas sp. (assembly GCA_964445835.1). GTDB lineage: Bacteria > Gemmatimonadota > Gemmatimonadetes > Gemmatimonadales > Gemmatimonadaceae > Pseudogemmatithrix. The sequence goes on from CAYUMN010000067.1 coordinate 425, forward strand.
TGCCTCTCCGACCACGCTGACTCTCTCGCCGGAAGACTCGACCACGCTCGCCGTTTCGCTGGAATCCGCGACGGGCATCGTGCTCACGGGACGCAACCGTCTCTGGCTCTCAAGTGACACCGCCCGCGTGGCCGTCGACTCCACGACCGGGCGCGTGGTCGCACGTCCGTATCCGGGCCAACTCGAGCAGACCGTCAATATCGTGGTCTACAGCGCGGGCAAGGCGGACACCGTCGTCGTGACCATCACGCCGCTCCCGCCGACGGTCGTTGAGGTGATTCCGGACAGCGTGAGCATCTTCCCCGGGCAGCAGTCGCCCTTCACCGCGACCGTGCGCGCCGCCTCTGGGCTCGCACTCACCGGCGCACCGATCACGTGGACCTCAAGCGACACCACGGTCGTGATCGTGAACGGCGAGGGCGTCGTCACCGCCGTCTTCTATGTTGGCCCCGATGAGCGCACCGCAACACTTCTAGCGAGCACTGGCGCCCTTGCCGATACGGTGCTGGTGCGCGTGAAAGCGTTGCTGGTCGACACCATCACGGTCTTCCCCGACACCCAGACGCTGCGGACCGAGCAGACGGTGCAACTCGATGCGGTCCTCCGCGACTCCGCCGGGCTCTTCCTCACCGGCCGCCCCGTGACGTGGACCTCTTCGGACAGTGCGCTCGCCACCGTCTCTGGCAGCGGGCTCGTGACCGCCCGCATCGCCGGCACGGCCACGATCACCGCCACGAGTGGTGGCGTCAGCGCCAACGCGACCATCACGATCACCCCAGTGGTCACCTCCGTGCGGGTGACGCCTGGACTCTCGACGGTCTGGATCGGGCGCACGCAGCAGTTCGCCGCCGCACTCCTCGACACCAATAGCGTCGCCCCTACCGGACGACGCCTGACGTGGACGACCTCGAACCCCGCGCGCGCCACCATCGACTCCCTGGGCGTCCTCACTGCGCTCTCCACCGGCGAGGTCACGATTGTCGCGACCAGCGAAGGGCGCGCCGACTCCGCGAGCGTCGACGTGTATCCGGAGCCGAGTGCGGCCATCACCATCACCTTCGATGATTCGTGGCGCGGCGTCCTTGAGCTCGCGTATCCCGAGATGCAGGAACTCCGACTGCGCGCGAATGTCGGGTGGATCACCAGTACTATTTGGTCCGGCGTGATGACCCCTCAAGAACTTCGCGTGCTGCAGCGCGCCGGTTGGTCGATCATCTCTCATTCGATGACCCATCCCTACCTCACGCAGATCTCGCTCGATAGCGCGCGCGTCGAGATGGCTGGGAGCCGCGCACGGATCGACAGCCTTGGCTTTGACCCGCGCGTGTTCGTTGCGCCCTACTTGGATCACAACGCCGCGGTGCTCCTCGAATCCGCCGCGGTCGGCTACACCTACACGCGGTGCTGCGCACAGGACACCTGGACGACCGATACGCTCGTCGACTGGCCGATTCCTGAGACGGCGCGGCATCGGCTCGCCGGCGTCGACGTCACGAACTACGACGGCCAGACGACCTCGTACAACTTCCGCACCGTCGATGGTCGCGACCGTCTCCGTCTCCTCCTGCAGGATGTGGTCGCGCGAGGAAAGTTCATTGACGTCTTCTTCCACGATGTGGTTGCCGAGGACGTCCCGGACCTTCGACTGACGATGGCGATACTCGCGGAGTTCCGACCGTATCTCATCACCTACGGGATGCTGCCCTGACCAGTGGGGCCTTACGGACGATACGTCCGCTCCGTGTGCCCCTCGAGCTGGTTCGGCCAGAAATACACCGTGCGCAACGCCCCACGCGCGTAGCGATCGGCTTGATCGTTGAAGTGCTTCGATCCCGACACACTATTGAGCCCGCCGGCCGTCACCGCGCGTGCCGCAACAGAGTCACCGAACTCGACCACCGCCACGAAGCTGTTGCCGCTCGTCCCGTACCAGCGCTTGGTCCCGGGATACGCGCGCGCTTGGAACGAGGCGAGCGAGCCCCAACGCGCGGAGGCGAATCCTACGGGAATGCTCGCGCCGGAGTCGGCGAAGGGCTGCACAATGTCTCCCGTGAGACGCTGAAAACGATTGACGTCGCCAAAGGCGACCTGCGCCGATCCGAAGTCAGCGGTGAGCGACGCGACCGCGGCTTCGAGCGCCCCGAGCCGGTCCGCCGCGCTCGCACGCGTTGCCATATACGTCACGATTCCCATCCCCTCCGCATCCGGCGCCTGCTGCGCACGACTCCACATCGTCTCGCCCCAGACGATCGCCAGTGTCGTCGCCTCGGATTCCAGCGAGGCGCGCCGGTCCCACGCCCGCAACGTGGCGATCGGATCCGCGAGCGCCCGCTTGCGCGCGTCGCTCGCCGGCAATGCCGTCCAGTCGCGCACGAGCGCCGGAATGAGTGCATCGAATGCCGTGAGGTGCGGGTCGTAGGCCGCCGCGATCAACTTGTCGAGATCGAAGCGCGACTCGCGCGTGAGGACCTCAATAGCGTGAATGCCGCGTGCATTCTCTCCTTCCCCATCCTCAAAGTACTTCGCGAAATCGCGTTGACGTGGACTCGCCGCACCGGCCGCCGAGAACGGCCAGTTGTTGGTGTTCTGGATCCACCCCGTTGACGGGTTGAACACGTTGGGACTCTCGTCGACCGTATGCACCCCCTGCCAATCGGTTGCGGGATCGTTCCCGTTCACCGGCTTGCCATAGTCGAACCGCGTGTCGCGCTTGGGGACGAAGTTCGCGTGGAAATAGGCGATGTTCCCATCGGCGTCCGCATACACGGTGTTGTTCGACGAATTCGTATGCAGATCCATCGTCTCGCGGAACGCCGCCAGAGTGCGGGCCTTGGTCCGCGTGTACGACTGCGTGAGCGCCGCCACCGGCGAGTTCATGAGCTGCACCGCGATCCACTGACCCTCGGCCGAGCGCACCACGGGGCCGTGATGCGTCGCGTGCACCGTGAACTCGCGTGTGCGCGTCCCCTCGGGCGTGCGATAGGTGAGCGTGACGGTGCGCGTGCGCACCGGACGCGTTTCGTCGCCATATGCATAGCTCCAGCCCGCGCCGGCCTTCGCCACTGCCACCGCGAACTCGTCGATCGCGTCGTTGCTGCTCGAGGTGTGCATCCACCCAGTGCGCTCGTTGAATCCCTGATAGACGAAGAACTGTCCCCACGTCACCGCACCGTAGACATTGAGTCCGGAATCGCTCGTGACCTGCATCTCCTCGCGGAAGAAGAACGACGTGTGCGGATTGATCAACAGCAGTGCTTTCCCCGACGCGCTGCGGGCGGGCGCGATCGCGAAGCCGTTGGACCCCGAAGGACCGCGAGGAGGCACTGGACGCGAGGCCACGGTCGTCGTCCCGCCGTAGAACTTCTCCAATTCGACCAGCGAGACGCTCTCGATATCGCCGCCGATGCTTCCCTCGCTGAACGCGAGCGCCATCCAGGGCTCAAAGTGCGTCAGCGCGCGCGCCGGTGTGTCGGGATGCTTGAACAGGTAATAGTTGAGACCGTCAGCCCACGCGTTCATCAGCGCCCGCAACCACTCCGGGCTCGCCCCGTACATCGCCTGAAGCGAGTCGGCATCGATGAACAGCCGCATCCGGAGGTCGCTCCAGATGGCCTGCTCCCCTTCCGCTTCGGCGAGACGCCCGAGCGCGTTGAGATAATTCACCTCGATCCGGTTGAAGTCGTCCTCGGCCTGCGCGTAGATCATGCCGAACACCGCGTCGGCATCACTCACGCCCTTCACATGCGGGATTCCCCAATCGTCGCGGGTAATCGTGACGCGAGCGGCATGCGATTCCCACCGCTCGCGCTCGGCCGCAGAGGGACCGCCGACGGACTGGCAGCCGACGAGGATGAGGGCGGCGACGAGGACGAACGTGCGTTTCATGTTGGGTCGGAAGCAGAGGATGCGAATCAGCGGACACCCTAAGCTACGGACGCCAGTGCTGATCTGCTGAGTGTGCGGACGCTGAGGTCCACCACTGCGTTCTGCTGTCCGGCGGCGATCGGTCCCGCCGGGTAGCAGGGGTGGCTCATGCACGGGATGGCTTGGACGTTCATGGATGGTCGGCTCGCGCGCTACGAGGCCCGCGGCGACGCGATCGTCGCCGCAAGCGCCTTGAGCAGTTCGGTAACACGGTACGGCTTCTGCAGGAACCGCGTGCGGTGCGCCTCGCGCAACCGCGCCGCGACATCCTGCTCCGCAAACCCGCTCACGATCAGCGCCGGCAGGGTCGCATCCCGCTCACGCAACCGCGCGAGACATTCGTCGCCGTTCATGCCCGGCATCGTGAGATCAAGCATCGCGCAGGTCCAGTTCGTCCCCGCGCTGAAGCACATGAGCGCATCTCGGCCGTTACTCGCCTCCACCACATGATACCCAGCGCGAGTGAGCGCGCGTTTCGCCAGGCGCCGCGCCCCGTCGTCATCATCCACGAGGAGAATCGTGCCCTCGCCGGGGTCGAGGTCGTTCTCGGGCGCGGACGTGTGCTCTCCGACACTCAAGTCAGCCGCTGCCACGGGCAGGACGAGGCGAATCTCCGTCCCGACCCCGAGTTCGGACACGGCCGCGACCGCGCCGCCAAGGCTGCTGATCGATCCGAGTGCCGCGGCGAGTCCCAGTCCGCGTCCCGTGCCTTTCGTGCTGAAGAAGGGGTCGAACATCCGCGAGAGCACCTCTGGCGGCATCCCAGCTCCCGTATCGTGAACGGTCACCACCACGTAGTCCCCCGGGGACCGGTCGGCGCCGAGCACGAAGGCGGACAGCTGGGCCTCAGTCAGCGCCTCGCGGAACACACGGACCGTGACGGTCCCAGGCGTCGTCACAGCGACTGCGTCGACCCCATTGGTCACGAAGTTCATGATGACCTGTTGCAGCACCGTGCAATCGCCAAGCACGACCATTCCCTCTGCGGCATCGACCCGCAGCGTGACCGCCGCCGGTACGCGGGCGCCGAGCAGCGCCGGCAACTCGCGCGCAATGGCGGCCACGTCGATCGGCTTTCGCTCGAGCGGCGCTTGCCCTGCGTACTTCAACAACTGCTTCGTCAGTTCGGCCGCGCGCTCCGCCGCGCGTTCGATATCCGCGAGCGCGGTCGCCAGTTCAGGCCCCACATCGGCAATCGCGCGCGCGAGCGAGGCGTTCCCGAGGATTCCCACCAACAGATTGTTGAAGTCGTGCGCGATCCCTCCCGCCAGCAGCCCAATGGACTCAAGTCGCCGTGCCTGCTGACGCTGGCCCTCAAGCACGGCGCGCTCCTCCGCCGCGACATGCTCGGCCGTCGTGTCCTGGACCGACCCGACCTGGCCCTCAAACTCCCCGTCGGCGCCAAGCAAGGGCTCGGTCCGGATCCGCAGCCACCGCGTCGTCTCGCCGACCTCGATGCGATAGACGTAATCGAAGGGGAGCGACCGGCTCGACGGCTCCTGCGTGATGGCGTGGAGCATCTGCTGATCGTCCGGGTGCACGCGCGCGCGCCACTGCCCTCCGGCGAAGGCGTCAAAATCCATCGCGAACCACTTGAGCAGTCGGTCATTCGCGTAGGTCGTCCGCCCGAGACGATCGGTGAGAAAGACCCCGTTCGGAGAGGACTCGGCGAGGAGCCGGAAGCGCGCCTCGCGATCGCGCAGTGCGCGCTCCGCGGCGCGCAATCCTGTCACATCGCGCATCGTGCCCACCAGACGGAGCGGAGCCCCCGCGGCGTCCCGCTCGACAGCACCTCGCATTTCGAGCACTATTCGTCCGCCATCCGCGCGGCGTGCGGGCATCTCGAACTCGTGGGGCGCATCCTGTTCCAAGGCCGCCTGCACGATGGCCAAGAACCGGTCACGATGTGTCGCATCGACGGCACTCGCCAAGACCAAGTCGAAGGTCGGTGAGACGTCGGGTAACACGCCGAGAATCCGATACGTCTCCGCGGACCAGTGCACAGTCCCGGTGCGCACGTCCCAACTCCAGCTCCCCGCGCCACCGATGCGCTCCGCGCTCTCCAACCGACTGCGTGTTCGCGTCAGCTCGGCGAGGAGTTCGACCGAGTCCGTGACATCGATGACCGTGCCGAAACTGATGGCGGGCGCAGGGGCACCCTCAAGTCGTTGCCCGCGCACCCGCACCGTGCGCTCCACGCCGTCACTCGCGCGACGTATGCGTATCTCGGCCGCGTACGATTCTCCTTGCGCGGTGGCGTCGCGCGCGAGCGCCTCATGAGTTTCGAGGTCGGCCGCATTCACACAAGCGCGCACCTGCGGAATCGCGCCCGCATCCCCAACACCGTCGAGACCGAAACAGCGGAGAAAGAGGGGAGAGAAGTACGCGTCCGTGCCGTCGAGGCGAACCCACCACACGCCAATAGAGAGCGCCTCGAGGGCATCCTCAACGCTCAACGGAATTCCTGAGGCTCGGTTAGGCACGTGCACACCGACAATGTGCGGATCGGTGCGACACCTGCGCCAGTCGGCTATTCCGTCACGGACTGGACTTTGTCCAAGGAGCGGACTGTGTCTAAGGAATGGAATTCTGCCGATGTGCCGATGCATCCAAGAGCGCGCGCACCCGCTGCAACAGTCCTTGGGCGAGATACGGCTTCGGCAGGTAGACGGCACCAGGCAAACGCGTCCGCTCATCAAGCCGCTCTTCCGTGTACCCCGACACAAAGAGCACCGGAAGCTCGGGCCAGCGAGCGGTGAGGCGATCCGCGAGTTCGGGACCGCTGCGCCGAGGCATGACAACATCCGTCACCAACAGATTCACCGGCGAGTCCGCACGCTCGACGAGTTGCTCCGCTTCGAACGCGTCCGCGGCCACCAGCACCGTGTACCCGGCGTTGCGAAGCACGCGCGCACCGTATGTGCGCACCACCGCTTCGTCCTCGACCATCAGGATCGTTTCCGATCCGCCGCGGACCGGCGCATCGTCCTGCCACGTTGCGTGCTCCGGGGTGTGCTCAACGGAGGGGAGCAGGATCGTGAAGGTCGTGCCTTCGCCGATGGTCGAGCGGACTTCGATCTCGCCGCCGGATTGCCGTACGATTCCGTACACGGTCGCCAGGCCGAGCCCCGTGCCCTTGCCGAGTTCCTTCGTCGTGAAGAACGGCTCGAAGATTCGCGAGGTGACCTCCGTCGACATCCCCGTCCCCGAGTCGCTGGTCTCGATCGCCACATACGGACCCGTGGGCAGACTGCGGGTCGCCGCGTCCTCAGGATCAAGCATGCGCATCGACATCGCGATCCGCAGCGTCCCTCCCTCGGGCATCGCGTCACGCCCGTTCGCTGCCAAGTTCATGAGAATCTGTTCGAACTGCGCCGGATCCACGCGCACGAAGGCGGTCGCGGGGGGTGCGTTGACCTCGAGCGCGATATCCTCCCCCAGTAAGCGGCGCAGGAATCGCTGGATCTCCTCGAGTTGCTGGCCCACGTCGATTGTGCGCGGCACAATCACCTGCCGTCGCGCGAACGTGAGCAGTTGCGACGTCAACTCCTGAGCGCGCCGACCCGCGCGCTGGATCTCTCCCACATCCTCCGCCTCGCGCGAGCCCGCCGGCAGCTCGTGCGTGAGTTCCTCGGCGTACCCAAGGATCGCCGTGAGGAGATTGTTGAAGTCGTGTGCGATACCACCCGCAAGGCGCCCCAAGCTCTCGAGCTTCTGGGTCTCGCGGAGATGCTCCTCGAGACGGTCGCGCTCCGTAATGTCACGACCCATCACGAAGATGCCGTGGAGCCCCGGGACCTTGAGCATGTTCCGCCCAATGAGCTCGAGGCGGCGCCAACTACCATCGGCGTGCCGGAGTCGGAGCTGAATGATGATCTCGTGCTCGGGGTCCGCCAGCAACCTCGCAAGGCCGGCGGTCGCCGACTCGACGTCGTCGGGGTGAATCCACTCGCCGACATCCCGCCCCAGCACGGCATCCTCCGAGACGCCCAACAGGCGTTGCGATGACGGCGAGACAAAGTCGATCTGTCGATCCTCCCGGAGCAGCAGAATCAGATCGGCCGAGCTCTCAACGATGACCCGATTGCGCTGTTCGGCGGCGCGCAGTTGCTCGCGGGCAACGTGGAGCTCCGTCAGATCCTGAAAGATGCCGAACACTTTGACAATCTGGCCCTCGCGGCGCTCCGCCTCGCCTTGCGCTCTCGCCCAGAGGCGACGCCCAGTGGCAGAGATCAGCGGCAGCTCCAGCAGGAACGGGGTCCCCATCGTGACCAGGCGTTCGAATGCCGCTTCAATGACGGGACGCGCCTCCGGCGCGTAGAAGTCCAGCGCCGTCTCGACCGACGGGACATAATCCGGTGCGACTTCATGGATGCGCTTGACCTCGTCGTCCCACGTCAACACACCAGCCCCGAGATCGACTTCCCATCCGCCGAGCCGTGCGAGCGACTTGGTCCGACGCAGTTGAGCCTCTCCCTTCAGGAGCGCGTGCTCGGTCGCGACGCGTGTCGTCACATCCGTAAACGAGGCCATCAGCCCGACCGGCGCCCCCACGTCACCAAGAATCAGATTGGCGGCGAGTTCGACCTCGAAGGTCGAGCCATCGCGCCGCAACGCGACCAACATACCGGCCACATCGCGCGCGCCGCCGATGAGCCGCGCGATGAGCTCGTCCGCCAGTGCGGGATCACGCCAGAACTCTCGGACGTTCCGTCCCTCGCACTGATCGGCGCGCTCGTAACCCCACAGGCGCACAAAGGCCGCATTCACATAGGTCAGCTGCCCCTCCGGACTCGCGAGCGCCATCCCGTTCTGGGCACTCGCGATCGCCTGCGCGAGCATGCTCCGCGATTGCTCCCCGCGTCGGCGCTCCGTGATGTCACGCACCAGAGCGAGGATGCGGCTCACCCCGGCGTCGTTGGTCACCACGCGGGCACTCGCCTCAACCCAGCGCGGACTCCCGTCCGCATGATGAATCGCCAGCGTGGTCGGGGGGACCTGTTCCCCCAGCACCGTGCGCCGAAGGGCCTCGTACACGCGCTCGCGCTCACCCGGCGGGAAGAGACCGATTTCTCCCAGGCGTTTGCCCTCGAAGCTGGAGGCGGGGAGACCAAGAATCCGTTCGATCGCCGCGTTCGCTCGAACAATCCGGCCATCAAATTCCAAGACGAGCACGGCGTCCGGTAAGGCGTCCACCAACTCCGCGTACACCGCTTCCGTGGCACGCCGCGCGCCATCGGCGACCTGCAGTTCCCGCGTGGTGCTCTCCAGTCGATCGTCCTGGTTCCGGAGCCCCCGCCGAATCTCCGTCAGGAATCGCGACAGGACGGCAATGAGGACGCCGAGAAAGACGAACTGACCGACGATGGTGACGAGCGCGGATCGTGCGCTCACGGAGAGCGGCGCTGGCCACGGAATCGGGAGCGCACCCGACGCTGCCACGACCACGAAGATCGATGCGCAGATGGTCGCGATGGCGATGCGCGAGCCACCCCAGAGCCCGACCAGCACACAGGCCACGGTGAGCGCGGGGAGCGAGACCGCGGTGAGGCCATGAAACGCCAGCACGGTCACCGCGGCCGTCCAGAGCGAGCCGATGGCCAGCGACGCGCCGGCGCGCACTTTCCCCCGCGACACGATCACCGCGGCCGTCCCGCTGCCGAAGACGCAGATACCGATCACGAGCCAGTCCACCGCGTTGAGGCGCACGATCGCAGCGAGGAGTGCGCCAAACACCGTCGCGCTCGCCGCCGCCACGGTGCACAGCAGAAACGTGACCCGCTGCGCCGTGGGCTGCGGGACGGACCCTTGCGCGATGGCGGCGTTCAGACCGTCCTGCGGGGAGTTGCGCGGCACGCCGGAGAGGGCTCGGGAGGGAGGGGCCGCGACCACGCGGAAAACGGGGGGCATCCCAAGGACGCCTCCCTCTGTATATAGGTATCGGCACCACCCGGCGTTGCGCCGTACTTTGGGTGGTGTGAGGACGACGACTCCCGAAGCATCACTTCGAGTCCACGGAGAACGTCTGGAGCGAACGCCAGCGGTCCTGAGAGGGGCGCATTGCGCGCCGCGACTCCATGGGTTCTCATTCACTCACGTTTGCACCCCTCATCGCTCGTGGAGCGCCCGTGAAGACCTTCGGCCTAGCTGGAGTTGTGTTCGCCCTGACCGTCGCCATGCCGCATGCCGCTGGCGCGCAGAAGGACGGCAGCCAGCCGGTGCGGACCGCGCCACGTGCGCCGAGCGCGCCACGTGCGTCGAGCGCGCCAGGTGCGTCGAGCTCGAAGACCGGAGCCCCCGCGACGCCCAGTGCGACCACTCCGACCGCGGCCCCGACCGCGACCCCGACCGCGACTCCGACCGCGGCTCCGGCCGCGGCTCCGGCCGCGCCGCCGTCCACTATCGTACGCGTCGCAAGCGGAACGTACACGTGGTGTTCCGCCCTCAGCGCCCCGCCACTCCAGCGGTACTTCTCCGGTGTCTTCCTTGCGCCGAGCGACACGACGATCGACGTGGCGGGCTTCAACGCCGCGATCAGTGCCAAGCATCATCCGAACCCGCAGGATGTGGGCTGCAATCGGAATGGCTTCCAGACGCAACGCGAGGCCGAGGAGGCCCGCACGCAGCAGATGCCCGCGGGCGTCGCGTGGCGACGGCCGACCATCTCGGTCGACTGGGTGTACGCCGCGCCCTGACCGCCGCGTGCGCGCTAGTCGCGCCGTCTGCCGTGCCGACGGGTGAATCCGCTTCGTTACCGGGCGCTCACCCGTTCGTGATGTTCGCGATGCACGATTCCTGGATGACTGAGACCCTGCTCCGATTCGGCCTCGTGGTTGCCGCAGCCATCCCGCTGCTCTGGCTTGGCAACTTCATCTCGTATCGCCTCATCAAGACCCGCGTGCTCCGCGAGCGCCGCTGGGACTACAACATCTGCTGTGGCCTCACCGACGGCGGCGGCATCAACGCCGACATCACGAAGTTCGGTGCTATTCCGAACTTCGAGCTCGTCACTGATGTCACTGCGCTCGCGCACTCTGCCGGCCGGTTCGAGCACCTGCTGTGCAGTCATACGCTCGAGCACGTGGATGATCCCGCGGCGATGTTCGCCGAGTTGCAGCGCGTGGGACGGCAGGTCACGATCCTCGTGCCGCCGCTCTGGGATCTCGGTGCCGCGCTCAATCCGCTGGAGCATCGCGTCATCTTCCTGACCTTTGCGACGCGGCATGATGACCGGCTTCCACCCTACATTCGCTATGTGCCGGCGCGATGGTGGCAGGATTGGCGCGGGCAGCGGATTGTCGCGCACGCGCCGGGCGGGCGCCTGCTCAAGGCGATCGGCTTTGGCCGCGGGGAACCGCACTGAGGAGTTCGAAGATCCCCTGCGCCGTGCGCACGCGCCGTGAGCGCCGCACCGCTCGTCGCTTGAGTACATTCGCCTGAACGACCGCAGCCTCGCGCCAGGGTCGCGCGTGCCACAGGTGCACCGTCATGGCGCGGAAACGCACGCGCCGATGCTTCAGCCGGAGATTGTCCAACCGATCCCCGAGCTCGGCGTCGAGCCCACCGTACGCCATCGTATTCGTGAAGCCGTTCACGGTCAGCAGATCTTCCCGATACGCGGCACCATTCAGGCCGCGGAAGCGACGGCGTGACGTCGTGCACCAATCGAGCAGACGATTCAACCCGTAGTTCCTCGAGAAGCGAATCACGTGCCGCCCGAGGCGGACGCCCTGCTGCTGCAGCCAGGACCGCTCCGTCACACGCCCGCTCCGCACGTCCTCAGGCGAGATGCGCGCGCTCACGTCCTCAGGCAAGCGGACCGTCATGCCCGAGGAGTAGACGCCCGGCGCCGCCACGCGGCGGTGCACGGCGACAAAATCATTGCGCGGGATGGTGTCGCCATCGGTGAAGATCAGGTACTCCTCGGTGGCCGCGAGGATGGCCTTGTTGAGCACCTCGCACTTCCGGAAGCCACGGTCCTCATGCCACACGTGCAGAATGTCGAGCCCCGTCTCCTTCACCATGCGCGCAATCGTCGCGGCGGTCTCTGGCCCCGACCCGTCGTCCGCGATGTAGATGCGGAACGCGCGATCGGTCTGCGCGGCGTATCCCCACAGCACGAGCTCAAGGGCGCGTGGCCAGTTGTACGTCGCAATGACGACGGCAAGCGAGATCGGAGTGGGCATGCCTCAATCTGCGCTCGGCGCGACGCCCTTGAAGCGCCGTTGCCGAAGCGTGACGCTCTTGTGCCTGGAAGCCGTACAATCGTTACTGGTTCAGAACGCGATCCGCTCCCGGTAGGTTCGTCCCTGCGCGTCCCTCGCCTCTACAATCACCTCGCGGGCATCCCGTGCAGGCGTCGCATAAAACAGATGCCCAGTCATCACCGGATCGACCCAAGTCCGACGGGCGGGAAGGTTTGGACCGGCGTGCAGCTCCACGGCCAGTGGGTCGCGCCCCGGGCGGCGAGCCATCGCGCCGCGCGGCTGACCATCCTCAAACCACGTCACGCGCCACGACTCGTCCCACGCCCAGACATTCGCTACGACCTCATCTGGCGCGGTCTTGTCGGCACCGCGCGCATAGGTGCGCATCTGGTGCTCGATCGCCTTGCCGGTGCTCTTGTATCGCCACGTGATGGCATCATCGTCGCCATCGAGCATCAAGTACCCGTTCGGCGTGCCATCATAGCAGATCGGTCCACTCCACCACGCACCACACACCGCGCCCGAGACGACATGCACAGCGCCCCCTTCGCGCACATGCTCCAACTCGTGCTGGTGCCCTGAGACGATGTAACCGCGATACGGCTCCAAGAGACGATACAACGCCTCACGATTCATCACGGAGTTGCCCGGGACCGGACGGCGAGCGTTCGTGGTCCGCATGTCATATGTCGAAAGCGCCGGAATGTGTTGGAGCACCACGACGGTGCGCCCCCGCTCGACCGTCGCGAGGTCGGCCGCCATCCACGCGAGTTGCCGCGCATCGACATAGCCGAGGTATCCGGCGCCATGCCAGAAGACATTGTCGAGCACCACGTAATGCACGGCGCCCATGTCGAACGAATACGCCGTTGGACCAAAGTGCGCGCCGTACGTGACGCTCGCCCCTTCGTCCGTGCGCGAATCGAAGTCGAGGTCGTGGTTGCCGAGCACTTGGTAGAACGGCACGCCCATGCGCTCCACGGCACGCTCCCACTCGGGGAAGAGCGAGAGGTCGTCGAACATGATGTCGCCGCAGGCCACCCCCGCCACCACGCGATCCCCCAGATCACGAATCGTCCCCTGCACATCGGGAACCGTCTCCGCGTGCATGAGCTCGGTCTCGAACCGATTCTCGGTCTGCGGATCGGCCAGCACGAGCAGCGTGTGCTTCGCGTCGCCAGGGCGCGGAACGAGCGCGAAGTCTGCCCGTTGTTCGGTCGCGCCGGGCGCGATCGGCTGATAGAACCGCGCCGTTCCACTCGCATTGCGCGCCGGTTGCCAGCCCGCGGGCGTCGAGACGAACACGAACGGCTGGGTCGAGTCGGAGATCAGCGTGTAACTCCCGTCCGCCGCCGTACGCACGACCGAGAGTCCATCCGAGACGCGCACGCCCGCGCGCCCACGTCCGCCACCAGTCACGCGACCGCGGATGCGCACCGGCGTCGCGGCCGGATCGAATCGAGGCAACGGCGCGTACGGATCCGCGAGCAGTCGATCGGGAAGTGCGAGCGCACTGGCGGCGAGGCCGGCGGCGGTCAGAAAGTCACGGCGATCCATTGGCGGGGTGGTGAGGGATGTCCAATGATCGCCTCTGAGCGGAGGTCGGCAAGACCGTCGCCGGTAACAGTGCGGAAAAACGTGTCACGCTCGACCACTCTGCCGCCATGCGGCCACGGCGCGATTCATTCTGCGCGTCGGCGTTCGATCTCACCGCCGCGCAGATCGAGCGCGTACTCCCGGGAACCGCAGCGCTTCGGAACGCACTCGAGCTGGGGTGAGCGGAAGCGGTGATCTACCAGCC
>CAYUMN010000068.1:0-11636 GCA_964445835.1 uncultured Gemmatimonas sp.
AGCGTCTACAAGTTCTATCAGTTCTGGATCAACGCCGAGGACGTGGAGATCGGGCGGCTGCTTCGGACGTTCACGCTGTTGTCGCAGGCGGAGATCGAGGCGGTCGAGGCGGCGCACGTCGGCGTGCCGCATGAGCGTGGCGGGCAGAAGCGTTTGGCGCACGAGGTGACGACGTTGATTCACGGCGCGGCCGCTACCGAGGTTGCGGAGATCGTGTCGCGCACGGTCTTCGACAAGAAGACCGACGCGCATGTCCTGAGCGACGCCGTGTTCGCCACGTTGGCGGCGGAGGTGCCCTCGGTGCGGGTGCAGACGGACGCCCGGGGGCTCGACATCGTTGAAGCGCTCGCGGAGGCCTTCGCGCTCTCCAAGACGGCGGCGCGCAAGCTCGTGCAGCAGGGCGCCATCAGCGTCAATGGCGCGAAGCTCGCCGGCGAGGCGACGCACGTGCCGATGGGCGAGGCGGTGCGCGGACGGTGGATGCTGGTGCGAAAGGGCGCGCGCGAGATCGCGGTGGTCGAAGCGCTCGGCTAAGTGGGCGGCAGCGCGACGAAACTCGCCGATGAGGTCGGTGCGTAGGGGAGACAGGCGCGCGGCGCGCCATCACCCTTCTGCACCGGCCTTTTCTCGTGCCTCCTCCCGAGCCCGCTCCCGTGAACTCGCGTACGCGGCGGCAGGCGACGGTGGCGGTTGGTGCCGCCATCTGGTCCCTGCTCCTCTGGCAGCAGTTCCACGACGGCGTGCCCAGTCACAGCTTCATGGCCCGCGACGATATGCCGTCCATCTCGAACTGGTGGGGGGCACTCACGCTCCCGCTCCTGACCTGGTTCACGCTCGGCAACATCGGCACGCGGCGCGCGGCCAGGCTGGTCACGACACGTGGTGCCCTCGCGGGAGGACTCAGTGCCCTGCTCTTCGGCGCCGTGCTCGCCGGAGCCTACGCGTTCAACCTCAACGCGATTCCCAACGCGCAGATCGGGATGGTCCCGCTCATCGCGCTCTTTGTGCCGATCTATCGCGCGGAGTTCGTGCTGGGGTTCGTGCTCGCGCTGAGCTACACCTTTGGCGGGGTGCTGCCGCTGATCATCGGTGGCGTGCTCGCAGCGGCGGGCGCGGTGATCCATCTCGCGCCACGCTGGGTGCTGCGGCGAGCGCTACGGCGCTTCCGTGTGGAAGGTTAGCCCCTGCTCGGCTCCCTTCTCCATGGCCCAACGCAGACGCCATTCGTCACGAAACACGATCACGCGATGTCCCTTGGAGTCGGTGAGCAGCGTGAGATCCTGTGACTCGCCGAGACGTTCGATCGCCGCTTCCGGCCCCGTGACCCAGCGCGGGAAGCGATAGGGGAGATTCTCGAGCGTGCAGGGGGCGCCGTACTCGTTCTCGAGTCGGTGCACCATGACGTCGAACTGCAGCATGCCGACCGCGCCGATGATCGGCACGGGGCCGAGCGAGGAGTCGGCAAAGAAGGCCTGCGCGGCGCCTTCATCGGAGAGTTCGCGCAGTCCCTTGTCGAGCGCCTTTCGCCGGAGCGGATCCTTTGAGAGGATGCGCGCGAAGTGCTGCGGGGCGAAGCGCGGGATGCCGACGTACTCGAGCAACTTCCCACCCTCGGTCCTCGGCGCGGAGAGCACAGCGAGCGTGTCGCCGATGCGCAGACTGCCGCGATCGTGCACACCGACCACGTCACCCGGGAGTGCTTCTTCGGTGAAGGCGCGTTCCCGTCCCAGGAACTGCTGCGGCGGCGCGAGCTTGAAGCTCTTCCCTGTTCGCACGTGCTGCACTTCGAGCCCCGCGACATAGCGCCCGCTGCACACCCGCAGGAAGGCGATGCGGTCGCGATGCCGCGGATCCATGTTCGCCTGCACCTTGAACACGAAGGCGGTGAAGGGCTCGATGCCCGGCTCGATCTGTCCCGCGTTGCTCTCGCGTCCGACCGGTGCCGGCGCGAGCGGGAGGAAATCCTCGAGGAAGGGCTCGACGCCGAAGTTCGTGAGCGCCGAGGCGAAGTAGACCGGCGTCATTTCGCCGGTGAGGATCGCCTCGGGATCGAACTCATGCCCGGCCATGTCGAGGAGTTCGATATCGTGCGCGAGCTTGGCGACGGCCTCGATGGCCTCGTCCGTGGCGCCGAGGGCGTCGACCAACTTCTGGTCGTCCGGACCGGAGAGATCGAGGGTGAGGGTGGCGACTTTGTCCGCGCCGTGCTTCTCGTCGCGCTCGAAAAGGTACGCCCGCTTGCGGCGGCGGTCGTAGACGCCCTTGAACATCGTGCCGTGCACGGGATCGCTCATGTGGATCGGCCAGTGCGCGGCCACGGCAATGATGCCGAGTTCGGCCTCGACGTCGCTGACCAGCTTGAGCGGATCCTCGCCGTACCGGTCGCACTTGTTGACGACCGTGAAGATCGGCATGCGACGCCGCCGGCAGACATCAAAGAGCTGGCGCGTGCGCTCTTCGACGCCCTTGCGGTTGTCGAGCAGCATGACCACCGAGTCCGCGGCGACGAGCGTGCGGAAGGTGTCCTCGCCGAAGTCGGCGTGGCCCGGTGTGTCGAGGAGATTCACCTGATAGCCATGGTACTCGAACTGCAGCACCGAGGAGGTCACCGAGATGCCGCGCTCCTGCTCGAGGGCCATCCAGTCGGAGGTAGCGTGTCGTTGCGCCTTGCGCGCCTTGACGGAGCCGGCCTGATGGATCGCGCCGCTGTACAGGAGAAGCTTCTCCGTCAGCGTGGTCTTGCCGGCG
The DNA here is from genome assembly GCA_964445835.1 of uncultured Gemmatimonas sp. Lineage (GTDB taxonomy): Bacteria > Gemmatimonadota > Gemmatimonadetes > Gemmatimonadales > Gemmatimonadaceae > Pseudogemmatithrix. The sequence continues at coordinate 2,749 of CAYUMN010000068.1, forward strand.
TCCGGATGCGAGATGATGGCAAAAGTGCGCCGACGCGCGATCTGCGCGGCGAGCGGGGCACCCGAAGTGTTTGGCTGAGCGGCTGGAGCGGTCACGCGTGAAAGATACTCAGCGCCCCAAGACGGCGATCACGCGCTCGATGTCCGTGACCGTGTTATGAAAATGCGGCGCGAGTCGAATCGCCCCCTCACGCACGGAGTGCACGACGCCGGCGGCGCGGAGTTGTGCCGAATCCCCGGCGACATCGGGAGTCACCAACGCCACGATCCCCGCGCGCCGGTCGTTCGCCGCGGGCGTGAGGCACCGCAATTCCGGTCGCGACGACGCCCAATGCACAAGCTCACGCGTCAGTCCGCTGACGTGTCGCTCAATGGCCGCGGGCCCCAGCTCAAGAAAAAGCTCAAGCGACGCATTGAACCCCACGAAATCCTGGATCGGCAGCGAACCGACTTCGAAGCGCTGCGCATCGGTGCGCCAGGAAGGATCGTACGCGAGGAACTTGGCGAAGTCGCCAGCCGTCGCTTGCGAGAGCCACCCCGCGGCAGGCGGCTCCATCTGCGCGATCAGCGCTTGGCGCACATACGCGAACGCCGTCCCCCAAGGCGAGCACAACCACTTTTGCGCGCCGCTCGAGAGGATATCCACCGGAATCTCCCGCACATCGAGCGCGCAGGCGCCGAGTCCCTGAATGGCGTCCATGAAGAACCAGACGCCTTTGGCGCGGCAGGCGGTGCCGATCGCCTTCGCGTCGATGCGATACCCGGTCCAGAATGAGACCCAGCTCAATGCGACGCCCTTCACACGCGGATCACGCTCGACTCGCGCGAGCACTGCCGCTTCATCCACGGCGTCTCCCGCCATGGGCAGCAACTCGAAGGTGAAGCCCCGCAGCTTCGCCGCCGCCATCCAGGGATACACATTGGCCGGAAACTCTCCCTCGCTCCCGAGCACGATATCGCCCGGGCCGAGTGGCAGCGCGTAGGCCGCGAGATTCACGCCCCAACTGGTGTTGGTGGTCAGCGCAATCTCTTCGGCCGATGCACCAATCAACTGCGCGATCAGCGTCCGCGAGCGATCGAGCTGCGGAAAGAAATCCTCCGCCCGCATCCGATGCACCTCGGCGCGCTTGTCGTTGTACGCGGCCACGGCGTCGCGGGCACGCTGCGGGATCACGCCGATACTGGCGTGATCAAAGTGCACGGCCTCGCCGCGCGCCTCCCACGGATACTCGGTCGATCGCAACGCCGCGAGCGCGTCAGGAGCTGGATACGGGCTCATGTACGTGTCATGAACGTGTCACGAACGTGCGCATGTGAGTGCTCATGGCTCGCGCAGATGCGGCGGCGTGTCGGGGGGCTGTCGCTTCCACCGACGATGCTGCCAGAAGTACTGCTCGGGGAACCGACGCACATAGCTCTCGATCACGGCGGTGTAGTTCTGCACCGTGGCGTCGATGTCCTTCTCGCGGTCGCCGGTGTCGGCGATCGGCACGGGGGTCGCGTGGAAGCGATACCGATGGTCCGGTTGGCGCACCGCCGCCACGAAGATCACGGGCAAGCGATTGCGCAGCGCGAACACGGCCGCGCCACGGGGTGTCTTCGCCGGCCGCCCGAAGAAGCTCACGAAGGTCCCAGCGAGCCCCTTCGCCCCCTGATCCGACACGAGCACGACCGCGTGCCCTTCCTTGAGCGCCTTGGGAATCCGCCGCACGGCGTTCTCGTCGAACACCACATTCAGTCCGAGCCGCGTCCGCGTGCGCGTGATGAAGCCGTCACTGAACGGATTCGCCATGTGCATCGCAACGGCATCGGTCGGAAGCCCGCGCATCGCCAGATACGAAGCGCCGAGTTCCCAGTTGCCCAAGTGTCCCATCACGACGATCACGCCCTCGCCCCGCGCATACGCCGCCTCGATGTGCTCCCATCCCTCGGGCTCGACGAACGCCGCGAGTGCGTCGGCCTTCTCGGCGCGTGAGAGCCAGATGATCTCCATCGCGATGCGGCCGAGCCCGCGGTACGACTCGCGCGCGATCTCACGCACACGCGCCTCCGTGTACTCCGGAAAACAGGCGCGCACCGCGCGATACACGCGGTCAGCGCGGATGGCGAACGGACGCCAGCCGAGCCCGCCGATCAGCGCGCCGACGTTGGACGCCGCACGCAGCGAGAACGGACGCGCCAGCGTGCTCATCACGCGCAGGAGTCCGTACTCGAGATAGAACCCGAGCGGAATCTTCCGAGGGGCATCGATGGCCGTGTCCTTCGACGGAGGCACGACGCGCTTGAACTCCGGCGCCGTCACGCCGAGTCCTCAGCACGCTGTTGCATCGTGTGCAACCGCGCATAGGCTCCACCGCGCGCCAGCAACTCGGTGTGCGTCCCACGCTCGACGATCCGCCCCGCGTCCATCACGAGGATCTGCGTCGCATTCGTGATGGTCGAGAGCCGGTGTGCGATCACGAAGGTCGTGCGGCCCGCGAGTAGCCGATCGAGCGCTTCCTGCACCAGCCGCTCGCTCTCGGTATCCAGCGCCGAGGTGGCTTCGTCGAGAATGAGAATCGGCGGATCGGTCAGCAAGGCCCGTGCGATCGCCAGGCGCTGCCGCTGCCCGCCCGAGAGTCGCGTGCCCCGCTCGCCGAGGACGGTGTCGTAGCCTTCGGGCAGCGCGGCGATGAACTCGTGGGCATTCGCCGCGCGCGCCGCACTCTCGATCTGCTCCTGCGAATACCGCGACTCCGCACCATAGGCGACGTTCGCCCGCACCGTGTCATTGAAGAGCACGGTGTCCTGACTCACGATGCCCGTCAGCGCGCGCAACGCACCGAGTTGGATCTCGCGCGTCTCCACGCCATCCACGAGGATGCGCCCGGCGGTGGGCTCAATGAAGCGCGGAATCAGATCCACCAAGGTGGACTTCCCGGCACCGCTCGCCCCCACCAGAGCGATCACCTCTCCGCGCCGCGCGCTGAACGAGATGTCGCTCAACACCGGCTCGGTGCCGTACGCAAATCCGACCTGCTCGAACACGATGCCCTCGTGCAGACCATCCACGAGCTTCGTGCCCTTATCGGACTGCGCCTCGGTGGGTTCATCGAGCACATCAAACAGTCGCTCCGCCGCCGCGAGCGACTGCTGTGCAATCGTCGGAGCCTGCGACATCTGCTTGAGTGGCTGCAAGAGGCGCATCACCAACACCATGAAGGTGATCAACGTGCCGCCATCCATCAGCCCACCCTGCAAGACTTCCTTCGCGCCGACCCAGAGAATGCCGAGCGCCACCACCGCGCCGAGGACTTCCGTCAACGGCCCGCTCAAGAGCGTGAGCCGTTGAATGCGTGTCATCCCCTTCGAGTAGCGCGACGACGCCCCGAGGAAGCGCGAGTCCTCGTAGGCCTCACCGCGGAACGACTTCACCAACCGGATCCCGCTGATCACCTCCTGCAGCACGCTGGTGATCTCGCCATACTCAGCGCGCAACCGACGATGCCCCTTCCGGAGCTTTCGCAGAATCGGCTGCAACATCCCGATGATCAGTGGCGCCACGATGAGCGCGTACAGCGTCAGGCGCGGCGACAGCGTGTAGAGGATGATGACCGTGACGAGCAGTTGCGCCGCGTTCTGGATGGTGCGCGTCGCGACCTCTGCCAGGATCGCTTTTGTCTGCTCGGCATCGGTGAGGATGCGCGCGATGATCTGGCCTGTTTTGGTGCGCGCGAACCACGACATCGGCAAGCGCTGCATGTGCGTGAAGACCGCGGCACGGAGATCACGCGTCAGGTACTCCTGAAGCGAGGCGCCGAGCTGCCCGCCGGCCCACAGAAAGAGATTCTTGAGCGCGATCATCCCGATGATCACCAGGATGACGCCGCGGAGCGCGGTCATGGGATCGGCGTTCACGAGGAACGGGCCGATCAGCCGCTCCTGCACCGTGGTCAGCCACCCCATGTCGCTGGCGATGGCCGAGGGAAGGCCGAAGAGGGTGTTGAGGAAGGGGATAAGCAGCGTGAAGGCGACGCCATCGAGCAGCGCGGCGATCACGTTCAGCAGGACATTCCCGACCAGCCGCCAGGAGTGGGGGCGGACGAAGACCAGAAGCCGGCGATAAAGCCGCATCAGTTGAATCGGGCGGAGGCGCGGAACGTCACAATCATCGTTCCGCAAGATAGCGGCCCTTCCGTGTACGGGCCTCGGACCGCACCTTGAGCGGGTGTCCGACGCGACCCCGCCCTTCGCCCCGCCCCACGCGGTCTTTCCCTGCCCGGGGTTGGCGGCGCTGGCCGCGAGGGCGCCACTCGGGGGACCGCGGGAGGCGCTGCTTGGGGCACTGATGGTCGCACGGCTGGCCACCGGGATGCGCGGCCACCACCCGCTGCCGATCGACGCGCGGCGGGCCCGCGCGCTCGGGGTCCGCGGCTGGCTGACCGCTCTTGCGGTCCCGACCAAGTTGCGCGCCGCGCTCCAAAAGGCCCTCGGGGCCAGCGCCGAGGAGGACCGCCGTACCATGGCGGACGCATTGGAGGGGGTGACCGACATCACGGCGCCGCACCTTGACCGCGTGGCACGTTTCGAACTCACCCGCCTGATTGCGGGGCTCCGGTCCGATGCGCCTCCGCTTGCCGCGGTCACGCCCAGACCCGTAGAATAAGGCTCGTCCTTTCCTTACTTACTGAGGTCCGCCTGCGTCCGAGCGACATCTCCCCGATTTCCCGCGTGATGCGCCGAGTGGACCTCGCATCCGACGGGCACCCCGCGACCGATTCGGTCGCGACCGGGTTTCCGAGCATCGATCGGTGGCTCGGCGGTGGGCTCCGCCGGGGCGACTTGGTGGTGCTCGGGGGAGATGTCGGGAGTGGGAAATCGGCCCTCTCGCTGGCGATGACGCTCCGGATGGCTCAGGCGGGGGCGACCGTGGCCTTCCTGACTGGGGAGATGACTCCCGAGCGAGTCATGGAGCGGGCGTTGGCGCTCGAGGGGCGCGCTCGCGTCGACGACCTCCGGAAGGGGGCGCTCGATGAGATGACACGCGCGGGCGTCGGAGCGGCCGCGCTACGGTTGCGGGACCGGTCGCCGCGGGTAGAATCGTTGGGCACGCTGGACACGCTGCGAGAGCGCATTCGGGAGCTGAACGTGCAGGTGGTGGTGGTGGACGCCCTGCAATCCCTCGCGGGGGGCGATACTTCGCAGGACGAGGCGCTGGCCACGGCGGTGCGCACGCTGAAGTCGATCGCGCTCGATCTTGATGTCACGGTGCTGGTCACCGCGCATCTGCCGAAGTGGGAGCGGGCGCGGCAGGACTCGCGGCCCACGCTCGAGGATTTCGGAGCGCTCGGCGCGGTGAAGCAGCAGGCGGATGTGGTGCTCGCGATTTATCGCGAGGAGATGTACTCGCCGGGCTATGGTGTGGAGGGTGCGACGGAGCTGCTCGTCCGAAAGAATCGGAATGGTACGACCGGCTACGTCGATTTGTATTTTTACAAGCAATGGCTACGCTTCGAAGACATGCTGGACCCTGACAGCTAGGAGATGTGATGCGACTCGTCCGACCTCTGATGGCCCTCGTCCTCCTCGCTCTCGCCGCTCCCGTGGCCGGGGCGCAGCGTGGGGACCCGATCAATCGCCTTGAACAGGCGCGCGCGCGGAGTCCGCGGAGTGTCGCGGCGCTTCGTGCCCTCGGTGTGGCGTACTTCAAAGCGAATCGCTTCGCCGAGGCCCGGACCGTGCTCGACCAAGCGCGCCAGCTCGATCCGCGCGACGGCGTGAGCGCGCTCTACGCCGGGCTCGCGGCGGAGAAGCTCCAGGATTTCACTGGGGCGAAGGCGGCGTACAACAGCTACCTCCAGAACGGGCGCTCGCGGCGCACGCGCACTGAGTTGCAGGAGCGCTTGGTCGCAATGGCCCGCGATGAGTCCATCGCGCTGGCCAAGGCCGCCGTTGCGAACGAGGCGCGCCTCTCCCAGTCGCCGGGCGATCGCCGCACGATTGCCGTGCCGCCTCTGAAGTTCTCGGGACCCGATGCCGAACAGTACGCCCCGCTCGAGCGGGGTCTCGCCGAGTTGATCATCACCGACCTCGGCCGCTCGTCACAGCTGACAATCGTTGAACGCGATCGGATGCAGGCGATCGCCGACGAAATCGCGCTCGGCGCCTCGGATCGGACTGACGCGAGCAGCGCTGCCCGGGCCGGCAAGTTGCTCCAGGCCGGCCGCCTCGTGAGCGGCACGATCGTGCAGGGCGGCAATCAGCTCACCCTGAGCTCGAGCATCGTCGAAGTCTCGACGTCAGCGCTTTCGGCGCCGGCTTCGGTGACGAACAACGTCGACGCCTTCTTCGCGCTGCAGAAGCAGTTGGTGTTCCGCATCTTTGATCAACTCGGCATCGTGCTCACGCCAGCCGAACGGCAGCTGGTCGATCGTCAAGCGACGACAAACCTGAACGCGTTCTTAGCGTACAGCCGCGGCCTTCAGGCGGCGGACGACGGACGCTTTGAGGATGCGGCGCGCTTTTTCGATAACGCGCGCACGCTCGACCCTGGCTTCGGTGCGGCAGCAGCGCGCTTCGGTGCGGCGCAGGCAGCGGCGGCAGGCGCGCAGGTCACGGCGGCGACGTTGCAGAGCGGGCTCACGGGAGCAGAAGCCCAGGCGGTAACGGGCGCCGAGAACGGCGTGGTCTCCGCGGTTGGCGGCGGCCTGACGAACACGCTGACGAACGTCGCCCAGACGGTGAATCCGCCAGCGGTCGCGCCGATTTCAAACACCACGGTGGTAGTCACGCAGATCCAGCAGGAGCCGCCCCCGAATCGTGATGCGCCGAGCAACACCGGTGGCACGGACACTCCGGTCGCCCGCACGGGCACCGTCACGATCGTCATCCGCCGGCCGTAACCGATGACCATGATCTCTTCTCGCACACTCGCGCTCGCCGCCGCCTTCGCGCTGACGGCGTCCCCACTCTCGGCGCAGGGGTTTCGGGATGCGGCCGCGGTGACGCAGCCGACCTTCACCAGCCTCACGTTTGGTGAGGGGGTCGGCAAGCGCACCGTGTCGCAGTTCGCGCTGCCGATCGTGTTGATCCTGCCGTTCAGTGAGCGACTGAGCATGGACGTCACCACGGCCTTCGCCACCTCGGTCGCGAAGGTCGAAGGTGGAGCTGAAAGCTCGATCTCGGGACTCACCGACACGCAGGTCCGTGCGAACTATCGCTTTGCTGGCGACCAGATCCTGCTCACGGTCGGCTTGAATATTCCGACCGGCCAGTACGCGGTCGCCGAAGATCAGCAGGAGGCGGCCGGGCAGATCGGTAACGACTTCCTGTACTATCCGATTTCCTCGATGGGGAACGGCTTCGCGGCAACGGGCGGGATCGCCTACGCCCGCCCGCTTGGCTCCTGGAACGTCGGATTCGGTGGGAGTATGCGAAAGTCGACCGAGTTCGCGGCCTTCAACGTCGCGACGGAGGACGTGCGCTTCACCCCCGCGGATGAGGTCCGGTTTCAGCTGAGCGCCGATCGCCCGGTGCAGGACGGGCAGGTGTCGATGGGCCTCACCTACTCGGCGTTCGGCACCGACCTCGCCGACAGCACGACGTACAGCACCGGCGATCGCATCATCGGGACGGCGGGTTGGAGCTTCCCGTTCAAAGGGACCAACGTCTTCCTGAGCGGCTGGAATCTGTATCGCCTCTCGGGACAGCAGCTCGGTGGCGCCGCGCCGCCCGAGAACGTGTTCAACGTCTCTGGCGCCATGAGCTTCGATGTCGGCGAGTATGTGGTGCAGCCCAGCATCGAGACCCGCCTGTGGCAGGTCGACGGCAAGCGCGCGGGCAATCAGATCAATCTTGGCGCCCGCGTGCGCATTCCGATCGGCTCGCTCGTGATCTTCCCGCAGGTGGGCTACACCATGGGGAACGTCTACTCGCTGGCAGATGGAGCCGCGACCAAGGTCTCCGGCCTCCGCCTGAACATGACGGTCCGCTACAACTGACCCGCTCCGCGGGCAGCCAGGGGGGCGGGCGCCACAGGGCGTCCGCCCCTCTTCGCATTTAGATTTGAGAGGTCGAAGGCGTCAGGCCTTCATCCTTCCTCCTTCATCCGGAGTCCCATGGCCGGCCACAGTAAGTGGAAGCAGATCAAGCACTACAAGGCAGCGACCGACAAGAAACGCGGCGCGCTGTTCACCAAGCTGCTCCGGGAGATCACGGTCGCTGCCAAGGCTGGCGGCGGCGATCCGGACGGCAACGCGCGACTCCGCACGGCGATTGAGAATGCGAAGGCGCAATCCTGCCCCAAGGAGAACATCGAGCGCGCCGTCCTGAAGGGCACGGGCGAACTCGAAGGCGTGGACTACAGCGAAGTGCTGTACGAAGCGTACGGTCCCGGGGGCGTGGCGCTGATGATTCAAGCCCTCACCGACAACCCGACGCGCACCGTCGCCGAAATACGCGCCAAGCTCTCGCGCGGCGGCGGCAACCTGGGGGCAAGCAACTCCGTCTCGTTCATGTTCGACCGCAAGGGACAGATCTACGTCCCGACCAACGGAAAGAGCGAGGACGATGTGATGGAACCTGTGCTCGAAGCGGGCGCGGAGGACTTCACCCGCGATGACGAGCAGTTCACCATCACGACCGCGCCGGCCGATCTCCACGCGGTGAAGCAGGCGCTCGAGAAGGTCGGCATGATCGCGACCGAGGCCGCGCTCGCCTGGATTCCCAAGAACACGGTGAAGGTCGAGGGGGAGAACGCGACGGCGCTGCTCAAGCTGCTCGAAGCGATCGAGGATCTGGACGACGTGCAGAAGTTAGATGCGAACTTCGACATGGATATGCCGGAGATCGACGCCTGATGTGCGCGACGTGATCGCGTGTTGATCCTCGGGATCGATCCTGGCACGGCCG
>CAYUMN010000068.1:11736-14179 GCA_964445835.1 uncultured Gemmatimonas sp.
TGATGTGCGCGACGTGATCGCGTGTTGATCCTCGGGATCGATCCTGGCACGGCCGTCACGGGCTATGGCGTCGTGCGGACCGGCGCGCAGTTGGAGTTGGTCGAGTGCGGGGTGATTCGCACGAAGGCCGGTCAACCACTCCCGGCGCGCCTCAAGGACATCGCGGACGGCGTGCGGGAGTTGCTGGCGCGGCATAAGCCGCAGGCGATGGCGGTGGAGGACGTGTTCTACGCGCGGAACGTGCGGACCACGCTGGTGCTGGGGCACGCGCGCGGCGTGATTCTCCTCGCCGGCGAAGAAGCCGGAGTCGCGATTCACGAGTATCCCCCGGCGGAAATCAAGAAGGCGGTCGTCGGCACCGGTGCCGCGACCAAAACACAGGTCCAGTTCATGGTGACCAAACTGCTGCGACTCAAGAGTGCCCCTCAACCTGCCGACGCCGCCGATGGCGTGGCCGCCGCGATCACCTGCGCGATGCGGTTGCCGATGGCCCGCGCGCTGGCGGGACTCTCCCTCCCATCGCGAGGCCGCCGATGATCGCACGCCTCGACGGTACACTCGCCGCGCAGGGGCTCGACCGCATTGAACTGCGCACCGCGAGCGGCGTCACCTACGAAGTGATGGTCCCGCTCACCGTGCTCGCAACGTTGCCTCGTCTCGGTGGTGACCTCTCGCTCTTCACGTCGATGGTCGTCCGCGAAGATGCCTGGACGCTCTATGGGTTTCCCAACGCCGATGAGCGCAAGCTCTTCCAGCGCTTGATGGGGACCACGGGTGTGGGCCCGTCGCTCGCCATGAACCTCTTGAGCACGCTCTCGGGCGAGCGCCTCGTGCGCGCCGTCCGCGAAGGCGACCTCGCCACGCTCACCCAAGTACCGCGCGTCGGAAAGAAGCTTGCCGAGCGCCTCGTCCTCGAGCTACGCGATAAACTCGATGGCGCGCTTGACGGCGCTTTTGACGGCGCTTTTGGCGGAGCCGCGCCGGGGGCGGCGATCCCCGCCGGCTCGCCCTCCGCTGATGCCGTCCGCGCACTCGTGGCACTCGGCTACCAGACCATGGACGCGGAGCGCGCGGTGCGTCGCGCGCGCGAGGGAGCCCCGAAGGGGGAGACCACGGCGGACCTGGTTCGCCGATCGCTCACCGCGCTCGCGAAGTAGCGCGCTCGCGAAGTAGCGCGTTCGCGTAGATTCCCGCTATGTCCCGCGCCGAAATCACCACCCCGGAAGCGCTCATCGACGAATCGGTCGTCGAGCTCTCGCTACGTCCGCAGCGGCTCGAGGAGTTCATCGGGCAGGGGAAGGTCAAGGATGCGCTGCGCATCTACATCGATGCCGCAACAGGCCGCCGCGAGCCGCTCGACCACACCCTGCTGTTCGGCCCCCCGGGCCTCGGCAAGACCACACTCGCCGAGCTGATCGCGCGCGAGATGGGGGTGAACATCCACACGACGTCTGGTCCGGCACTCGAGAAGCCGGGAGATCTCGTCGGGACGCTCACCAATCTCCGCGCCGGTGACATCCTGTTCATCGACGAGATCCATCGGCTGCGCCCCGTGATTGACGAGTTCCTGTATCCGGCGATGGAAGACTCGAAGATCGACATCCGCTTGAGCGATGGCCCCAAGGCGCAGACCATCACGATGCCGATCGAGCGCTTCACGCTGATCGGTGCGACGACGCGCCTCGGCATGCTCACGGCGCCGTTGCGGGCACGCTTCGGTATCGAGCTCCGGCTCAACTACTATCCCGCCGCGGAGATCGAGGAGATCGTGCATCGCACGGCCGCGGTGATCAACTGCAGCCTCGACGCCGAGGGTGGCTCTGAGCTCGCCCGCCGTGCGCGCGGCACTCCGCGCGTGGCGAATCGCTTGTTGCGCCGCGTGCGCGACTATGCGCAGGTGAAGGCCGACGGGCACATCACCCAGAGCGTCGCCCGCGACGCACTGGCAATGCTCGATGTCGATGAGTTCGGACTCGACGAGATGGACACGCGTTTGCTGCGTGCGATCATCGAGAAGTTCGAGGGCGGACCGGTCGGCGTGAGCACCATTGCGGCGGCCGTTGGCGAGGAGGTCGACACGCTCGAAGAGGTCTACGAGCCTTTCCTTGTGCAGAACGGTTTTCTGCAACGCACGCCGCGCGGACGCATGGCAACGGCGTTGGCGTATAAGCACTTGGGCTACCAGCCGCCGAACCGCGGCGCGGACGGGCAGCCCGATCTGTTCTGATCGGGTCAGGCGGGCTGGGAGCCATCGCCGCGCGCCGTGCATTGAACCCTGATGCCCCACGGCCTCCTCACCTCCGACTACGACTTCGCACTCCCGCCAGACCGGATCGCGCAGAGCCCGGCCGCGCGCCGTGATGAAAGCCGGCTGATGGTCGTGGATCGGGCGCGCGGGACGATCGCGCACCATCGATTCACGGATCTCCCGCAGTTCGTGCGC
>CAYUMN010000069.1:0-1578 GCA_964445835.1 uncultured Gemmatimonas sp.
GCGCCCGGGCGCATCGGCATCGCCCTCCAAGTCGAGTCCGAAGTGGTTCCCGAGATCGATCCGTTGCGCATCGCCCCCTGGACTCGTGAAGATCGCCGAGGTCGGGGCATCGTCGAGGAGCACCCGCGGGAGGTGCGACGGGAGACGCCCCTGCATCGCCGCAGTCGTGAAGACCGCCCCCACCTGTGCATCTGCCAGTTGGTAGTCGATCTCCGCCGGCGCCGCGAGCGGGTTCACCAACACCACGCCGCGCCCGTCCCCTGCCGCCAAGGCCGTGAGGAACTGCGGGGACGACGGGAGGAGGATGGCCGCCCGCTTCCCAGCGAGGGCCCGCACGAGGGGGGCTGAGCGCTGGAGGAGTGTGAAGCCTGCAGCGACCAACCGGGCGGCCTCGAGGCCGTCAATCGTGCCGCCGCCAGCGGCGGCGCGGAGCGGGAGGAGGTCCATCGTCTGGGATGAAGGCGGAAGGATGAAGGCCAACTGCACCGCCGCTAAAGCTATCCTCAGCAGGGGCAGCTGGGGCCAGTACGACGCGACGATCAAGCCTTCAACCTCCTCCCTACATCGCACTAGTTTTAGGCATGACCGACCCCCGCCTCATGATCAGTGTCTCCGGCATCCGTGGCCGCGTTGGCTTCGGACTGACGCCGGAGGTTGTGGCGCGTTACGCCGCGGCGTTCGGCGCTTGGGCCGTTGCGCGCGCCACGGCGCGTGGCGGCAGGACGGCCGTCGTCCTTGGCCGCGATTCCCGCGTCACCGGGCCACTCTTTCACTCCGTCACGCGCGCCGCGCTCGAGTCGGTCGGCGCGGATGTCATCGACATCGGCCTCACCACCACGCCGACGCTGCAGATGGCGGTCGAGCATCATCATGCGGCGGGGGGGCTTTGCATCACGGCGAGCCACAACCCGATCGAGTGGAATGCGCTCAAGTTCATTGGTCCCGATGGGCTGTTTCTCAGTGCGGCACTGGGCAAAGAGATGCGCGCCCTCGTGGACGATGGGATCCCGTACGCGACGTATGACGCGCTCGGTACCGTGCACTTTGACAGCGACGCGATTTCGCGGCACTTGGACGCGGTGCTGGCGTTGCCCTTTCTCGATATTGCCGGCATTCGCGCGCGGAAGTTCGTCGTCGCCTACGATGCTTGTCGCGGCGCTGGCGGCGCGGTCATCCCGCGGCTGCTCGAACTCCTCGGCTGCGAGGTGCACGCCATTGAGCTCGAGCCGGATGGTCGGTTTCCTCGGCCTCCCGAGCCGATCGCCGAGAACCTCACGGCGCTCGAGGCGTTGGTGAAGCGCACCGGAGCGCAGATCGGCTTCGCGACCGATCCCGACGTGGACCGTCTCGCGCTTGTGTCCGATGAAGGCAGGGCGATCGGCGAGGATTACACATTGGCACTGGCGACACGTGTCGTGTTGCGACACCGCACGGGGGCCGTGGTCACGAATCTCTCGACGAGCCGGATTGTGGACGACATGGCCGCGGAACGTGGCGCGTCGGTACTCAGAGCTCCCGTGGGCGAGGTCAACGTGGCGCTCGCCATGCGGGACGCCGGAGCGGTGATTGGGGGCGAGG
>CAYUMN010000069.1:1588-14146 GCA_964445835.1 uncultured Gemmatimonas sp.
GTGGGGTGATTCTCCCCGAACTCCATCTGGGGCGCGATGCGCCGCTGGGCGTGGCACTGCTCTTGCAACTCCTGCACGAGGATGGCGAGCCGCTCTCGAAGATCGTCGCAAAGTTCCCACGCTACGCGATCCTCAAGGACAAGCTCGATCGTCCTGACCAGCCGTTGGATGCCGTGTACGCGGCGCTGACAGCCGCCTTCCCCGATGCCGAGGCCGATACGCAGGACGGCTTGCGGCTGGCGTGGGCGGACCGTTGGGTGCATATCAGACCGTCCGGCACCGAGCCGATCGTACGCGTGATTGCCGAAGCACCGACCGCGGCAGGCGCGCAAGCGCTCGTCGATCGCGGACGCGAATTGTTGGCCAAGCTGACGTAGATCTGTGGACCGATGGGCCTCGGCCCACGTTCATCTTCCATCCTTCATCCTCCAGCTGCCCTTATGTGCGGAATCGTCGGTTACATCGGACCTCGTGAAGCCACGCCGTACCTGATCTCGGGCCTCAAGCGGCTTGAGTATCGTGGATACGACTCGGCCGGCATCGCGGTGTTCGACGGTGAAAAGGTCAACATCCGGCGTGCCGTCGGAAAGATCACGAATCTCGAAGCCTTGGTCGGGAAGGATCCGATCTACGGGTCCGTCGGCATCGCGCACACGCGCTGGGCGACGCACGGTCCGCCGACGGAGCGCAATGCGCATCCGCATCGCTCGACCGACGACAGCATCGCCGTCGTCCACAACGGCATCATCGAGAACGCGAATGTGCTGCGCAAGCAACTGACCGCGCTCGGGCACGAGTTCCGCTCGGATACCGACACCGAGACGATTGCCCATCTCGTGCAGGAGTCGTACGACGGTTCGCTTGAGGACGCGGTGATCACGGCACTGCGCAAGGTCGAAGGCACCTTCGGCATCGCGGTCGTGAGCAGCCGTGACCCGCGCAAGATCGTCGCGGCGCGCAAGGGCAGCCCGCTGCTGATCGGCGTGGGTGAGGGAGAGTACTTCCTCGCCTCCGATGCCTCGGCGATCCTCGCGCACACGCGTCAGGTGGTCTACCTGAACGACGGCGACCTCGCCGTGCTGACGGACGAGGGCTATCGCGTGATGGACATCAACTCCGTGCCGCTCCGTCGCTCGGTGGAGCGGATCGAGTGGGATCTCGCGGCGATCGAGCGCGGCGGCTTCGATCATTTCATGCTCAAGGAGATCTTCGAGCAACCGACCACGGTCGAGAACACGATGCGCGGTCGCCTCGTGCTTGAGGACGGCACGTCCAAGCTCGGCGGCATCAACATGAGCCACGACGAGCTCATGCACATCGATCAGATCATCATCACGGCCTGCGGCACGAGCTGGCACTCGGCGTTGATCGGCGAGATGCTGATCGAGGACTTCGCCCGCATCCCCGTCGAAGTCGAGTACGCGTCGGAGTTCCGCTATCGGAATCCGATCGTCACGGAGCGGACGCTCTGCATCGTGATCTCGCAGTCGGGTGAGACGGCCGATACGCTCGCGGCGATGCGTGAAGCGAAGCGCCGCGGCGCCAAGACGCTCGGCTTCGTGAACGTGGTCGGCTCAACGATCGCGCGCGAGGACGACGGCGGACTCTACCTGCACGCGGGTCCTGAGATCGGCGTCGCCTCGACGAAGGCGTTCACCAGCCAGGTGGTCGCGCTCGCGCTCTTTGCACTCAAGCTCGGCCGCAAGCGCACGGTGTCGGTGATGCGCGGGCGACAGGTCGCGCAAGCGATGATGGACCTCCCGAAGCAGATCCAGAGCATCCTCGACCGGGCGCCGGAGATCGAGGCCATTGCCGAGAAGTTCAAGGATGTGCAGAACTTCCTGTACCTTGGCCGCGGCTACAACTTCCCAGCCGCGCTCGAAGGGGCACTCAAGCTCAAGGAGATCAGCTACATCCACGCCGAAGGGTATCCGGCGGCGGAGATGAAGCATGGGCCGATTGCGCTGATCGACGAGAACATGCCGGTGGTGTTCATCGCGCCGCATGACGCCGTGTTCGACAAGATCGTGTCGAACATTCAGGAGGTGAAGGCGCGGCATGGAAAGACCATTGTGATCACGAGCCGCGATGAGCCGGCGCTCGAAGGCTTGATCGACTACGAGATCCGCGTGCCGGAGACCCTCGACATGCTGACGCCGGTGTTGGCGTCGATCCCGCTCCAGTTGCTCGCGTATTACATCGCCGTGAAACGCGGGGCGAATGTGGATCAGCCGAGAAATCTTGCGAAGTCGGTGACGGTGGAGTGACCGCTGCACCGGCGAACGGCGTTCCCACAGAGGCATAGAGGGCACCGAGCACGACAACGGCAGATCGAAGGGGGTGCGGCGGAGATCTCTCTCCACCGCACCCCCTTCGTCCTGCTCCTCCCTGTGCCCTCTGTGCCTCTGTGGGAGATCGCCGTTCCGCGGGGTGTCTCACGTCCATGGCCCGACTAACTTTCGACCAGACCAACGCCCGGAGACTTCCCAAGATGTTCCGCCACTCGCTCTCGTTCGTGCTCGCTGGACTCATCGCGCTCCCACTGTGGACGCCAATAGGGGCGCAGCAGCGCCCTTCCACGCCCGCGCGAACGGCGGTCCGCCCTGCCACCCTCACGACGGCGCACCGGTGGGACCGCGCGTTCTATGCGTGGGACGCGGGCGCCTATGATTCGGCACTGGTGGATCTCCGGGCCATACTGAGCGCCCCCGACGCCGATGCCTACCACGATCGCGTCGCCGAGTTGACGGGCGAGATCTGGAGCACCGTTGAGATCGCCAAGGATGCGCGAGCCCCGCAGTGGAGCGCCGACGGTCGTCACGTGGCCTATGAGACGGGCGCGGGAGCGGGGCGTAAGATTCATGTGCTCCGTCTTGAGGCGGGGAATCCCAAAGTCGTTGAGACCGAGGGGCTCGCCCCGACTTTCGCTCCCGACGGTCGCAGCATTGCCTTTCTGCGCACCGGCCCTGGTGGGCGGCCGGCTATTCGATGGATGCCGCTCAACGGCGGTGCCGCGGTGGACATTCCACTCGACGCCGCGGCGGCCACAGGCTTGACGCTCTATGGGCGGAGCCCTTTGCGTGCGGCCGTGATGACCGGAAGCATGGCCGACACCACCGCGCGTCTCATGCTGCGGGATCTCTCCGGCGGCGACGGCACGTGGCATCAGGTCGCCATCACCGGGCGGCAGCCGGTCGAACTGCTCCGTTCGCCCGATGGCACTCGTCTGCTGGTCGCCCTCGGTGAGCGGGGGGCCTTCGCCCGCACCATCCCGGGGTTCACCGCGGCGTCGCGCACGGATAGCTTCGCGGAGGTCCAGGGTAATGCGATCGGTAGCGCGACGGGCGGCATTCAGGCCACGTGGTCGCGCGACGGCAGCGCCTACGCATGGGTGGAGCATGGTGGAGAGGCCGCGCGCATCCGGGTGCGGCGTGGGACAGCGGAGCCCACCAATGCGGTGACGCTCACCGGGGCCTGGATGGCACCGGTGCTCTCGCCATCGGGCACCACGGTCGCCTACGCGAAGATGCTCCGCGAGGATTGGGAACTCTTCACGGTCCCCGCCGACGGCAGCGCCCCTCCAACACGCATCACCCGCGAGATCCAGCATGATCTCTTCCCGCAGTTCCTCTCGGATGATCGCCTGCTTGCGGTGATAGGTGAGGCACGGCATCGGCGGTCGCATCTCTACGACCTCCAGCGTGGCACCCGCACGCGGATGTTCCACAACAATACCGTGCGCACTGTTGCTCCCGAGTATGAATGGGCCCCGAGCCCTGACGGCGCACGCGTGGCGATCGTCTCCGAGCGCGATGGCGACACGGTGACGCCGCATCGGCATCTGTACCTGACCGATCTCACCACGAAGGTGACGCGTGCTCAGTTGATCGCGCGCGTCGACGCGAGTCTCGCCGCCGAACGGGCGCTCCGAGAGAATGGACGTCGCATCTTCGCACCCATCGCCGCACAGGTGCGCGCGGCGGTGGCCGAGGTAAGTGTGGGTCGCATCTACGGCTATCAGAAGGCGCTGTTCAGTTTCGATTCCAAGCACATCTCGCAGCCCGGGAATTGGGCGGCGGTCAACTGGCTGCAGGCACAGTACAGCGCCTTTGGGCTGACAACGCACCTCCAGCGCTTCAACACGCTGCAGGGGACAGAGATCCCCGTCGCGAATGTCGTGGCGACTATTCCGGGGACGGTGAATCCAGAGCTGATCTACGTGGTCGGTGCGCACTTCGACTCGCGCGCCGAGGGGCCGGGCGCGGACGACAACACTTCGGGAACGGCCATGATCCTCGAGGCGGCGCGCGTGTTGGCGACGCGCCCCATGCCCGCGACCGTGATGTTCGTCGCCTTCACGGGTGAAGAGGCCGGACTCCGCGGCGCCAGGGAGTTCGGTCGCCGCATGAAGGATTCCATTCGGGTCGTTGGGGCGCTCAACAACGACATGATGGGGTGGTCCAACGATCATCGGCTCGACAATACCATCCGCTATTCGAATCCCGGGCTCCGCGACCTGCAGCATGCCGCGGCGATCGGGTTCTCATCGCTGATCACCTACGATGCCTTCTACTACAAGAGCACCGATGCGCAGGCGCTCTACGACGCCTGGGGCGATATCGTCGGTGGCATCGGGTCGTATCCGATTCTCGGCAACCCGCACTACCATCAGGTGCACGACGTGTTGGAGACGATCAATCATCGCCAGCTCGCCGAGACCTCCAAGGCCACGATCGCGACCATCATGCTGATGGCCTCGAGCCCGTCGCGCCTGACCGCAGTCAAGGCGCAGGGGAAGGTCGTGACATGGAACGCCGGCGTGGAGAAGGGGATCGTGCGCTACCTCGTGCGGTATGGGCCGGCGGAGGATCCGATGCGCAACGTGGTGACCGTGACCAGTCCGCGGGCAACGATCCAGAGCCTGCAGGCGGGGTGGCACGTGGCGGTCAAGGCCGTGAATGCCGCCGGGCTCGAGGGGTGGGACTGGGCGCGCGCGGTGGTGCAGTAGGCGTGAAGGTCATTCTACAGCGCGTCTCGCGCGCGGCGGTCCGCGTCGAGGGACGTACGATCGGTGCGATCGAGAAGGGGTACTGCCTGCTCGTGGGTTTCACGCACAGCGACACCGTAGCGCAGTGCGTCTGGATGGCCGACAAAGTTGCGGGGCTCCGGCTCTTTCCCGATGCCGACGACAAGATGAACCTGGGCATCGAGGAAGTCGGCGGAGCCGTCCTCGTCGTGAGTCAGTTCACGCTGTACGGCGACGCAGTGAAGGGGCGACGCCCGAGTTTCGTCGATGCGGCGCGTCCTGAGGTCGCGATTCCATTGTACGAACAGTTCATTGCGTCGCTGCGCGCGCGTGGCCTTACGGTGGCGACCGGCGAGTTCGGTGCGATGATGGAAGTCGAGTTGGTCAACGATGGCCCTGTCACTATTTCCCTCGAAAAATGATCGCCGACGTCCCGCATGTCATTCTCGCTTCGCAATCCCCGCGCCGTCGCGAACTCCTCGGCTTGATCGGGATTCCGCATACGGTGATGCCCGCGGACATCGATGAGACCGTGCTGCCGCACGAAGAGCCCGTGCCACACTGTGAGCGTCTGGCCCGCGAGAAAGCGCACACCTTGGCGGTGCAGCATCCTGACGCCGTGGTGATTGCCGCCGATACCATCGTCGTGCTCGATGGCGCGATCCTCGGCAAGCCATTGGACGCGGCAGACGCACGTCGCATGGTGCAGTTGCTCAGTGGACGCTCGCATACCGTACACACGGCCATTGCCGTGGCGCGTGATGGCCGCACCGAGAGCGCCGTCGAGAGCGTGGAGGTCACCTTCCGCGTGTTGTCCGATGCGGAGATCGCCGCCTACGTCGCCACCGGCGAGCCGATGGACAAGGCCGGGGCGTACGGCATCCAAGGCTGGGGCGCGACGATCGTCGAGCGCGTGAACGGCGATTACTTCAGCGTGATGGGGCTGGGGCTCCGCCGGCTCGTGGACCTGCTCGCGCGGGTCGGCATTCAGTACGGCTACGGCGACGGCCTCTCAGTGGGCGTCGGCCTGCGGTAGGGTCGGGAGCCCGCGCGCCGCCTTGGCATGCATGGCGGACATCGGGCTGGCGTCAATCGTCCGCCAGATGTTGATCACGAAGCAGGCGGCGGCGACCGCCGACAGCGTTCCGCCGACCGCGACCATCGCGGACGCGCCCCTGAAGCCCTGGATGCGCGCCGCGAAGCCCAGCGCGAGCAACCCCAAGCCCAGCTGCGAAGTCCAGAACTGAACCTCGGCCATGCGGCGGTACACCAGCGGCTGTCCGAAGAACCGCGGAATCACATGCAGTGCCACGCCGTAGATCATCTGCGTCACGAAGCCGAGGAGCGCGATGTGCAGATGCGCGGTGCGGTACATGGTAAGCGTCGGGACGACCGCCATCGCGACGGCGAGGAGAATCGCCAGTGAGAACCAGACCAAGCTTGCCTTGAGGTAGGCACGGACGAACCAATCCATGGTCAGGAGGCCAGGAGACGGGTGATACTGCGGGGTTTCGCCGTGAGGTCGGCGAGCGTGTGGCGGTCGAGCACCGCAAAAAATGCGGTCAGCGCTTCACCAAGGACGGGCGCGAGCGCGCACGCCGGGGCGATCGGGCACTGATTCGTTGTCGGGTCGAAGCACTCGACCAAGTTGAGATTGTCCTCCGTTCCCCGGACGACCTCACCGACGTTGATTTGCGAGGCGGGGCGCGCGAGCCGCACGCCGCCCTCGCGTCCGCGTAGCGTCTCCACATGGCCGAGTTGCGCCAAGCGGGCCACGACCTTGGCCAAGTGATCCTCGCTCATCCCCATCCGCCGGGCGATGTCAGTGATGCGGGCTGGCCCCGCATCGGCGTGCACGCCAAGATAGATGAGGGCCCGGAGCGCGTTGTCGGAGTGTCGGGTGAGTCGCATGGAGGAGTGGGGAAAGACCTGACAGGATTCAGGGGAATCCGGACTATTTCTAAGATGCAAGTAAGATGCACCTTAGGTCCGTCCGGGGCAAGTCCCCGGATCGATCGGCCCGATGCCGATGCTCCACCCCTACGTTCTCGAGGTCCCCATGTCTTGGTTCTCCCGTTCCCGCCTGATCACCGGTGCCGCGCTCGTCGGCACTGCGGCGGTCGGGTACGCCTGCGCCGGCGGACGCAGTGCGTCCCTCGCGGGCACCGCCGGCGCCGCCGAACGCACCTACGTCGCGCCAGGCGAGTATGACGAGCTGTACGCCTTCCTCTCCGGTGGCTTCAACGGACAGGTCGGCGTCTACGGCCTCCCCTCCGGCCGATTGCTCAAACTGATTCCCGTCTTCTCGCAGCACGCCGAGAATGGCTGGGGATACTCGGAGGAGACGAAGCCGATGCTCGAGACCTCGTACGGTTTCATTCCGTGGGACGATCTCCATCACACGGCCCTCTCGCAGACGAACGGCGAGGATGATGGGCGCTGGCTCTTCGTCAACGGCAACAACACGCCGCGTGTCGCGCGCATCGATCTCACGACCTTCGAGGCGAATGAGATCCTGGAGATTCCCAATGCGGCAGGCAATCACGCCTCGCCCTTCGTCACAGAGAACACGGAGTACATCGTCTCCTCGACGCGCTTCAGCATTCCGATGCCGAATCGCGACGTCCCGATCGCCGAGTATCGCGCGCAGTTCAAGGGGCAGATCTCCTTCATCACGGCGGACCAGCCGGGGAAGATGGACATCGCGTTCCAGATCATCGTGCCGGGCTTCAACTACGACCTCGCCCGTGCGGGCAAAGGGCCGTCGGCCGGCTGGATGTTCTTCTCCTCCTACAACTCGGAGCAGGCGAACACGCTGCTTGAAGTCAACGCCTCGCAGAACGACAAGGACTACATCGGCGCCGTGAACTACCGTGCCGCGGAGGCCTGTGTGAAGGCCGGCAAGGGCACGCGGGCCGCGGTGGACTATCGCCACAACTACATGGACGAGTTCTCCCGCGTCGCGCGGTCGAACCGTCGGACGTCGGTCCTGCAGATCACGCCCGCCGAGTGCCCGGGCATCATGTACTACATGCCGACCCCGAAGTCGCCACACGGCGCCGACGTGGATCCGAGTGGTGAGTACATCGTCGCCGGTGGCAAGCTCGCCGCCGTGATTCCGGTGCACTCGGCCACCAAGATGCTCGCGGCAATCAAGAACAAGGAATTCGAGGGCGAGCTCGAAGGCATTCCGGTGCTTCGGTACGCCTCGACGATCGCCGGAGAAGTGCAGGAGCCGGGCCTCGGCCCGCTCCACACGGAATTCGACGGTAAGGGTTACGCCTATACCTCGATGTTCCTCTCGTCCGAGATCGTGAAGTGGAAGCTTGGGACCTGGGAGGTCGTGGACCGTGCCCCGACGTACTACTCGGTCGGTCACCTCATGATCCCCGGCGGAGGTACGCGGAAGCCCTATGGCCGCTACGTCCTCGCGATGAACAAGATCACGAAGGACCGATATCTCCCGACCGGTCCAGAACTCGCCCACTCGGCGCAGCTCTACGATATCTCGGGTGAGCGGATGCAACTCCTGCTCGACTTCCCGACCATTGGCGAGCCGCACTACGCCAATGCGATTGAGGCGAGTCTCGTGCGAGAGCGTCAGGTGCGCTTCTATTCGCTGGCGGAGAATCGCCATCCGCAGCTTGCCCGGTCGGCGCGTGAGTCGGGCATTGAACGCACCGGGAAGATGGTCCACGTGCGCATGACGGCCGTTCGCTCGCACATGACGCCGGACAATATCGAAGGCATCCTCGTCGGCGATACCGTGATGTTCCACGTCACGAATATCGAGCAGGACTGGGATGTGCCCCATGGCTTCGCGATTCTCGGGGCACAGAACGCCGAGTTGCTGGTGATGCCGGGGGAGACGCGTACGCTCCGGTGGATTCCCGCGAAGCCCGGCGTTTATCCCTTCTACTGCACCGACTTCTGCTCGGCGCTGCACCAGGAGATGCAGGGGTACGCGCGCGTCTCACCGGCCGGTGCAACCGTGGCCCTGACCGCGACCACGAACAACAAGACCGCTGCTGGAGGGAACTGAGCCATGACATCCCGGGCCCGCTGGCTCATCATCGTGGCCGCCGCGCTGATGGCGACGGTCTACGTCCTTCCCCTGTGGCGCGTGCGACTGATTGCGCCGCAGTATCCAGAGGGCCTCGGGATGCTCATTCGCGTCAATGGGGTGGATGGCATCAAGCCGAACGACCTCAACTCGATCAACAATCTCAACCACTACATCGGCATGAAGGAGATTGTGCCTGACGCAATACCCGAGCTCAAGTGGATGCCGTGGATTCTCGGCGCGCTGATCGCCACCGGCCTGCTCGTGGCCGCACTCGGCAAGCGTCTCCCTCTTTTCCTCTGGGGGGGAGCGCTCGCCCTCCTGCTCGTGGCTGGCCTCTTTGACTATTGGCGCTGGGGCTACGACTATGGGCACAACCTCGATATGTCGATCGCGATTATCAAGATCCCCGGCATGACGTATCAGCCTCCGCTGATCGGCTCGAAGAAACTCCTGAACTTCTATGCGACCTCTTGGCCCGCCTCAGGGGGAATCGCCCTCGGGCTCGCCGCGGGGCTGGTGGCGCTAGCCGCGTTCGACTCCCGCCGTCGGCGCGTCACGCTTGAGGAGGCGTGACGATGCGCCCCGCGATGCGCGCCGCGGCCATGCTCCTCTTCGCCCTCCTCTCGGCGAGTTGCGGCGCCACCACACCGCGCGACATCGTGGTCGGGGAGGATCAATGCCACTTCTGCCGAATGGCGATCACCGATCCCAGGTTCGCCACGCAGGTGATTCTCACGACGGGAAAGATCCAAGTGTTCGACGCCGTGGATTGTCTCGCGGGGTACGTGCGCGGCAATCCGGCGGAGCGGATCCAGTCGGTGTGGGTCGCGGATGTCACCGATGGCGACTTCGTGCGGGCGGAGGACGCTGGCTTCTTGCTTGACGCCACGCGGCGTGGCCCGATGGGCCGGATTCTCGCCTTCGCTTCGCCCGCCGATGCGCAAGCAGCGGTCGCGACCTACGGTGGTACGCCGGTCAGCTGGACTGCGATTCTCGCGGACAGCGCGTCGCTCGTGCAGCATGATGACCACTGAGATGCGCACCCTGCGTGCGCTCGTCCTCTTGCTTGGCCCCGCCCTCGGGGCTCAGGAGCTCGTCGTCGGGCGGGGGGGACGCTATGCAACGATCACGGAGGCGCTGGCGGCGGCGACCCCCGGCGCGACTGTTCGCATCCGCGCCGGAACGTATCGCGAGCCGACGCTCAATGCTCGCGTGCCCCGCCTCACCATCGTCGGCGAGGGAGACCCGGTGCTCGACGGCGAGGGCATCCGTGAGTTGCTCGTGCTGCATGCTCCCAACATCACCGTCCGCGGGCTGACCTTCACGAACACGGGGGTGAGTCAGATGCAGGACCGTGCCGCGCTCCGCGTCCTCGAGGCCGATGACTGTGTGATTGATGCCAATCGCTTTCGCAATGTTCTCTTCGCGATTTACCTGCAGCGGGCGGCGCGCTGCGTCGTCCGCGGCAATGATATTCGCTCGCAGGGCGCCGGCGAGACGACCAACGGCAACGGCATTCATCTCTGGAACTCGCCGCACACCCGTGTGCTCCACAACTACGTCGAAGGGCAGCGCGACGGCATCTACTTCGAATTCTCGGTCGGCGCCGAGGCGCGGGGGAATGTGAGCCGTCAGAACTCGCGCTATGGGCTGCACTTCATGTTCTCCGACTCGTGCCGGTACGAGAACAACACCTTCGATCGCAACGGTGCGGGCGTCGCCGTGATGTACAGCAAGGGCATCACGATGGTCGGGAACGCCTTCCTCGCGGCGAAGGGGTCCTCGGCGTACGGACTGCTCCTGAAGGAGATCACGGACGGCGCCCTCGTTGGCAACCGCTTTGTCGGCAGTTCCACAGGGCTGTATCTCGAAGGGGCCTCCCGCCTTGAGATCCGGGGCAACGAGTTCCGCGCCAACGGCTGGGCGGTGCGCCTCATGGCGAACGCCCTCGACAATCGCTTCACCGCGAACCGGTTCGCCGACAACGCCTTCGACGTCACGACCAACAGCCGGACGGTGCGCAGCACGTTTGACGGAAACTGGTGGGCGGACTACCGCGGCTACGATCTCGATCGCGACGGCCGCGGCGATGTCCCCTTCCACCCGGTGCGCCTCTTCGCGCTCGTGGTCGAGCGCCACCCCGAGGCCCTCCTGCTGCTGCGGAGTCCGGTCACGCTCGTGCTCGATGCCGCCGAACGGGTGTTCCCGGTGCTCACGCCCTCGCTTGCCGATGCATCGCCACTCATGAGGCCCCCGCAATGATCACGCTCGACGGACTCCGGAAATCGTACGGCGCGCGCCTTGTGCTCGATGGCGTCTCCCTCGCGCTCGAACCGGGCCGGATCACGGCACTCGTCGGGCCAAATGGATCTGGCAAGACGACACTTATCAAGTGTGTGCTCGGGCTCGCCCGCGCGGACGCGGGACGGGTGCTGCTCGATGGCGTTCCTGCTGATGTCGAGGGGCAGTACCGCGCCCGCATTGGCTACGCGCCGCAAGCCCCACACTTTCCGGGCAATCTCGCGGTCGGTGAGGTCTTCGCGATGTTGCGCGCCCTCCGCCCCGGCGCTCGGACGGATGAGTCGCTCCTCGACAACTTCGGACTGCGCGCCGAATGGGCGACACCGGTCGGCACACTCTCCGGTGGCTGGCGGCAAAAGGTGAGCCTCGCCGCCGGCTGGCTCTTTCGGCCTGACGTGCTGATGCTCGACGAACCAACGGCGGGGCTCGATCCCATCGCGGCGGGGATCTTCAAGCATGCGCTCCGCGGCTTTCGCGCTGAGGGTCGCACCCTGCTTGTCACGTCGCACATCCTCAGTGAACTCGAGGAGCTGGCCGACGACGTCGCGTTCCTCAGCGAGGGACGCTTGCGCTTCGCTGGACCGGTGCATTCGCTCCTGACGCAGACGGGGATGCGGCGTCTCGAGCCGGCAATCGCCGCGCTGCTTCGTGGGCTCCGCGTCGAGTCGGGCGCCGTCGCATGAATGCCGTCGCACTGGTGCTGCGCGCTGGTGCCCGCGATCTCGCGCGGAATCGCTGGCTCTTGGCCTACGGGCTCGGCCTCGCCGGGGTGGCCGAACTCCTGTTCATCTTCGGCGGGGCAGGGAACCAGGTCGTGCTGAGCCTGCTCAACGCGACGTTGCTCTTGGTGCCGCTCGTCGCGTTGGTCTTCGGAACCATGCACGTATACGCCTCACGCGAGTTCATCGAGCTGCTGCTCGCGCAGCCCCTGCCGCGCGCCGCCGTGTTCACGGGTCTCTACCTCGGCCTCGCGCTCCCATTGGCCGCCGCCTTCCTGCTTGGCGTCGGTGTGCCCTTGGTGCTGCACGGTGCCGCATCGCAGGCGCCACTGGCCGCCCTCCTCGCGCTCGCCGTCAGCGGGGCCTTTCTGACGGCCGCCTTCTCCGCCCTCGCGATGGCCATCGCGCTCGGCACCGATGATCGCTTGAAGGGAATGTCGCTCTCG
>CAYUMN010000070.1:0-14140 GCA_964445835.1 uncultured Gemmatimonas sp.
CAGACCTCGCATTCCGGCACGCTCGATGTCACGCTGGTGGCGGACTCGCCCTGCCTGCTCCCCGGGTACGCGCCAGCGGCGCAGCGCTATGCCCTCGACGCGTGCGCGCGCACAGGGGTTCGCGTGCGACTCGGGGGCCGCGTGCGCGAGGTCCGATCCGGCTCAGTGACGCTCGAGGACGGGGAGTCCCTGATTTCCGCCATTACCGTCTGGGTCGCGGGCGCCGCGCCGCCCAGCGTGATCGGCCAGAGTGCGTTGCCGAGGGCCGCGTCCGGATACTTCGAGGTCGATCGCACCTTGCGTGCGACGGATGGCTCGCCCGTTTGGGGCGCCGGCGACTGCATCACGATGCACAGGGCGCCCTGGGTCCCGAAAGCCGGCGTCTACGCGGTGCGCCAAGGTCCGATTCTCGCGCACAACCTTCGCGTCGCCGTCACGGGAATCGGCGCGCCGAAGCGCTACACGCCGCAGGCCGGATTCCTCTCGCTCCTCTCGCTCGGAGATGGGCGCGCGATCGCGCACTGGCGCGGCTTGGCGTTGCAGGGTGCATGGGCGATGCGGCTGAAACACCGCATCGATACCGCGTTCATGCAGCGGCACCGTGCGGTGATCGACTGATTGGTCGGGAGAGCGAGCCCGCCGACGTCCGACTCAGCCGCGAATCGAGTCCGCGCCCTTCGCCAACTGCATCCCGAACCAGAGATGCGCCGCGCTGATCAACCCGAACACCGCGAACGACGCCGACGCCGCGACAAGGTGCGAGGTCGGGTCGATCCCGCCGGACGAGACCGGGCGGATGAACCAGACGAACCCAAGCCAGGCGGCCATTGTGCCGCCGGCAACTGCCTTCGCCCCGAGGGCGGCCAACTTCTCGAAGTTTTCCATAGGTCCTTTAACTTGCACCAGTGAAGGAGAGTTCCTCCACCCCCCGCGTCGTTACACGATGGGAAATCAGGGGGCGCGCCACCGGAGGGGTCTCCCCCACCCGAATGGCCCGCCGCAGCGCCTCTTCGGCGGCGCCCCGGGTCGCCGCGTCCCGGGCGTGAATGGTCGCCAGGGGCGCCCCACGCTCCACCCGAGCCCCCGGACGCACGTGGACCATGACCCCCACGGAGGGGTCAATCTCGTCCGAGACCTTGGTCCGGCCGCCGCCAAGGGCGATGATGGCCCGCCCGACCACCCGCGGCTCGACCCGTTCCACCACGCCGTCCCGGTCCGCCGTCAGCACGTGCCGCAACTTGGCCTGCGGGAGCACCCCGAGCGGATCATCCACGACCCGCTCGTCCCCGCCCTGCGCACGCACGATCTCCCGGAACTTCTCCAGCGCGGCGCCACCGTCCAGCGCACGCACCAGCAGCTGCCGTGCCTCAACTGCGTTCGGTGCGACCCCTGCCACCAGCAGCATCTCGGCGGAAAGCGCCAACGTCACCTCGCGGAGATCCGCTGGTCCCTCCCCGCGCAAGCAGAGCACAGACTCCTCCACCTCCATCGCGTTTCCACACGCCACGCCGAGGGGCGCATCCATGTCCGTGAGCAGCGCGACCGTCGGACAGCCTCGGCGCTCGCCGAGCGCGATCATCGTGTGCGCGAGCTTGAGTGCATCCTCGAGCTTCGGCATGAAGGCCCCCGCCCCAGTCTTCACGTCGAGCACGAGCCCGGTGAGCCCCTCCGAGAGCTTCTTACTCATGATGCTCGCGGCGATCAGCGGAATCGCTTCTACTGTCGCCGTGGCGTCGCGCAGCGAATAGAACTTTCGGTCGGCAGGGGCGATCTCCGCCGTCTGCCCGATCATCGCCACCCCGAGCCGCTCGACCTGCGCCGCGGTCTCTTCAAGGGTGAGGCGCGTGCGGAACCCTGGAATGCTCTCGAGCTTGTCGAGCGTCCCGCCCGTGTGACCAAGGCCGCGCCCGGACATCATCGGGACCGCGATCCCGCAGGCGGCCACGAGGGGGGCCAGAATGAGCGAGACCTTGTCCCCCACGCCGCCCGTGGAGTGTTTGTCGATCCGCGGGACCTTGAGATGCCCGAGTTCCAGCATCCGCCCGCTCTCGAGCATCGCGGTCGTGAGGGCCTCGATCTCCTCGTCGGCCATGCCGCGGAACAGGATGGCCATCGCCAGCGCCGACATCTGGTAGTCGGGGACCTCGTCCGCCGCGTAGGCGCGCATCAGCGTCCGCCACTCGGCGGCCTCCACGCGGCCTCCGTCCCGCTTGCGTTCAATCAGCTCGACGACATTCATGGCCCCGTCCCGCGAGTGGTGATGGGCGTTAGATTCCTCCCATAGCGTTAAATGAATCGCGCCTCTCGCCGGGAGTCTACACCATGATGATCAGCAAGCAGATGAATGCCGCCCTGAATGCCCAAGTTGGCAACGAGCTGACCGCCAGCAATCAGTATGTCTGCATCGCCGCCTACTTCGATGGCGAGGGTCTGCCGACGCTCGCCAAGCACTACTTCAATCAGGCGTCTGAGGAGCGCGATCACGCGATGCGCTTCGTGCGCCTCGTGCTCGATTCCGGCGGCGACCTGAAGATTCCGGCGATTCCCTCGCCGACGACCGGCTTCAAGTCCGCGCTCGAAGCGGTGAAGCTCGCGCTCGACTCCGAGCTCAAGGTCACGAAGCAGATCAACGACATCGTGGACCTCGCCATCAAGGACAAGGACCATCTCTCGAAGAACGCGCTCGAGTGGTTCGTCAACGAGCAGCGCGAGGAAGTCTCCACTGCCGACACGCTCGTGCGCATGGTGAAGCGCGCCGGCGAGCCGGGGCTCTTCCACGTCGAGGCCTTCCTGATGTCCGGCGGTCTCGCCGGTGGCGAAGGCGAAGCGGGCGCGGACGCCTGAGCGGTCCCACACCGACCCCAGCGGCGCGCGCCGCTGAACTGCGCGCGCAGTTGGAGCGCGCGCAGCATGAGTACTACGTCCTCGACCGTCCCTCGCTCAGCGATGCGGACTACGATCGGGCCTTTCGCGAACTGCAGGCGATTGAGCGCGATCATCCCGAACTCCGCGATGCCGACTCTCCCACGGCGCGCGTCGGCGCGGAGATCGGCGAGAGCCATCTCGCCAAGCACTCGCATCTCGTCCCGATGGCGTCGCTCGACAACGCCTTCGACGAGACCGAACTCTCCGAATGGGACGCGCGCCTGCGCAAACTCGTCGGCGATGCCGTCGATCGCGATGGCTATTGCTGCGAACTGAAAATTGACGGCGCGGCCATCTCGCTGACGTATCGCAACGGCGTGCTCAAGATTGGCGCGACCCGCGGCAACGGCTCCGTCGGCGAGGATGTCACCGCGAACCTGCGCACGATTGCCGATGTCCCGCGCCAGCTCACGGGCGACAACTGGCCTCCGCTGATCGAGATTCGCGGCGAGGTCTACATGGAGTTCGATGGCTTTGAGCGGATGAACGCCGAGCGCGTCGCCGCGGGTGAACCGGTCTTCGCGAATCCGCGCAACTCCGCCGCAGGCGCGCTCCGCCAGAAGGATCCGCGCGAGACCGCCAAGCGTCCCCTCCGCTTCCTCGGCTACGCCTTCGCGGTCCCGGGGAGCGGCGGCCTCCCCTTCGCCACGCAGTGGGAGCTACTCGAGACGCTCGCCTCATGGGGCGTCCCAACGCCACCGCATCGTCGCCCCTGCGCGACGCTCGACGACGTGCATACCTGGACGCGCGAACTCGAGTCTTCCATTCGCCCCACGTTGCCGTTCGCCATCGACGGCGGCGTCGTGAAGGTGAATCGCCTCACGCTGCAGACCGAACTCGGCGTCATTGGCGGTCGCGTGCCGCGCTGGGCGATCGCGCGAAAGTTCGCGCCGGATATCGCCGAGACGCAGTTGCTCGACATCGAGGTCCAAGTGGGGCGCACCGGCGCGCTCACCCCGCGTGCCGTGCTCGCGCCGGTGGAAGTCGGCGGCGCGACAATCACCTACGCCACGCTGCACAACTTCGAACTCGTCGCCGAGAAGGATCTCCGCATCGGCGATACCGTGCAGGTGAAACGTGCGGGTGAAGTGATTCCGCAGATTCTCGGTCCCGTGCCCGAGCGACGCACCGGCGCCGAGCGACGCGTGCAGGTTCCGACGCACTGCCCCATCTGCCAGACCGCCGTGGTGCGCGACGAAGAGGAAGTCGTCAGCTACTGCCCGAATCTTGCCTGCGCCGGCCGTCGCCTTGAGGCGCTCGCGCACTTTGTGTCGCGCGCTGGCATGGATATCCGCGGCCTCAGCTATCAGCGTCTCGAGCAGCTCATTGGTGCGGGACTCATTCAGGATGCGGCAGACATCTACACGATCACTGCCGATCAGCTCGTCCCGAAGAAGGACGATCCCACGACCGGAGTCCCGGGGTTCCAGGCCAAGAGCGCGACGGCGCTGATCGAGGCGATCGAGGCCTCCAAGCAGCAGCCGCTCTCGCGGTTGCTCAATGCACTCGGCATCCGGCATGTGGGCGCCGAGTCGGCGAAGTTGCTCGCGCGGAGCTTTGGGACCTTTGACGCACTCGCAGTGGCATCGGTCGAACAGATCGAAGCGCTCCACGGTGTGGGCCATACCATGGCCGAGTCGGTCCGCACCTGGCTCGACGACCCGACCATGCAGGATCTCAGGCAGCGCCTGCGCTCGGCGGCCCTGCGGTTCGACGAACCCCGGGCCGCCGAGGTGGATGGTGCCTTCAAGGGGATGAAGATCGTCCTTACTGGGACCCTTCCCACGCTCTCGCGGCCAGAAGCGACCGAGTTGGTCGAGAATGCGGGGGGCAAGGTCACGAGTTCGGTATCCAAGGCCACGGACCTCGTGGTCGCCGGCGAAGAGGCCGGGAGCAAGCTCGAGAAGGCGCAGCAGCTCGGCATTCAGGTGATCGACGAGGCCGAACTCTTGCGCCGTTTACGCCGCTGACCCTTCTTTGACCTGACGATGACCTTCACCCTCGGCAAGTCCGCCCTTTCGGCCATCCCGCGCGCGTCGCTGACGACGTTGCGCGCCTCACTCTTTCGCGACCTCGGCAACGGGTTCGCGACCGTGTTGCAGGAAGCGGGCTACGCCGGCGGCGAGGCTGTGCTCGGCGGCATGCGCGATTGGTGCGCTGCCAACGGACTCGGGGCGCCTGAAACGCTCTCCTACGCGCAGTTCCAACAGGCCGCGGTACGCTTCTTCGCGGAGACCGGCTGGGGCACCATCTCGCTTGAGCCCATTGGCGACACCGCGGTGGCCTTCGACAGCGCCGACTGGGCCGAAGCCGATCCGGCGAGCGCGATGCCCTTTCCGAGCTGCTACTACACGGCCGGCATGCTCGCCGATCTCTTCGGGCGTGTGGCCGATGGACCGTTGCAGTGCCTCGAGGTGGAGTGCCGCTCGAATGGCGCGGCGCGTTGCCGTTGGCTGCTCGCGAGCCCTGAGGTGATTGCGCATGTGTATCAGCGGCTTACCGAAGGCGTAGCGTACCAGGACTCGCTCGCCGAACTGGCGTAGGCGGGACAGCGGGCCACAGCACTTACAACAGCGGGCGTTCGGCATTCGCCGCACGCCCGCTGTTGTGTTTCACCGACTTCGGGTCACATGCGGTCGAAGCCGCGCACCGACGCCACACGGGTCCAGTTGCGCTGCGCCTTCGTCTCGTTCCCCTCAACGTCGCGCGCCCACATGCCGCGCACATCCTGATTCACGTTGAGGAAGAGACGGCCATTCACGACCGAGAACGCGGCCGGGTCGCCATCGAGCTTCTTGCCGACCGCGACGCCCATGGCGCAGTAGCCGCCGTACGCCGGCGCGTAGCGCGCGGGATCGGCCTTGAACGTGTCGCGATTCGCCGCCGACGCGAAGCGATAGATGGCGCCATCGTGCGTTGCCGTGTAGGCGGCAGAGCCTACCACGGCGGCCTGCTGCGTCTGATACGCCACGGCATCGTGGCCGCGGAGCATCACGCCGTTGTCATCAACATTCTGAACGCCGTGCCCCGCTTGGGCGACGGCGGAAACGGCCGTGACAGCGAGGAGCGCGAGGGCGGCGGCGAACCGGCGCCACGTGGTGACGCGAAAGACTGAGAACATGGGAGTCCCTCCGAGGGGAACGAAGAGGACGACCCCGGCGCCGGGCGGCGTGACGGAACATCCTCGTGTGCCGCGACAAGACGTCGTGCGCCTGAGGAGTTCCCGCATCACGATCAGCCGCCGTTCTCCTGTGCCAATCGATGGGCCTTGCGCCCGCCGCGCGAACGGAGATGATCCGCATCGGAGTGATCGAGATGGAGCAGCGCCGCATCCACCGCACGGGCCATCAGTTGCTCTGCTCCCTCGCGCAAGTCCGTGCTCGCTTGCACGGAGCGCACGTTGTTCTCCATATCCTCGGCGCTCCAGCCGCGGCTGTGCGCGATGTACGGGAACTGCGGGAAGTGAAAGCCGATCTCCCCGAAGAATCCGAGCAGATGCCCCGCGACCTGCTGCACGTTGTCCTGCCCGCCGGTGATGATGAAGGCGCCGACCTTGTTCTTCAGCAATACGCGATTCGCGATCGTCACCTGATTCTGAATGCAGTTGAAACGCTCGATCATCCGGTAATACAGTGACGAGGCATTCCCCCAGCGGATTGGCGTCGCAATCATCACCACGTCGGCCCAATGGACGAGCGCCTCGTAGACGCGATCGAGCTGGTCGTGGGGATCCATCTGGGTGATCGAGCAGGGCCAGGTGCAGGCCTGCGCGCTCTTGGAGTAGAATCCCTCACAGGCGCGGAAATCGAGATCGCGCAGGCGGATGATCTGCTGCTCCGTTCCCAACGACTGCGACGCAAAGTTGAGCGCGTGCTCCAGCAGTGCCTCCGACGTCGAATAGCGAGAGTGCCCGCGCTCCATGTTCGTGGTGGAGATGCCGAGCACGCGCGGCGGTCCGGGCGCGCGTTCCACCGGACGCGCGAGCGGGTGTGGCGCATGCTTCGCCTTGCGGCGCTTGGTGGCGCTCGCGATGTCCACGAGGAGGCGCCCGTCGGACTCGCGCACGTCGTACCGCGGAATGGCATCCGCTTCATAGCCTGGTTCGCCACCGCCGGTCACGCGATGATACTTCCAATGGTGCCAGGGACAGACCAGATACTCACCGTCGAGCCGGCCTTCCCCGAGGGGACCCCCGGCATGTGAGCAGACGCCGGAGACGGCGCCGAAGCCCTCGGTGGTCCAGCTGATGGCCAACCGCAACGGGCCGATGCTCGTCTCCGTCACCGGAGCGCGGCGGAAGTCATCCGCCGCACCGAGGTCATGCCAGTCTGTGTCGGTCATCGGATTGCGCGGTGAGGGGGAACGGCGCTCATCGAGGGATCTCCTCGAAAGCATGGCAAATGTCTACTGCGCCAACATTCACCCATTCCTCGCGTCCGCGAACCCTTCCGCCCGAAGCGCCGCGCGCACGCGCGCCCCCAACGCTGTGGCGTCGGTTCCCTCACGCTGCGCCGCGCGCAACGCCTCCTTGAAAGAACGCTCGAACGCCACATGCGATCCGCAGTGTCCACACATGGCGATGTGTGCTTCCAGCTCCGCCACGCGCTCGGGCGGGAGGGCATGATCGAGAAAATCCCACAGCTGACGCGCGATAGCATCACAGTCGATCATTGGCTTCACTGGGACATTCCTCCCGATTGGGTACCCGAAGTCGGCGAAATGATGCCGGCATCGATGGCGTGTGTCAGCAGGCGCTCCTGGAGCAAGCGCCGGGCGCGAAAGAGTCGCGAGCGAACGGTTCCGATCGGTACGCCGAGAATGAGCGCCGCGGCGTCGTATGTGTGATTGTGCAGATCCACCAGTTGCGCGACCTCTCGATACGGCTCCGACAGCGATTGCACCGCGTCGAAAATGGCCTCCCGTACCTCCTGTCGCTCGAAGGCCGCACTCAACCCCGCCTCCTGCGCGGAGTGGAACGTGGCCATGGCCGCCAACGACTCCAACTCGGGATCTTCGACCGCAACCTGCCGTGCCGCACGCTCATGCACTCGATAGAACCGGTGCCTGCAAATGGTGAACAGCCACGCGCGACACTCAGAGCCAAGCTCGAACTGATGCCACTGGCGATACGCGGTCAGGAACGTGTCCTGCACGAGGTCGTCGGCATCGGCGTCATCGCCCGTCAACGACCGCGCGAACCGCGCGACCTCGGGAAGATGACAGAGCGCCTGGGACTCGAAATCGGCGTCGTTCGGGGTAGCAGTCGTCATGACGTGGGGCAAGACGGGAGGGGACGCGGAAGTTCCGAGGCGTCCCCGTGAGTGAGCGATCAGCGCAACAGACGAGCGGCGAGCACGAACCGACTGATCATGGTCATCGCGAGCACCGCGATCCACACCATTAACAGCGCCGAACTCCAGGACGGGAACACCGCGAGAAGTGCGTAGGTGATGGTCGTCTCACCGCCCTCGGCGAGCGCCGGCGTGAACTGCAACGACCGATCCCCGCCCAGCTGACGGTCCGCGCGCTCGAGCAGCGAGGAGAGCGCCAGCGTGGTCGTGATGGCCATGACATAGCCAACCAGCACGAGCAACCACAATGTGACATCCGCTGGCATGGCGATCGCGAATCCCACGGCCATCGCTGAATACGCCAGCATGTCGAGCGAGATATCGAGGAACCCACCGAACAGCGTGTCCTGACCAGAGAGCCGTGCCAGCAACCCATCGTAGCCGTCGAGCAGGCGCCCTGCCAGCCAGAGGGAGAGTCCCACGACGAATTCTCCGCGCGCCACGAACGCAGCCGCAGAGAGTCCGAGGAGCGTCGCCGAGATCGTGACGGTGTTCGGCGAGATGCCCCGCCGGTGCATCCAGTGGGCCGGAGCCGACGCGGTCCGAGTCAGCCAGCGCCGGAAAGGTTCATCGAGCATGGCGAGAAGCTAGCGTGCGGGGCGGTCGCCGAACACATAGCGACCGGAAAACTGCACCTGACGGGCCGGCGCCGCCGCAAAGAGTCGGACGGTGTCGCCAGCGCGCCCATACTGCGTGCGGCTCCCACCTCCCCCGATGCCGTTGGCATACCCGCCCCACACCAAGGTGTTGAGCACATTGAATACATCGAGCCGTGCTTCGAGCGCTGCGCCACGCCGCATCCGGAATCGCTGCGCGAATCCAGTCGAGATCGTCACCGATCCGGGTAGCCGTTCCGCATTGCGCGCCACGCCGAAGAAGCGATCCGCGTTGCCAATGAACGCGTTGCCGCGAACGGGCCCTGAGCCCAACAGGTCGTAGCGTGCCGTCCCCGCGATCTCCGACGTTCCCGCCAGACGGTTCAGCGGCACCCCCGTCTGCGCGTCAGCGATCAGGCTCCACGTCAGCGCGCGCGGGAGGCGCACCACGCTGCGCACGGTCAACCGATGACGGCGATCGTTGTTGGCGTCGGCCCACTCATCGCTCGTGCACGCCTCACCCGTGACGGCATCCGTGCGATCGCGACTGAAGCAGTTGCCCTGCGTCGCCGAAAAGTTGATGTCCTCGGTATTGTTGCGCGCGCGCGACCACACCCAGTTGGCATCGAGCTGCCACCGGTCCGAGACGTCGTGCCGCGCGGCCACGTAAAGGGCCGCGAACGTCGCCTCGCCTTCCGACTGCGCCGTGGAGAGGCGACGATATCCGCTGGTGGTGGGATCATCGGGGCGGAAGGCATCGCCCGGGCACGAGGTCGCGCTGGCGCAGGTCTGTGGGACGGAGTCCGCCGCCGTGAGCCGGCGCGAGATCGGATTGAGATCTGCCATCCACGGCAGGTTCGACGTGCGGCTCACGACCAGATCGACCGCAACGCCCCACCGATCCCCGAGTTGACGCTGATATCCCAGCGTGCCCTGCCAACTCATCGGCTGCTCGAGCCCGAGGGCGAAGGCCCGGACGATCTCACGGGGCACGGACTGAATGTCCCCCGGAGGCACGGCGCTGGCCACGGGACCGGCACCGAACGCCGGGGCCGACGCGCCATTGTAGGTAATCACCGCGTTGCCATTGATCCCGAGCTGCACCGCATCGGAGTAGATCGCATACGGGAACTTGCCGGCGTACCGGCCCACGCCACCGCGCACGACATCACGCGGCGTGCGCGCCCAGTTCACGGAGACGCGGGGCTGCAGATTGTTCAGGTCGGCCGTGCTCTCACCGCGGGACGTGAGATCGTCGTAATCCCAGCGCAGCCCGGCAATCACCGTGAGCGAGGTCGTCGGCCGCCAGGTGTCCTCGACGAACGCGCCCCAGAGCGTCTGTGAGAGATTCACCTGCTGCGGACGCGCGTCGATCGTGTAGCTCTCGACGCGGACGCCACCGGGGATATCAGCGAACGCGAGGGGGCGCCCGACCGGCGGCGTGATGTTGCCATCGTTGTACACAACGTACGACCCGTTCGGATTCGTACTGGCGGCCGCCAACTCGAAACGCGAGGCGACCACGTCCGCGCCGATGCGCAGCGTGTGGCGCTCACCAACGGCCGTCTCGAACACGTCGCGCACCTGCACCTGTCGCTCGGTCTCGTCGAAAATGAAGTTGCTCGAGCCCACGACCGCCTGCGTCTCGAACGCCGGGCTGATCACCGTGACCTGAGGCTGCGAGAGATCGCTGGTCGTCGGCGGGAAATACCAGCGATACGTCCCGTACTGCAGCGACACCGTGTTGGCGGCTCGCTGACCGCGAAGCGCGCTGCGATGCGTCAGCGCATTCAGCGTGCCGATGCGCCGCGTGGAGATATCTGCCTCCGGCGTGACGACGCCGGAGCCATTCCCCGCGCGGTCCACCGACGACCCGGCGAAGCGCCACGTCGTCGTCTGTGTTGGCGACCATCCATGATCGAGCCGGGCGAATCCCTTCCACGTCCGACGCGTCTCGGTCCCCAGGAACTGCGCCTGCGCAGTCGACCCGATGCGATCCTCGTTCTCGCGCGTGAACTCGAGCGCGGTCGCGAGGTACGTCTGCCCCGGCCGGAGTGCGCCCCGCAACGACCCGCCAACCTGTGAGCGCTGGAAGCCTTCCTGCCGGCGGGCAATCGCCTCGGATGCCCCGCCGAATGGCGTCGGCGTCAGCGCGTCGAACGGCCGCCCCGGGCGGTCGTACACAAAGACGTCACCCGACCAATCCCCATCGCGCCCCGCCGCCGAGGTCACATCCACTACGCCGTCGGGACTCCGTCCGTAGCGTGCGCCATACGTGTTCACGAGCGCGTCCATCCGCGCGATCGCGCCCAGCGGCAAGTCAACGCGCGGACCGCCGAGGAAGCCTTCGTTGTTGTCGAGTCCGTCGAGCAGGTATTGCGAGTACAGGGCATTCCCGCCATTGAACGACAGTCGCGGCGCGTCGCCAAAAAAACCGGTCGCTGGGGTGATGCCCGGCATGTTGTACAGCAACGCGATCGGGTCGCGGGCATCGGTCGGCAGCGCGGCGATCTCCGCCGCCTCAATCGAACCGCCGGTCGCCGCAGACTCCGTGTTGAGAAGCGGACGCCGCACCTCCGCCACAATGGTGCGTGCGTCGAGCGCCTGCAGTGCACTCAGCACGACCGTCACCTCGCGCACGCCCCCCTCGGCCGTCGCCTGCACGCGGACGCGCGCCGGGGAAAAGCCGGGGGCCGTGACGTACAGCTCGACCTCGCGCCCCGCCGGCATCATTGACCGAAAACGCCCGAGCGCATCGGTCCTCGATTCCGCCGCACCATCGATCCGCACCGCGGCGGCTTCCACCGGCGTGCCGCGCTGCGCGCGCACCGTGCCGACCACGGCCGCCGTGCCCTGCGCGCCGAGGGGCGCCCCAAGAGGCGCGCCGAGGGGCGCGATCACGAGCAGCGCAACGAGGGTGGCGAACAGCAAGCGAAGGCGCGAACGATTCATGCATACTCCGTATTGTCGTGTGATGCATCTGGCACTGAGGTGATGCCAGGACAGTCCGCAGTGACAAGACCTTCGCATTCCCAAGAGTTCCCTCCTTCCCGACCCTCGTGCTCGACCTCCTCGGCTTCATCACCGTCTTGGCATGGATCGCGACCATCGGGTTGC
The DNA here is from genome assembly GCA_964445835.1 of uncultured Gemmatimonas sp. Classification (GTDB taxonomy): domain Bacteria; phylum Gemmatimonadota; class Gemmatimonadetes; order Gemmatimonadales; family Gemmatimonadaceae; genus Pseudogemmatithrix. Next base: position 11,990 of record CAYUMN010000070.1, read on the forward strand.
GTCGCGCAAGTGGCCCGGCCGACTACACCGTGGCCTCGCGCGACCTGACCCTGCTCCCCCTCGTCGCAACGCTCGTGATGACCGAGTTCAACACCAGCACGCTCCTCGCATTCGCGGCGGCGGGCTACTCCGCGGGTCCCATGGCCCTCGCGTTGCCCGCCGTCTTCCTCATTGGGCTCGCCTTCTACACGGTCACCGTCGCCCGCGCCTGGAAGCGGTTCGACCGGCTGTCGGTCGCCGAGTTGTTCTCCGAGCGCTATTCCGCCGCACTTGGTCGCACGGCCTCCGTGCTCCTGCTCCTCGCGATGATCGGCTTCACGGCGACCTACGTGAAGTCACTCACCCTGCTCTTTGTCCCCTTCGCACCGTCGATTCCCGTCCCACTGCTCGCCGCCGCGATGACGCTCATCGTTCTGGGGGTCGTGCTGCCGGGTGGACTGGTGTCGATCGTTCGTGCCGATCTCGCCGGATTCGCCGCAACGCTGGTGCTCTTTCCGCTCTTGCTGGCGATCGGTCTCTGGCGCACGGACGGTGGCCAATCCCTGCGCCTCGCCTTCCCTGCGGACCAGCTGACGCTCTCACCACTCGCGCAGTGGAATCATCCGGCGCTCCCCATGCGATTCGTCACCTCGCTCGTGGTGCTCACCTGTTTCACGTACATCGCGGCGCCATGGTACGGGCAGAAGATCTTTGCCGCCCGCGATGACCGCACGGCCTTCCGCGCCGTCGGACTCAGCGCCCTGTTGGTCTTCGGGCTCTATGGCATGATTGTCCTCGCCGCGGCGCTGCTGCGCACGGAGCAACCCTCGCTCGCGGATGCCCAACTCGCGGTTCCCACCATGATTCGTTCGTGGCTGCCGAGCGGCCTCCGCGGCGCGGGGTTCGCGGTGCTCTTTGGTGCGGCACTCACCACGCTCGCCGGCGTCTGGAGCGCGATGGGGGCGATGGTCGCCGCCGATCTCGTCGGGGCGCGTGCGCGCACGGTACGTGCGCAGCGATGGATCATCGCGGGTTTTGCACTCACCAGCTGGCTGGGCGCGACCTTCCTCGTCGATGACATCCTGAATCGATTGATTCTCGCCAACATCCCGGTTGCCGCGCTGGCCTTCGCGCTCCTCGCGGGTTTTCACTGGCCACGCGCCACGACCGCCGGCGCCTGGGCAAGCGTCGCTGTGGGGGTCGCGTGGGGGATCGGCTGCTTCGTGATCGTCGGCGAGGCGGGTGGCTATACCTGGCCCTGGGCGATCTATGGCATTCCGTTGATTTTCGGTACGGGTGTGGTGGTTTCGCTCGTCACGCCGGCGCACGCCGGCGCACGCGGCCTGAACCAGTGACCGAGGGCGCGCCCGCCGCAGGGTGCCCACTCACCCCCGCCGGACCAGTCGCCGCACCAGCGACTTCTTCCAGCCACTAAATGTCGACTTCACCCGCATCTCCGACGCCTGCTTGATCGCTTCGGCCGTCGTCGGATACGGGTGAATCACCGCCCCGAGCTGCCCCACCGTCATCCGATGCTTCAGCGCGATGGTCAGCTCACCGATCATGTCGCCGGCGTGAGGGCCGAGGATGTGACCGCCGATCACGCGCCCCTTTTTGTCCGTGATGATCTTCACGAGCCCGCCCGGCGCGCTGTCCGTCAGCACACGATCCACCGCGCCCACGTCGCGCTTCCAGACGCCGATGCTGTTGCCGTGGCGCTCACGCGCCTCCGCTTCCGTCAGTCCAACATGCGCCAGTTCCGGATCGGTGTACGTCACCCACGGCACCGCGGAGTAGTCGATCGCCGACGAGCCCGGAAAGAGCGCGTTGCGCAGCAGGCCGCGGGCCATATGATCGGCCACGTGCGTGAACTTCAGGCCACCACTCACAATGTCGCCGACCGCCCAGACGCCAGGCACGTTCGTGCGCAGCGTTCCATCAGTGATCACGCCGCCGCGATCCGTCTTGACGCCGATCGTCTCGAGCCCGAAGTCCTTGAGGTTCGGCGTGCGTCCGACGGCGATCAGAAGGGCGTCGCCCGCGAGGTCGAGCGTCGACCCATCGGCGCGACTCAGCGTCACGATCGTCTGCTGCCCCTCGGTACGCACGCGACTCGCCTGCGCTCCCAGATGAAACCGGAGTCCCTCAGCTTCGAGTTGCTGCTGCAGCAGC
>CAYUMN010000071.1:0-14120 GCA_964445835.1 uncultured Gemmatimonas sp.
TATCATGGGGGTGCACCGGTATATTCGACGGTTCACCCCCAGCTTCATTCCAGACGTGGCCAGAATCATCGCAATTGCGAACCAGAAGGGTGGCGTCGGTAAGACGACCACCGCCGTGAACCTTGCCGCCTCGCTCGCGGTGGCGGAGAAGCGGACGCTGCTGGTGGACGGTGATCCGCAGGGGAACGCGAGCAGCGGCATCGGAATCGCCCGCGACGACATCGGCGAGACGGTCTACGAAGTGCTGCTCGATCCAACCCGCATCACCTCAGCAATCCATCATCAGGTGCAGTTCAAGCACCTTGATGTGCTGGCCGCCACGCCGGATCTCGCTGGAGCCGAAATCGAGTTGGTGAATGAGGATGAGCGCGAACTCGCGATGCGTCGAGCACTCGAACGCGTGCGGAGCGACTACGACTACATCTTGATCGATTGCCCCCCGTCGCTCGGGCTGATCACGGTCAACATGCTCGCGGCGGCCGATGCGCTGCTCATTCCGCTCCAGTGTGAGTACTACGCACTCGAGGGGCTCTCACAACTGCTCAACACCGTGCACCTCGTCCAGCAGGGGGTGAACCCCTTGCTGGGAATCGATGGAGTGCTCCTGACGATGTACGATGCCCGCCTCAACCTCTCCCGCCAGGTCGCGGCAGATGCGCGCGAGTATTTCGGCGCCAAGGTCTTTAATGCAGTCATCCCAAGGAACGTCCGGCTCGCAGAAGCGCCGTCCTTTGGGAAGCCAATCATTCTGTACGATGTCGCCTCGGTCGGCGCGCAGGCGTACATGAACGTCGCGCAGGAACTACTCGAAAAGCACTCGAAGTAGTTGCGGCAACACATGCTTGCGTAGCACCAAGCGACCACCAGCGGTAGGTGGTTGGATGTAAGTTGTTGCAGGACAAGTACTTAGGTAATACCTCGCCTCCAGAAGAACCTATGAGCACCGACAAGGGAAAGAGACTCGGCAGAGGGCTTGAGGCGCTGATCGCGAGAGCCCCAACACGTGCGCCGTATGTCGAGCCAGCACCGCGCCCCATAACGGATTCCGGCACTGGAACAGCACCGGCAGCACCAGCCACGCCGTATCGGACGATTCCGTTAGGAAAAATCCGACCGAACCCGATGCAACCCCGTAAGGAGTTCCGCGAAGACGAGCTCGCAGACCTCGAGGCCTCGTTGCGTGTGAGTGGGCTGCTCCAGCCGATCACTGTCCGACCGGCGCCGAGGGGAGATGGGTTCGAGTTGATTGCGGGTGAACGCCGATTCCGTGCCGCCCAGCGGCTAGGCTGGGCGGAGATTCCTGCCGTCGTACGCGATGTCGACGACAAGATGCTCCTCTCGCTCGCGATGGTCGAGAACCTCCAGCGCGCCGATCTCAATCCGATTGAAGAAGCCGAAGGCTACGATCAGATGATTCGCGAATTCGCGCTCACCCAACAAGAAGTCGCGGACATCGTCGGCAAGGATCGATCAACAGTCGCGAACACGCTTCGCCTCCTCGCGCTCCCCGCCTCCGTGCGCCGGCTCGTGTGGGATGGGGCACTCACGGTTGGCCATGCGCGCGCGCTCCTCGGACTGGGCGACGCCACAAAGATGGCCGACCTCGCCCGCGTGATTGTCGCGGACGGGCTCTCCGTGCGAGACGTTGAACAGCGCGTCCGGAGCGAAGCGAAACCACGCACGGGAAGCTCCGGCGCTGCGCCAGCAGATTCCCGGAGCGCGGAGGTGCGTCGACTTGAGGATGAACTGCGAAAGCACCTGGGCACCGATGCGCGCATCATGCAAACGGGAAAGTCGACGAAGGGTGAGCTGCGTATCCCGTTCTACAACGCCGAAGACTTCGACCGACTGCTGGAGTTGCTGCTCGGACATGAGCGGCACGCGTGACGGGAACGCCGCGGGAGGCACGAGCAACGGGGGCGCGTCATGCGCATGGGCATATTCTCGGCGCCGAGGGAGGTGCGCTCTTTGTGCACCTGCACCGCGAGGCCGGCCTCGCGCATCGCCATTACGTGGTGAAGCCCTGGCAGGTGCGCGTCCTCGCCGTTGCCACCGCCCGCCCGATGATCGTGCTCTATCTGATCGTGCTGCTGAGCTGGGGCTGGCTGTTGAGTCAAGCCGCACAGGTCCCAATCCTGCGCCATGAGATCACGCAACTTGAGGAAGATGCGCAGCGCCTCGACTCGCTCTCTGCGACGCTCACGGAACTCCAGTCCCGCTACGACCAAGTGCAACGCATGCTGAGTGCGGCAACGGCATCGCAGGCGAGCGCTGCCCTCGTCGACACCAGCACACGCCCGACCACGCCAGATACACCAAATCCGCCAGCCGCCTCACGGCAGCGCTGACCCCCTGAATAGCCTCTTCACCAAGGAGTACTCGATGGCGATTTTCGGAAAAGACGAACCCACGCAGCGCCGAGCCCAGCGGGCACCGGGTGCCGAGTCGATGCTGACCATCGTCGCCGCGGGCACGACGATCACCGGTGACATCGCCTGTGCTGGCGTCCTCAAGGTGGAGGGGATAATCGAAGGGAGCGTCCACGAGGCACGGCAGGTGCTGCTGGCGCGCGAAGGGGCAATTCACGGGAACGTCGCGGCCCAAGAGGTCGTGGTTGGGGGCGTGATTGACGGGAACGTGGTCGCGAGCGAGCGGCTTGAGTTGCAGTCGTCGGGCGTCGTGAACGGCGACATCACGACGAAGTCGATCGTGATGATGGAGGGGGCACGAATCAATGGCGTTGTGAAGATGACGGAGATTGCCCTAGTGGGCGCGGCGGGCGTCTCGCGTGAGGGACGCGAGGCACGCGACCTACGCGAGGCACGCGCTGCTCGCTAGCCGAGGTACCCGGGATACCCGGGATACCCGGGAAGCACCTGCCACCAAGAGCGCAGTAAGACGGCACTGTCAAGTTGTGAAAAATGAGATATCCACAGAAAATGTGGGATTTACACAGATGTTTACGAATCTATGCCATCTTGCTGTTATTAAACAACTTAGGTGCGTAACGTATGCGTAATGTCGCAAAGCTTGTCATCGTTATCCACAGCGTGGTCCTTGGGCTCTTCGCCTGTGGGGGCGAGGGCGCCAAAGTCCAAGATTCACAACGGTTTCGGGTCGCCTTACTCACCCCAGGACCAATCTCAGATCAATCCTGGAATGCCTCAGCATACCGCGGGCTCGAATACATCCGGGATAGCGTTGGCGCGGAGATTCGGCATGTCCAAACGCGCACGCCGGCTGAGTTCGCGGAGAACTTCCGCCAGTACGGCGCGGGGGGCTACACTCTCGTCTTCGGTCATGGCTTCGAGTTCCAAGACGCCGCGAAGCAAGTCGGGCCGGAGTTCCCACAGACCTACTTCGTGACCACCGGCGGGACGGGAACGGGCCCCAACATCGCCGCGATGTCATTCGCCTTTGATGAGCCCTCGTATCTCGCCGGCATGGCGGCGGCCGCCACGAGCAAGTCCAAAGTGCTCGCCACCATCGGCGGCACGGAGCTTCCTCCCGTGAAAGCCAGCTTCGAGGCATTCCGCGCTGGGGCGCGTTCGGTGGATCCGAGCGTCACGGTACTCGGCGCCTTCATCGGGAACTGGGAAGACGCGGGGGCTGGTAAGGAACAGGCCCTCGCGATGATTGCGCGTAAGGCCGATGTCATCTTCCAGAATGCGGACGCCGCTGGGCTGGGAATCTTTCAAGCCGCACGTGAACACCCCGGCGTGTGGGTCGTGGGCTCGAATGCCGACCAGAACGGGATTGCTCCTGCCTCCACACTCGGATCGGTCGTCATCGATGTACCGCGCGCCTTTCTGTTGATTGCGCGCGACGTGAAGGCGGGGACATTTCAGCCGCGCGTTGTGCGCTTCGACACCAAGAGTGCGGTCGTGAAGTGGGTGCCGAACCCCGCCATCCCCGCGCTCCGCCCGGCGATGGCGGCACGGGTCGACTCTATCCGCCGGGCGTTCACTGAGGGACGCGGCCCTGCGTTGGTGGTGCCGAAGTGAGTGCCCCCACCCTCCAGACCCTCGCCATCTACTGCGACGAACTCCTCGCGACCAAGACCACGCCGGATTACACCCCCGCACTGAATGGCGTACAGGTGGGGCATCGCGGGCCAGTCCGGCGCATTGCCGCGGCGGTCGACGCCTCGTTGCACACGATCACGCTCGCGGCACAGGCCGACGCGAATTTGCTCCTCGTGCATCACGGCCTCTTCTGGAACGGGCTGCGTCCAGTCACGGGCACCCACGAGACGCGACTCCGGACGCTCTTTACGCACGATATCGCCGTGTACTCTTCGCATCTCCCGCTTGATGCGCATGCGACCTACGGGAACTCCGCCCTGCTCGCCGGCGCACTCGGTCTCACCGTCAGTGGTCTCTTCGCGCGTCACGAACACATTCACTGCGGTGTGCGCGGGGCGGCCGATCTCGACACCGCGGCATTCGTGTCGCGCGTCACGGAGTGGGCCAATCCGCTGGGGCATCACACCGTCGCGTCGCGGATTCCTGTGGGACATCGCACGCGTCGCTGGGCGATTTGCTCTGGTGCCGGCGCTCAAGTGAGCAACCTCAAGGAAGCGTACGAAACGGGCGTGGACACGTTGATTGTCGGCGAGGGTCCGCACTGGAGCGCAGTGGACGCCGAGGAGCAGGGCGTGGTGATCATTTACGCCGGACACTACGCCACCGAGACGCTTGGGGTTCGCGCCCTCGCGGCGCACCTGAGTGAACGCTTCGACGTGCCGTGGACCTTTCTGCACGCCCCGACCGGACTGTGAGCGCGCCGACCGCGCTCGCCTTGCGCGCGGTCCACAAGCGCTTCGGCGGTACCGTCGCGCTCGATGGTGCCTCTTGTGAAATCCGTCGAGGAACTGTCCACGCGCTCTTGGGGGAGAATGGCGCGGGGAAGACGACGCTCATGCGCATCGCCTTCGGGCTCGTGCAGCCAGACAGCGGGACGATGCTTCGTAACGAGCGGGCGGTGCGATTCGCCTCAGGGCGCGACGCGATCGCCGCCGGACTCGGCATGGTCCATCAACACTTCATGCTGGTGCCCGCCTTCACGGTGGCCGAGAATGCCGCACTCGGCGGCACGGGACGATTCGATCCCGTACAGGCCGCGACACGAGTCCGCGAGGTCGCCCAACGGACGGGACTCGCGATCGATCCTCACGCCCGTGTCGCGGAGCTCCCGATCGGAGCACAGCAGCGCGCCGAGCTTGTTCGCGCGCTGGCACACGACGCGCAGGTGTTGATCCTCGACGAACCGACGGCGGTGTTGACGCCGGAGGAGAGTGACGAGCTGTATCGGTGGATGCGACGCTTCGCCGACGACGGCGGCACGGTGGTGCTGATCACGCACAAGTTGCGCGAAGCGTTAGCCGTCGCCCATGACGTCACGGTCCTGCGTCATGGGCGCACCGTGCTCGCCGCCCCGCGTGCCGAGGTGAACGAGGAGGCTCTCATCGCGGCCATCATGGGAAGCGTAGAGGCGACCAACACAGCGCCGCTCAGTGCCGCTCCGCGTGACGCCAACGTGGTCTTCGCGCTCGACCACGCGAGTTGGCGCGATGCCGCTGGGGTCCTGCGGCTCAAGGAAGTCACGCTCACGGTGCGGCGTGGCGAGATCCTCGGAGTCATTGGCGTTGAGGGCTCTGGGCAGGCGGAACTCCTGCGCCTGCTCGCCGGACGCCTCACGCCGAGCAGTGGGCACGCGACGCACCCACCGCGGGTGGGATTCGTCCCGGCTGATCGTCTCCATGAGGCGATAATCCCCGCAATGTCGGCCACGGAAAATCTGGTGCTCGCCGACGCCTCACAATTACGCGGGACGATTGCGTGGCGCGCGCGCGCGGCAGAGGCCGCGATGGTGATTGCCGAGTACGAGGTCCGCGCCGCCGGCCCCGAGGCGGCGCTCTCCACGCTCTCGGGGGGGAATCAACAGAAGTTCGTCGTGGGCAGAGAACGTGGCGTGGCCCCGCATGCCATCGTCGCCGAACATCCGACGCGCGGACTCGATGTGCGCGCCGCGGCGCGGGTGCATGCCGCACTGCGCGCGGTCGCGGAGACCGGTGCGGGCGCTGCGGTGGTGTGCTCGACCGACCTCGACGAAGTCTTCGCACTCACCACGCGCATCGTGGTCTGTTTTGCCGGGACGGTGACGGAGATTGCACCGGCGGCAGACCCGCGCGACCGCAGTGCGTACGCGCGCGCGCTACTGGGTGCCTCGGCCTAATGGAGATCCTGCTCGCATTTTGGGATGGCGCATTCGGCTCCGCGTTCGCCGTCTGGTCGGCCACACTGGTGCGCGCCACGCCACTTCTTTTTGTGGGACTCGCCGTCGCGCTCGCCTTTCGCGCGGGGGTGCTGAACATCGGAGCCGAAGGGCAGCTAATCCTCGGAGCGATTGGGGCGTCGGTGGTCGCGCTGACGCTCAGCACCTCTCCCAGTGTGCTGTTGATCCCATTGATGCTGCTCGCGGGGATGCTCGGTGGTGCACTGTGGGCGGCGATCGCCGCGGTGCTCCGCCAACGCTTCGGCGTGCTGGAAGTGATCAGCACCATCATGCTCAACTTCATCGCCCTGGCCCTGCTCGGATGGATGGTGCGCGGTCCATTGCAGGAACCGACGAAGGTGTATCCGATGTCGTCAACCTTCGGCGCGGCGGCCCAGTTTCCCTTTGTGATTCCTGGGCAACGCCTACACCTGGGCTTTGTGCTTGGCCTGATGATCGCCGCGGTGCTCTGGTTCGTGCTGGCGCGGACCGCTTTGGGATTCCGCATCCGCGCCATCGGACTCGGCGCGCGTGCGGCGGCGAGCGCCGGCGGCGTGCATGCCGAGTCACTCAGCGCGCGGGTGTTTGTGATGAGCGGCGCGCTCGCGGGACTCGCGGGAGCGTCAGAGGTCGGCGGTGTAACGTGGGCATTGTATGAAGGGCTGTCGCCGGGATACGGCTACACCGCGATCGCGGTGGCGTTGCTGGCGCGCTTGGATCCGCGGTGGGTGGTGGTGACGGCGGTCTTCTTCGGTGCGCTCGAGGCGGGAGGCGCCGCCATGCAACGCGAGGCGGGAGTGCCGGCGGTCGCGGTACAGATTGTGACCGCCGCGCTGCTGCTCACGGTGCTGGCGCTCGGACGATGGCAGCAGCTCCGGGCCGCGCGCCAGAGCACGGAGGGCTTGTGATCGAAGTCGTCCTGGTCCCATTCCTCGAGGCCGCAGTGCGCACCGCGACGCCCCTGGCCTTCGCGGCACTGGGCGAGTTGGTGGCCGAGCGGAGCGGCGTGATCAACCTTGGCCTCGAAGGAACGATTATCGCCGGATGCCTAGGCGCCGCCGTGACCGCGGCGGCCGGGGGAGCGGGGGCGGGGTACATCGGCGCCGCGTTCGCGGGGATGCTGATGGCGGCGATCTTCGCGCTCTTCGTAGTCACGTTGCGGACAGATCAAATCATCACCGGGACCGCGCTCACGATGCTTGGGCTCGGACTGACCGGAACGATTCATCGGTCACTGCCCACGGTGGTGGATGCCGGGGCCGCACTCCCCACCACGGGGCCGGTGGCAATCCCCGGACTCTCACAACTGCCACTCGTTGGGTCGGTGCTGTTTGTGCAACCGCTCGCAACGTACGCGCTGTATGTGCTCGTCCCACTCCTCGCATGGTGGATGACGCGGACGCATGCCGGACTCGCGTTGCGCGCCACTGGAGAATCCCCCGAGGCGGCTCAGGCCGCGGGGGTCTCGGTCCGGCGCGTGCAGTGGAGTGCCATTCTCTTCAGCGGTGCGATGGGGGGCCTCTGCGGCGGGACGCTCGTGCTCGCGCAGGTTGGCGGATTCAACGAAGGGATGAGTGCGGGGCGGGGCTTCATCGCCATTGCGATCGTGGTGCTCGGACGATGGAGCGCGCTCGGCACCGCAGGAGCCGCATTGGTGTTCGGTGGGGCCTTCGCGCTGCAGTATCTCTTTCAGTCGCTTGAGCTCGCGCTTCCGTACCAGCTGTTTCTCGCACTTCCGTACGTACTCACACTCGTGTTGCTCGCCGCGCTACGCGGCCGCGCGCGTGCACCGGCCCACCTCGGCGCGTAAAAGGGTCCGCGACGACGGTCGGCGACGACGGTCGGCGGCCACGGGCTACAGGGTGCGCGGCGGGAGATAAGGACCTGCGAGATCCCAGTGCCAGGCCTCGCGCACCTGTCCCGTCCGTGGATCCTTGAGGGGATGATACTGGAGGCGTTCAAGGGGCAGCCCGACCCGCTCGCCCCACGCGAGCAAACGCTCGCGATCGACCGAGACCAGATGGGCCATCGGGCGCCCGAACCAGACGTGATGGTGCATCCACAACCCGCCGTCCATCGCGTGGAGCATACCGTCACGCCGCTTGGCGAACTCCTGCCACCCTGCGAGCAACGCGATCGGATCTTTCGGCGGCGCGATTTGCGGAAAGCGCGCCGGCAGAAGGGGCGTTTCGGAATCAGACATGCGGTGCGCGCCCTACCTGACAATCACTGACAGGCGACGAGCCCCTCGGCAATAGCCGGAGTGGGGGCGGTAACAGCGCCCATGAAAATCGCGCACGTCAGGGGAAACGACTGCGGGTGCGTGACCGTTGCTGACCAACCCGACGCGGTCGCAGACACAATGGTGAGAATGACGCCGGGAGAGGAGTTCATCTTCAGCCGTCCGACCGCGTCAGCATACGCCGCGTGTTCGTAGAAATACGCTTCCTGCGCGCTGGCCAGGTTCCGCAGGTCTGAGCGCAATGCGGCGGCGTTGGCCTTGCCCTTGGTGTTGTTGAACTTCGGGATGGCGATCGCCGCTAAAATCCCAATGATGACAACCACAATGAGCAGTTCGATCAGCGTGAAACCGCGACGAGTGCTGAGTGCCATCGGGACACCAAGAGAGAAGGGGCGGGGACGGAGAACCAGTTTAGTGACTCTCGTCACACGAAAACGTGACAGCCTTGCTAGGGCAGTCGAGTCCTATAGTGTCCAGTTGCAAAGCTGAGGCCGGACCGGTCAGAACACGCTATCGCGTTGCCTGATACCTATTTGCAATAGCGCGTGAGCGCAAGAAGCCGTGGCGGCCCTCTGGCAGAACCGAACAGAGTGTCGCACCCTGCAAGAGTCCCGGCCCGCACCCATCAGGCTTTTGCCACGAGCCAGTTCTCGCCGCTTCCGATGTCGACCACCAAGGGGACGGCGAGGTGCACCGCGGTTGTCATCTCACGATCAACGAGTGTCCGCAGCGCGGTTTCCTCGTCAGGGGGGAGTTCGAACACCAGTTCGTCGTGCACTTGCAGCAGCATGTTCGCGGCCAGTCCGCCGGCCGCGAGCGCGGCCTGAATCTGGATCATCGCGACCTTGATAAGATCGGCCGCCGAGCCCTGAATGGGGGAGTTCTGCGCGAGACGCTCGCCAAAGGCGCGCGTATTGAAGTTCCGGTCGTGGATTTCGGGGATGTAGCGACGGCGCTTGAAGATTGTCTCGACGTACCCCTTCTCCCGCGCTTCGCTCACGGCACGATCCAGCCACCTCCGCACTCCGGCGAATCGCTCGAAGTAGGTCTCAATGAACGCCTTTGCTTCGCCGTGCTCGATCTTGAGCTGCCGCGAGAGCGCATGGGCGCCCTGCCCGTAGATGGTCGCAAAGTTGATGGTCTTGGCGCGCGCGCGCATCTCGCTGGAGACGGTCTCGAGCGGGACACCGAAAATCACGCTCGCGGTCTGCCGGTGGATGTCCCCGCCGGCGCGGAAGGCCGCCACAAAGGCCTCGTCCCCCGAGAGGTGCGCGAGCAACCGCAACTCGATCTGCGAGTAGTCCGCGGCGAGCAACCGCCAGCCGGGCTGCGGAATGAACCCGCGACGAATGTCCTTTCCGAGCTCACGGCGAATCGGGATGTTCTGGAGATTCGGGTCGCTCGACGACAAACGCCCGGTGCTCGCCACCGTCTGATTGAACGAGGTGTGCAGGCGTCCTGTGTGTGGGTTCACCAGCCCGGGGAGCGTGTCGAGATACGTGTTCTCGAGCTTCGCGAGCTCGCGGTACTCCATCAACAGCCCGGGGAGCGTGTGCCCTTCGTCGGCCAGCTCCTGCAGCACGCTGGCGTCGGTGCTTGGCCCAGTCGCCGTCTTCTTCTTGATTGGGAGACCGAGCTTCTCGAAGAGGATCGTCCGCAGCTGCGGATTGCTGGCGATGTTGAACGTCTCCCCTGCCTCCTCGTGGATCTGGCGCTCAAGCTCGAGGCGGGCCGCCTCGAAGCGCGTCTTCAGCGAGCGGAACCACGGGACATCGATCGTGATGCCCGCCCATTCCATGTCCGCGAGCACCCCGACCAACGGCAATTCGATGTTGCCGAGGAGGGGCGCGACTTCCTGCTCGACGAGCTTCGGCTCGAACAGCGTGCGCAACCGGAGTGCGATGTCACCATCCGCGCAGGAGTAGTCGCGGGCGGCGACGATTGGCACTTCGGCATAAGGCATCTGCTGCTTTCCCTTCCCGCAGAGCTCCTCGTAGCCGGTCATCGCGACGCCGAGGAACTCGACGGCGAGGGAATCGATGGCGTGGGAGCGACGCCCTGGGTCGAGCACATAGCTCGCCAGCATCGAATCGAAGTCGAGCCCGCGCAGCGTGATCCCCGCGCGCCGCAACACGAGGAGATCGTACTTCGCATGGTGTGCGGTTTTCTTCACCGACGCGTCCTCGAGCAACGCGCGGAGCGGGGCCATCGCCTCGCTCAGTAGCGGGGGGAGATTCACCACCGGTTGTGGCCCTGCGGCGAGCATGCGTGCGGCAATCGAGCTGGGCGGCGTGCTGGCTTTCGTCTTTGGCGCGGCGGGGGCATCATCGAGCGCGAGTCCGCCTTGCGCGGCCTGCGGCGTGCGGTGCGTGAAGGGGAGGTACCACGCCTTGCCTGGCGCGGTCGCAATGGATATCGCGACCACGTTCGCACGTAGCGGCGTGATGATCGGCGGCGCGCCCGCATCCAGCACGGTCTCGGTATCGACCGCAATCATCCCCGCCGCACGAGACTCGGCGATGACTTGGGCGACCAGCTCGGGCGTGTCGGCGACCCGATAGTCGGTGGGGACGATATCCGGCGTGCCGGGCACCGTGGCAGGCGCATTCCGTGCGGCGCCCAGATGCGCGTCGTCGTGTCTGGTCGAGCCACGGGCACCAGCGCCCGTGGCACCAGCGCCCGTGGCACCAGCGCCCGTGGCACCAGCGCCCGTGGCACCAGTGCCCGTGGCACTCGCCTGCATGGCGCCTACCCCATCGGCGTTGACCGCCGCCGTGCGCGCGGCACTGTTGAACTCAAGCGCAACAAAGAGATCGCGAAGCGCGCCCCAATCGGGCGTCTCCAGTACGAGCGTGCTGAGGTCGAGTTGAATGGCGAGATCCTGCTGCAAGGTCACGAGTTGCTTAGAGAGCTTCGCTTCCTCGATCTGGTTGAGCAGGGCGTTCCGCGTGCGCGTCGGCTCGATCTCGTTCACGTGGGCAATCATCTCCTCGACGGTGCCCCACTTCTCAATGAGGGCGAGCGCCCCCTTGTCGCCGATGCCCTTGACGCCGGGAACATTGTCCGCCGTATCGCCCACGAGCGCCAGATAGTCGATCACCCGCTCCGGAGGGACCCCGAGACGCTCATGGGCGTTCTCCATGCCGTACCACTTTTCCGTGGTGCGTCCCGGCGGACCATGCCACGGATTCAACACCCACGTCCCGGGCTTGACGAGCTGCAGCAAGTCTTTGTCGCCCGACACGATGCAGACCTCAAGCCCCGCCGCCGCGCCGTGCGGTGCGAGCGTGGCAATCACATCGTCCGCTTCAAAGCCCTCAAGCTCGAGGGTCGGGATCTTGTAGCCGGCGAGAATCTGGCGCACGCGTTCGACACCGGTGTCGAAGTCCTGCTGTTCGTCATCCGGAAGCGCGACCCGATTCGCCTTGTACGTCGCGAGCATCTCCTCGCGTCCTGACGAGCCGGCGTCATTCACCCAGCCGAGATACTCCGGCTTGTGTTTCTCGATCAAGCGACGAACAAAATCGCTGACCCCCTTGGCCATCCCGGTGTTCTCACCACGCGCATTGCGGAGCGGCGTGCCGCCCCCGAGTGCGTGGAAGGCGCGGTAGATGAGGGCGTATCCATCAATGAGATACAGCCGCGGACGACCTGGAGTGCTCATGCGCGATAACCTAGCGAAGACCGAGAAGAACCGCCGCTCCTGCCACAGCGAATGCCACGCGCACGTTGTCATCGCCCGGGCGCGCGGGCCACTCCGCGACTGCGGTGACGACGCCGAGCGCGGCGGCAATGCTCCCGGAGGCGGACGTGAGCCAGAGGATGCCGAGTGCGGAGAGCAACGCGGCCGCCGCGCTTCCGCTGATGCTCTTGGTTCCAGTCTCGCGGCCGCGGACGCGCTGCATGCCGCGTCCCACCAGTGCGGCGGCGGAATCGCCCACGGCAGCGGCCCAGAGTGCGGCGATAGCAGCGGGGGCGGGGGCGAGCATCGCCGTGCCCCACATCCCGATGGCGAGCCAAGTCGCACCGGAGAGTGCGCGGCCTTCGGACACGCGAAGCATGGGACCGAGCCGTGCGGTGAATGCCGCACCAAAGGCGCCACCGCGATGCCGGGCGAACTCAACACCGAGCGCCACAACCACGGCCACGCCGAGGGTCGTGCGGACCTGAAACGCGGTGAGTACCTCGAACGCCCACGCGACTGGCAACACGGCCGTCGCGAGATGGATGCTTTTGCGTGCGACCTCGCCGCCGAGCGTGGGGCCGCTACGCGCGTGCATGCCGCGCTCCTACCGCAACCGGCGACGGAACTCCGTCTCGAAGCGGACTTCACTCGTCTGCGTGAGCCGCCACCGCCCCGTCCCCGTCTGATCAAAGAAGACCAGTTGGAGTCCCTCTTGCCGGTATTCCCAGAGTTGCTGGCGATTGCGCTGGAAATCCTGCACCTGTGGCTCGAGAATCTGGTCCGGCTCGCCGAGGACGACGTAGGCGCGGCCACGATCCGACATCCACCCCGGGACCCCTTCCTCGCGGAAGCGATTGTTCGCCCGGACGAGGCGAGTGAAGTACTCCCGCAGATCCTCGTGTACGGGGGTGTTGGGGATCGAGTCGGTCTGCTTCATGAAGGTCGACCACGCGGCGGGGCGTTCTTCTTCGGGCGCGTCACGCAGCGCCTGCAGCCGGGTGGGGGTGGCGAAGTAGCGGAGAAAGGCCGTCATGTCCTCGAAGCGCGCGATCGGGAGATCATCCCCGAAGCCGACGAACACGTACGTGCTCGCGGTATCGCCACCGGACTCGCGCACGAGCGAGAGTTGCGAGACGCCAATGCCGAGGCGCGTGATCGGCACCGCAATGACGCCGGCCGAGAGTCCGCGCGCGGGCGTGATGGTCACGGCATCCGACCAGAGCACGCGCCCCGACTCATTGCGCGCCAAGAGCAGGAGGGCGGTGTCCTTCTCGTCGTAGCTCTCGATGTAGATCGGCACGATGCTGTCGCGTCCGAAAACGACCGTCGCGCGGGGGCTGAGTAGCACGTACGGGATTGAATCGCGACCGATACGCGGCAACACCTGGATGACCGGCATCGGGGTCGACAGACGGCCGGGGCCATACGTCGGCACGATCATCTCCACCTGTTCTTCAAAGCCGCGCTGACTCCCGACATCGCGGAGAGCGACGGTCATGGCGTACGTCCCGGGCGGGAGATCCATGATCTCCTGGAACAACACGCTCTCGTCTGTGCGGCTGGTCTCGCGGAAGGTGCCGACGAGGACCGATTCGGTGGCCTCGATCGTCTTCACGCGCTCGCCGTTCCGCGACAGCACGATGCCGACCGTGTAGGTCGCGCGAAACCGATTGTCTGCTTCGCGGGTGAAGCTCAGCGAGGCGGGGAAGAAAGAGAAGCCGAGAATGACGTGCGTGGTATCTGGGACCGCGGAGGCGAGGAAGCCGACGCGGCCAACGACGGGGAAGGGAAGCCCGCGGGCAATCATCCCCATCTGGCGATACAGCGGGGCCGGATCGAAGGAGATGTTGCGCAGGTCCCGCTGGATGCCGGGCCCCGAGGGCCCCGCGGGGCCAGAGGGGCGCGAGGGGCGGGGGG
>CAYUMN010000072.1:0-14120 GCA_964445835.1 uncultured Gemmatimonas sp.
GGGCGTCACCGTGTACCGCGATGGGTCGCGCGATGGCCAGGTCCTCTCGACCGGTGCCACCGCCGATGCCGCCGCCAAGCGCGACGGCAAGATCGAGGAGGGAGCGTCGCGTCAGGAACTCGCCGACCTCAACGAGCGCGTCGGTGAGCTCACCGTGGCGAACGATCGCCTGCAGAAGCTCCTGTTCGACTCCGAGGCCGAGAACCTCCAGCGCCGTCAGAAGCGCTCGCGCCCGGACGTCCTCCGGTCGACGGCCATCCGCAAGGAGACCCCGCTCGGCACGATGTTCGTACACATCACGGAAGACGATCTGGGCCAGCCGTTCGAAGTCTTCATCAACCTCGGGAAGGCCGGCGGTTCCGCGATGGCCGACGCCGAGGCGATGGGTCGCCTCGTCTCCCTCGCCCTCCGCTCAGGCATCCCGATCCAACAGGTGCATCGCCAGCTCCGCGGCATCTCCTCGGATCGCGCCGTGGGCCTCGGCGCGAACAAAGTGCTCTCCGTGCCGGACGCGATCGGTCTCGCGCTCGAAGATTGGATGCGCACCAAGAACGGCGTGCAGCAGGAGCTCCTGACAACAGCCGAGACGCTCGCGGCTCCGTCGACTCCCGCGGCGAAAATGCTCCCCGTGACGACCGCGGGGGGAACGCAGATGCAGTTCGAAGCCGTGAGCGGTGGGGACGCCTTCATCGGCACCTGCCCCGACTGCGGCTCGCAGCTCGAGTTCGCAGAAGGTTGCGTGAAGTGCCACGTCTGCGGCTTCAGCGAGTGCGGCTGATCGCGCGGTAAACGCAACGGATTTGAGCGGGCCGTCCTCGGAAGAGGGCGGCCCGTTCTGCGTTGCGTCGCATTCGACCGATGGCGCGCATTCGCGGTCCGCTCGACACCGTGCGCCAGTTCAATCCAGTCCTCCCGCTCCGCGGGGTGTTTCTACTTGACTCATCATAATGAGTAATATATACTACGGACGTGACTCAACGCCTTCAGGTCCTCCTCGACGATTCCGAATTCGACGAAATTCGTGAGATTGCCCGTCGCCACCGTCTGACCGTGGCCGAGTGGGTGCGTCAGGCATTACGCTTGGCCCGGCGGGAGGAGCCCCGTTACGGGCTCGAGCAGAAGCTCTCGGTCCTGCGGGAGGCGACTCTGCACGCCTATCCGGCTGGCGAGATCGACGAGATCCTCTCCGACATCGAGCGTGGCCGGTCGGGCGAGTCGTCGTGATCTTCCTCGACTCGAACGTGCCGGTCTACCTCGTCGGCGCGGCCCACCCCAATCGTGACCTCGCGATTGGGGCGATTGATCGGCTGGCGCGGAGCGGTGTGCGGATGGTCACGAGTGCGGAAGTCATGCAGGAGTTGCTGCATCTGTACACGCATCGGCGGGCACCGGAGGCGTTGCAGCAAGCGTTGAACGCGCTCCGGGGACTCGCGGACGAGGTGTACCCCGTGGAGGCAGAGGATGTGGACCGTGCCCACGCGGTATTGCGAGCCCATGCGGGCTTGTCGTCTCGCGATGCCCTGCATGTCGCGGTGATGCAACGCCGCGGCGTGACGCGCATTCTCAGTTACGACCGCGACTTCGATCGTCTCGCGACCATTGAACGGGTGTACTAGCTCGGCGATTCCTCGCTTCCGCCACCATGCCGGCACGTCGCTTCGTCGCGAAGCGGGCCTTTGCTTCTGCGCTCAGACGTCGGAGCCTGTCGAGAACACCGATCGCACCGCATCATCCACCCGCGTCACACGCCCCGTCCGGCGACTGATCGGACACCAGAGCGTGCGCACGGCCGCCAGCAGCTTGCGGTCGGGCGCTCGCAGGATCTCCACGAACCGCTCGAAGCGTATGGCGTCCGCCGTGCCGACCCACGTAGAGGCGAGCACCGCATCGCCAAGCAGGGCGGGGTGCTTGTAGTCGATCTCGTGGCGCAGGGCGACCCAGGCGAGCGTGGCCTGCTGCTCCGCTGTCGCCGCCGATTCCCAGTGCGCCGTGGCGATGTCCTGCGCCCACCGCAGATACACGACGTTGTTCACGTGGCCGAGTCCGTCGATGTCCTCTGGGAGGATGCTCACGGGGCGCTCGAAGCGCGGAGGTGCGGCATGAGAGGACATGCCCCAAGGTAATCTCTGCTGGCGTCCTCCTGCCGAGGAGGCGAACTTTGCGGCGATGACAACTCCTGTAGAACGCCTCACCGCCGCGGTCGCCGACCGTTACCGCATTCTCAACGAACTCGGCCAAGGCGGCATGGCGACGGTGTACCTCGCCGAGGACCTGCGGCATGACCGCAAGGTCGCGCTCAAGGTCCTCAAGCCTGAGCTCGCCGCCGTGATCGGCGCGGATCGCTTCGTGGTCGAGATCAAGACGACGGCCGCGTTGCAACATCCGCACATTCTCCCGCTCTTCGACTCCGGGACCGCAGACGGCTTTCTCTACTACGTGATGCCCTACATCCAGGGCGAGACGTTGCGCGCGAAGCTGGATCGTGAGACGCAGTTCTCGGTCGACGAAGCGCTGCGTATCGCCATCGACGTGGCCGGTGCGCTCGACTACGCGCATCGGCACGGCGTGATTCATCGCGACATCAAGCCGGAGAACATTCTTCTGCACGACGGACGCCCGATGGTCGCCGACTTCGGTATCGCGCTCGCACTCAGTGCGGCGGCCGGCGGTCGCATGACCGAGACGGGGATGAGCCTTGGCACCCCGCACTATATGTCGCCGGAGCAGGCCACCGCCGAGAAAGAACTCAGCGGACGCAGCGATATCTATTCGCTCGCGAGCGTGTTGTACGAGATGCTCACGGGCGAGCCCCCGCACATGGGGAAGTCGGCGCAACAGATCATCATGAAGATCATTGCGGAGCCGGTGAAATCGGTGACCGAGCTGCGGAAGTCGGTGCCTGACTTCGTGGCGGAGGCGGTGGCGCGCGCGCTGGAAAAGTTGCCGGCCGATCGCTTTGCGACCGCGGCGGAGTTCGCGGCCGCGTTGCAGGGGCAGGACGTCGGGACGCGCACGACGCTGCGGAGCACCGTGAAGCCGAAGGCGCACGATCCCTGGCGCACGCGTGCACTGGCGATTGGTGCGTTGGCCGTGGTCGCCCTCGCGGCCAGCGCGTGGCGCGGCTCGCGTGAGACCGACCTCCGTGTGGTGCGCCTCGCGGTGTCCTTTCCCAAGGAACAATCGATGCGTCCCGCCAACACGCGACGCTTCGATATCTCACGAGACGGCCGCCGGATCGTGTATCTCGGCCCCGACTCGGCGGGCTCGCAACTGTGGATCCGCGAACTCGATGGGCTGCAGGGCCGCCCACTCGCCGGCACCGGAGGCGCGCAGGCCCCATTTTTCTCGCCCGATGGCAAATCGGTCGGGTACATCTCGGCAAATCCGGGTGACATTCGTATCCTGCCGATCGACGGCGGACCCTCCATCACGCTCGTCCGCGATTCTGCCGCGGCGTGGGGCGCCGACTGGGGAGACGATGGCTATATCTACTTCACCACCGCCGTCGCGCGTATCGCCCGTGTGAAAGCCTCGGGGGGCGTCCAGGAGAACCTGAGCAATCTCGACACGCTCGCCGGCGAAACCGAGCACGACTGGCCGCAGCTGCTGCCGGACCGGAAGCACGTGCTCATTCAGATATGGCGCCAGTCCATCTCGGACACGCGCGTCGGTATCCTCAACATTGCGACGGGCAAGGTACGAGGCGTCACGGACGGTGCGTATGGTCGGTACTTGCCGACCGGCGAGTTGATGTTCAGCACCTTCAACGGGGCGCTCTCCGTCGCGCCGCTGGACATCGAGTCGGCGACGCTCACCGCGTCACCGGTCGGGATCGTCGATGGGGTGCAGGTCGATCCGCTGAGCGGATCGGCCGCCTTCGCCGTCTCGGACAATGGCACGCTGTTGTATGCACTTGGCAACACCGCGGGGCGTGATCGTATCGTCTGGGTCGAGCGCACCGGCCGCATGACCGCGGTGGACTCCACCTGGCGGGGCCAGTTCTCGAATCTTGCGCTCTCACCGGATGGTCGCCGGCTCGCGGTGACCGTGTTCAGTCCCGACGGTGAGCAGGTGTGGGTGAAGGAACTCCCGACCGGCCCACTCACGCGCCTCACGTCGGGTCCCGGTTCGAACTACCGTCCGTCCTGGCTCCCCGATGGCCGCACGGTTGCATACGTCTCTATCGCGACCGGACGTCGTGGCGTGTACCAGCGTCGCGCCGACGGCGGTGCCCCCGCGGAATCCGTCTTTGCCCATCCGCGCAACGTCGATGAAGTGCAGTGGAGTCCCGATGGGCGAGCGATGTACGCGCGATTAGGGTCGGGTGGGGGACGGAATCGCGATATCTACCGGGTCGAGGATGGCGGGCGTGGTGCGTTCACGCCGCTCGCCGCCTCGGATTTCGAAGAGTATGGCGTCTCCATTTCGCCTGACGGCAAGTGGTTCGCCTACTCCTCCACCGAATCGGGACGGCCCGAGATCTTCGTGCGGCCAGTCGCCGATCCAGGCTCGGGACGGGTCCAGATCTCGGTGTATGGCGGTGAGGAACCGCTCTGGTCACACAGTGGGCGAGAATTGTTCTATCGTTCACGTCGTGGGGAGATGATTGCCGCGGAGATACAACCCGGCGCCATGTTGAGTGTGCGTGCACGTCGCACGCTGTTCGTGAATCCGGCGCTGGGAAGCGATCCGTATTTCCGAGCGTACGACGTCGCCCAGGGCGATCAGCGGTTCCTCATGGTGGACCGTCCGATCGGTGAGGCCACGGATATCGTGCTCGTGCTGAATTGGGATGTGGGCCTGCAACGCGCCGGAAAGCGCTGAATCGGGAGAGCAGCATGCCGGACAGTTCACGCAAGCCACTCGACACCGAGCTTGACTCATTCGGGCTCACACATCCTGGGAAAGTCCGCAAGGACAATCAGGATCACTTCATGCTCGCGTCGATCTATAAACGCTTGGCGATCTTTGCGACGAGCCTCCCGCCGGAGGTCGCCTTTCAAACGGCAGAGGAGCGCGTGGCCTTTATCGCGATGGTGGCCGATGGCGTCGGCGGAGGGGTAGGGGGCGCGGAGGCGAGCGCCACGGCGCTGCAGTCCACGATGCAGTATGTCCACGATTCCATGGCGTGCTACCTCGCCCGCGAGGACGACGAGGCGGGCTTCGCCGAGGCATTGCAGTTGGCGGCCGTGCGCTCGCACGAGGCCATTCGACATCGGCGCGATGCCGCCGGCACGACGCGGACGATGGCCACCACGCTCACGCTCTTCCTCGGGGTATGGCCACGCTACTACCTCCTGCAGGTCGGCGACTCGCGGTACTATCGCTTCCGCCATGGCGTGCTCACACAGATCACGCGCGACCAGACCTTCGCGCAGTCGCTCGTGGATGCGGGGGCGCTCAGCCCTGAGGATGCCAGCCGCTCGCGACTGGCCCATGTGCTCTCCAGTGCGCTGGGTGCGGATGAGACGCTTCCCGTGGTGACGCCGCTTCATGCCGACTGGGACAACGTGCATCTGCTGTGCAGCGATGGCCTCATGAAGCACGTGCGCGACGAGCGGATCGCCGAGATTCTCGGCGCGATGACCAGTGCGAAGCAGGCGGCGGAACTGCTCGTCCAGGAAGCGCTCGACGACGGGGGCACCGACAATATCACGGTGATTGTGGGACGCACGGTCCCGAAGTAGGCGCCCAGAAATCCGATCTGACGCGCGGCGGCCAGGTGAACGGCAAGATGAATGGCAAGGTGAACAGCAAGGTGAACAGCAAGGTGAACAGCAAGGTGAACAGCAAGGTGAACAGCAAGATCGCGGCAAGACTCCCGCCGCGGCTGGCACCCAAAAGCACGCTGGGCCGTTAGAACAAGGGCAGGGCAGACCGGAGTATCTTTCTCCGGACTGTCCTGCCCTTTGGATTGCCCCTCAGCTCCCCTCGGTGCTCATGCGATTCCTTCTGCGCCTCTCCCTTCCGCTTGTGGCCGCTTTGACCTTCCCGGTGGCCGCTGCTGCCCAGTCCGCGCCCGCTGCCGCCAGTGCCGAGGATCCCTTCCTCTGGCTGGAGGACGTGCAGGGGGATCGGGCACTTTCGTGGGTCCGCGAGCGCAACACGCGGTCGCTCGGAGTGCTCGAAGGCGACGCACGCTTCGCGGAACTCAACGCGGCGGCGCTGGCGATCGTGAATGCGTCAGACCGGATTCCGGCGCCGGGGTTTTCCGGCGACCGCATCACGAACTTCTGGCAGGATCCCACCAACGTCCGCGGCCTCTGGCGTCGCACGACCCTCGCCTCCTATCGGAGCGGAACCCCGGAGTGGGAGACCCTGCTCGACGTGGACGCGCTCGCTCGGCGCGAGAACGCCAACTGGGTGTTCCGCGGTGGCAACTGCCTCGAGCCGGAGAATCGCTACTGCCTCGTCTCGCTCTCCGATGGCGGCAAAGATGCCGTCAGTGTGCGCGAGTATGATCTCCAAGAGAAGCGCTTCATCACGACCGGCTTCAGCTTTCCGGAAGGGAAACAATCCATCACGTGGGTCGACCGAAACACGCTGCTGGTGGCGCGCGAGTGGACGCCCGGGGAGATGACGAACTCCGGCTACGCCTACGTGGTGAAGCGCGTCACGCGCGGCCAGCCGCTGGAGCGCGCGCGCGAGGTGTTCCGCGGCGAGCGCACCGACGTCTCGGCCTCCGCTTTCACGCTGCGTGATGCCGATGGCGTGCTGCGCGCCACGATGTTCTCGCGCGGCCGCACCTTCTGGGAGAGCGAGTACTCGCTCCTCACCAACACGGGCACGGTGCCGATGCCCTTCCCGGCGCGTACGGACCTGCATGGTCTCGTCGACGGGCGGTTGATCTTCACGACGAAACAGGACTGGAATGGCTTCAAGGCGGGAGATCTCCTCGCGTACGAGCTCAGTGCGCTCCTCACCAGGCCAGCCGACGCGCGTGCGGAGTTGATTCTGCATCCGGGCGCACGTGAGGCGGTGGAAGGCGTCACACTCACCCGGACGCGCATGGTGGTGGCGTTGTACGAGAATGTGCGAGGTGCCGCGTACGCGTATCAGCGTGGCGCGAATGGCTGGAGCCGCACGCGACTTCCGCTGCCGCAGAATCTGACCGTTTCGCTCGGTTCGGCATCGGATCGCTCGGACCAACTGTTCATCAACATCTCTGGCTACCTCACGCCGCAGACCCTGATGCTGGCGGATGCAGCGGCGGGGACAGCTGAGGTCGTTCGTGCGGCGCCGGCGAAGTTCGACGCGACCGGGCTCGTGGTCGAGCAGTACGAAGCCACCAGTGCGGACGGCACGAAGGTCCCGTATTTCATCGTCCGTCGCGCTGATGCCCCGCGTGATGGTTCGACGCCGACCCTGCTCGGCGGATACGGTGGCTACCAGATCTCGCAGCTGCCGGGCTACAGCCCGGTGCGTGGCAAGCTCTGGCTCGAGCGGGGCGGGGCGTATGCGGTGGCGAACACGCGTGGTGGCGGCGAGTTCGGTCCCGCGTGGCATCAGGCGGCGATCGGTCCCAATCGCGACCGGGCGCACGAGGATTTCATTGCCGTCGCTGAAGACCTGATCGCGAAGGGATTCACGTCGCCGCGCCGCCTTGGCATCCAGGGCGGGTCGCAGGGCGGGCTCTTCATGGGCGTGGCGATGACGCGTCGGCCGGAGCTCTTCCGCGCGGTGATCATCGGCGTGCCGCTCTTCGACATGATGCGCTTCCACAAGTTGCTCGCCGGCGCCAGCTGGATCGGCGAGTACGGGAATCCCGACATCCCTGAGCAGCGTGCGTGGATCATGCGCTACTCGCCGTATCAGGCGCTCGCGGCGGGACGCGATTATCCGATGCCGTTCATCTTCACGAGCACGAAGGACGATCGCGTGCATCCTGGGCACGCGCGCAAGGCGGCGGCCAAGCTCGAGTCGCTTGGGTACCCCTATCTCTATTACGAGAACATCGATGGCGGACATTCGGCGGCGGCGAATCTCGCCGAGTCGGCCCGCCGCTCAGCACTGGAGTACACCTATCTGATGCGTCAGCTCGTGGACACGCCGTAATGGGGGGCGCACGATGACCCCGTGGGTAACCCGGCTCCTGATCGCGAACGTTGCACTCTTTGCGTTGCAGTCGTTCTTGCCGCCGATGGTGCTTGAGTATCTGGTGTTCGTTCCCGTGTACGTGCTCACGCGTCCGTGGACGATCATCACCTACATGTTCCTGCACGGCGGACTCTCGCACATCCTGTTCAACATGCTCGGCCTCTTCTTCTTCGGGTCGCGGGTCGAGACGCGACTCGGAGAGCGGCGCTTCATCACGCTGTATTTGATCAGCGGCATCTTCGGTGCGCTGGCGTCGCTGGTGTTCACACCACGGGCGGCCGTCATTGGGGCCTCGGCGGGCGTCTTCGGCGTGATGCTGGCCTTCGCCTGGTTCTGGCCCAAGGAGAAGATCTACATCTGGGGCGTCATTCCGGTGGAGGCGCGTATTCTGGTGATCATCACCACGGTGCTGACGCTCTACTCAGGATTCGGCGGACGCGGCGGCAACACGGCCCACTTCGCCCACCTCGGTGGGTACGTCGGCGCCGCCGCGTATCTCTGGTTCGTTGGGCGCAACACGGCGCAGCGTCGCTTTCAGCAGCGCATGAACGCGGTCGAACCGGCCACCGCGCGCCGCGTGGTCACCATGCGAAAAGAACAGCTGAATCTCGAAGGCGTGCATGCATTGACGCGAGAGGAGGTCGATCGCGTCCTCGACAAGATCAGCGCCGAGGGCATGCAGAGTCTGACGCCCGAGGAGCTCCGGTTCCTCTCGAACTTCGCACCACTGGACGATCGAAGCCCACCAGTGAGCTAGCGCGCGGCCGGCTCCAGGCGCCAGATGCTGGTGGGTTGTCCCATCCGGTCTTCGATCGCGAGGTAAATGAATCCGTCCGTCCCCTGACGGACATCGCGGATGCGACCACGCCCGCGAATCAGTGTCTCATCGGCGACAACGCGTGCACCGTCGAGCGTCAAGCGCACCAAGGACTCGCCGATCAGGGATCCGCTGAAGACACTCCCCTTCCACTCGGGGAATCGGTCGCCCGTGTAGGCGATCAAGCCAGAAGTCGCGATGCTCGGCACCCACACCTTCACCGGCTGCTCCATTCCGGCGCGCGTCGTGCCGCTGTGGATCGCCGAGCCCGAGCGGTAGTTCACGCCGAAGCCGATCACCGGCCACCCGTAGTTCTTGCCCGCCTCTACAAGGTTGAACTCATCGCCACCCTGGGGACCATGCTCGGTGGCCCAGACCTGGTTCGTCACCGGGTGCACGATCAACCCCTGCGGATTGCGGTGCCCGTAGCTCCAGATCTGCGGCAGCGCATCCGCACGTCCGACGAAGGGATTGTCGGTCGGCACGCGGCCATCGTCGTGCAGACGAATCACTTTGCCATGGTGCACCATCAGATCCTGCGCGGGATGCTTCTCCAGATCGCCGGTGGAGGGGACCTGTCGATCGCCAACGGTGATGAATAGATAATTGTTGCGATCGAAGGCGAGGCGCGAACCGTAATGGCCAAGGCCCTGTGACCACGCATTGGCTTCGAAAATCTCCTGCACCTCGTTCAGTCGGTCATTGGCGAATCGCGCGCGGATCACCGCCGTCGTATTCCGCGCGCCATCGGCGCTCGGCTTCGAGTACGAGAGGTACACCAAACGGTTGCGCGCGAAGTCCGGGTGCAGGACCACGTCGAGCAGGCCGCCCTGATTTCCGACCTTCACCGCCGGCACGCCAGCGACCGGCTCCAACAGGAGCTTCCCGCCGCGCACGATCCGCAGCCGCCCCGGCCGCTCGGTGACAAGCAGGTCGCCGTTGGGAAGGAAGGCCATCGACCACGGATTCACGAGCGAGTCCACGACCCTCACCATGCGGAAGTTGTGGACGGCCGAGCGCATCACCTCGCCCTGTGCGTGGGCCCGCGCGGGAAGAACGAGCGTCGCGCCGAGCGCGACGAGGGAACGCAGACGAAGGGACATCGTGGTGCTCCACATGACGGGGTGCTGAACGAATCTTCGAAAGTTGGTGCGGGCCGATGCGATGGCAAGCACTCGCGGGGGATGAAATGGTGGCGACCAGTCACGCGAGGGAGCCTAGACTCGCGTGTTCGCCATCGCGTCACCGGGAACGCGATCCCCTGTCATTCCCACCGGAGGCTTACATGAAATACGCTCCACGATGGCTCCCTGTTGGACTTTTGTCGCTGACCGCACTCGCCGCCTGCACGGACCAGCTCGACGCGCCGACGGCCTCGCTCCGCGCCGAGTCGCCCCTCCAGGCGCGGGGACCCCTGCGCGATGGAGATCTCGATCGGAGCGACACGCACTTCGGCGCCCGGGTCGTCACCACCACCGAGCGCCACGATGGCGAGGCCCTGCTGTCCTCGGGCGATCCGCTGCTCACGGCATCGCAGGACGAGGTGTATCTCGAGGGCGGCTACGGCACGGATGGTCGCATCCGCTTCAGCGTGTACTTCGAGTCAGTCGCCGCGTCGCCCGGTATCGGATTGGTGCGGCTCGTTGGCAGCGAGCTACAGACCTTTGACCGAATGGGGACGCGACTGCGCACCGAGCTAGCGGACGATGCGATGGCCGTGGCTGGGCTGCCCGGTGGAGATCATGCGATGGCCTACTTCTCCTCGGCGCCACCGATCTGTCCGCCGGAAGCCCCGGAGTGCACCGTTGCCGCACCGAGCCTGCAGGCCGATGCCGTGGCGGACTCCGAGAGCGATGTGCGGGTGATGCGGGTGCGCCCGCTGGCCGCCCGCGGGACGGCCAACGCGAACGACGTCGTGATCGAGCAGCGCTTCCGCCGCGTCCGGCGTGCGAACAGCGACGCGGCAGAGGCCTGGCGAGTGGAGGAGATTCGACGGACGAACCGCGAGGCGGGGTCGGGGCGGGAACGTCTCACCACGGTCGTGACTCGCTTCAACTATCGCAGCTGGGACCGCAACGAAAAGAAGGAGCAGGGGCGCGAGCGGGCACGCGCCGTACGCGTGGTGCCTCCTGCGGCGGTCCCGGCGAGCGGGTCGCCGAAAGCGGCATCCCTGCGGCCCAGCGTCCTGGCCCGTCAGCCGGATCCGACGGCCGAGGCAACGTTCCTCGGAGGCGTCTGTCAGCAGGGGACGGCGGAGTTCGACCGGGTGCGCACGTCGGTCAGCCGCGGGTACAACATCGTCTATCAACATGGATTCTGCAGCGACGCGAGCGTGTTCTATAAGTTCGACGAGCGGCTGGCGCAGGCTATCGCCCTGCAGCGAGGGCGGGCCTTCAGCCTCGCGTCCACTGACCGCATCGAGGCGCAGACGCGTGCCCTACTCAGTCGGCTCTCCACGAAGACCGGGGACCGCCCCCTGCTCATCGGACATAGTCAGGGTGGGCTCGTTGCGCGGCGCCTCGGCCAACTCGCGCCCGAGCGCGTTTCAGGTGTAATTACTATTGGCACGCCACATCTGGGCTCGATCCTCGCCGGGCTCGGACCGGACCTGGCGGAGGAGTATCTCGAGCGGGTCATCCGCCGGGACTGTTTCACGGACATCATCTGCGACTGGATTGACGAGATTGTGACGGATTTCACCAGCGGCATACTCCTGTTCGGCCGAGACGGAGGAGCGCCGGCGCTGCAGGATCTCGCTCCCGGATCCCCGTTCCTTCGGGCGCTCAACAGCTCGTACGAGATCTTTCCGCGGGTGAGCATCGAAGTGAGTGCTGGGAATCGCTGGGCGCTGGCGCGAATGGTTGGGGATGCCCGCTCCTCCCCGGATCGCTTGATGCGGTCGGAGCGCCCCGGCGGTGAGGCGCGGGTGAAGGCGGTGCAGGACCTGTACGTGAAGGCGTCGTGGCTTCATTACCTCAGCGCGACGGCGATCTTCACATCCGCGGCGTACTCCGTCGGGGTGTCCTGCGATCGCTCGGGCTACTCAACGCTGTGGCCGAGCTGCAGGAGTACCGCGTGGAACTCTAACCTGTACTGGAACTCGATGCTGCTACTGTACCTGACGTACGAATTGACAGGGATCATCATCGACGTGATGAACGGCATTGATCGCACGTGGGATGAAATGACCACGGCGCGGATCGACGAGACCGATGGACTGATTCACCTCTCGTCACAGCGATATCCCGTCGTTCCTGGGATGTTCACGCCGCAACGCGTGTCCGTGAACCCGTTGGTCGCGGACAGCCATAAGGGACATCTGAAGAGCCCAGGCGTGTTCGGCGCAACGCTCGAAGCGATTGCCCGAATGGGGGGACAACCGAAGTGATCCGGCACGCGCGCCTCACCCGCGGACTCCTGGGCGTCCTCGTGCTGGCCCTCGCGGCCTGTGACCCGTTCAGCGGTTCGCCCTTCAGCTCCGGCGCGCCGGCGCACGCCGGCGGACTCCAACTTGTGTTTCGCACGGAGCCCGGCGATCTGTTTCGCTTCCATCGGCTGACGACCGACGGGGCGCGCGTCTTCACGGCGACCGAGTCGAACAGCGTCTTGGCGCTCGATATGCGGTCGGGTGAGGTCGCTTGGCGCGTCACCGGCGAGGGGGAGGACCTCCTCGGTGAAGCGATCTTCGGCGATGGGCGCGTCTACGCCGCCGCGCGATCGGTGCGCGCCTGGGATGCCACGACCGGCGCACCGCTCTGGCAGACCACGCTGAACTCGAACGCGCATCGGCATCTTGGGCACGCGGCGGACGGCATGTTCTACATCGGGAGCGATACCAGCGTCTTCGCGCTCGACGGCGCCACCGGCGCGATCCGGTGGCGCACGGGAATCGGCGCTGACTGGGCCTACGGTGGTCGGGTCCGGTCGGTGGCGGGAGATGCGGATGCCCTCTACGTGTGCGCCGGGGAACCCCTCGCCTCCAACGGCTGGCGCACGCGCGGGCACATCATTGCGCTCGATCGACAAACCGGCGCCATCAAGTGGCGCCACGTGATGGTGTACGAGACGCAGTACAACTTCTGCCTCGGCGAACCGACGGTAGCGGGCGATCTCGTCATCGTCGGTGATGCCGGTGGCAACAATTTCGTGGCCGTTGATCGCCGCACGGGAGAGTTCCGGTGGCGACACGCCGGGGATCCCGAGTGGGTCGGGCCGTACGCTTCCCCCGTGGCCGTCGGCGATACGTTGTATGCCGCCTCGAACGATCGAACGCTGCTTGCCTTCGAACGCACGACAGGTCGGATCTTGTGGCGGGCGCAGACGGACGGCAGCGCATGGTATGCCACGCGCTGTGGCCGGGTGGTCCTTGCGACCGATATGTCGCTCTGGGTCCTCGACGCACGGGATGGTCGAGTGCTCGGAAAGAATGTGCAACTGGAGTACAGTCGAGAGGACCTGCTCACGTCGCGCATTCTCGTCCACGACGGCTACGCGTTCGCGGTGGGGAGCGGACGCTTCTACAAGTGGCGCTGCCCGACCTAGGGAGCAGTGCCGCTCATCGAAACAAACGCGCCGCCGCGGACTCTCCGCGGCGGCGCGTTTGTTCACCGTGTGCGATGGACCACTAGGTCGCGCCAGGCCCGCGGCCGGAAGCGCCACTGCTCCGGCCCGACCCGCCACCTCGGCTCGACCCCCCACTACGGCTCGGGGAACCGCCGCTCCGACCCGACCCAGCGCTCGAGGCCCGTGGCGCGGAGCGTTCCGCGCGTGGGGCACTGCGTTCCGCGCGTGGGGCACTCGGCTCCGCCCGGGGACGGGAGAGCGTGGACGAACCGGGGCGCGCGGCTCGCGTGCGCTGCACCGCATCGGGAATGTTGCCCGCGGCGCGCTCTGCGGCGCGCTCTGCGGCGCGCTCTGAGGCGCGCGGTGAGGCGCGTCCTGAGCCCGTCATCGGGCCTGAAAGCGACCCCCTGCCCGTACCCCCACGTGGAGCACCAAGTGGAGCACCATTCGGTACCGCGGCCGCACGACGCTCTGTCTGAGGCACCGATGCGCGTGTCGGAGACGGCGTGGCTTTCCGCGCGCCCGTGGCTTCCGGCGGGGAGGTCGCACCGCGACCGTTCCATGTCGGGGCGCTGCGCGAGGCGCTGTGCGAGGCGCTGTGCGAGGCGCTGTGCGGGGCGCTGGCCTTGTCCGACCCTGTCGA
>CAYUMN010000073.1:0-13797 GCA_964445835.1 uncultured Gemmatimonas sp.
GGAGCCCTCTGTGCCTCTGTGGTGAAAGCCGGTCAGGTTGAGCGCGAAGCTTTCGCCGCCCGCCGCCCCCCCGCCCGATACCGCGCCAAGTACGCATCGGCCCAGCCCGAGAACGTCCCCGCCGCCAACTGCGTGCGCGCGATCCGCATCAATCCCACCAGATGATGCACGTTGTGCAACGAGAGCAGCCGCAACCCCAACATCTCCTCGGCCTTGAACAGATGCCGCAGGTACGCGCGGTCATAGTGCGTACAGGTCGGGCAATCGCACTCTTCCACCAACGGACGCTTGTCGAAACGATGGTCGGCGCGCTTGATCTGCACCGTCCCGTCCGGCGTGAAGGCCGTACCGTGCCGCCCCATGCGCGTCGGAACCACGCAATCGAAGAGATCCACGCCGCGCCGCACGCTCTCCACCAAGTCGTCGGGGAAGCCCACTCCCATGAGGTAGCGCGGCTTATCGCGCGGTAACTCGGGATCGCACACATCGATCGTCGCGTACATGTCCGGCTTGGCTTCGCCCACACTGAGGCCGCCAATCGCGATGCCGTGCCAATGGCCCGTCTGCAGGATGCCCCGCACCGAATTGCGCCGCAGCTCGGGATGGATGCCTCCCTGCACGATCGGGAAGAGTGCCTGCGGCGGTGAAACGGCCTCCGCCTCGAGGTCGACATGCAACACCGGTGCGCCGAGCGGCAGCTCGATCGGCCCAAGCGGCTCGCGCCCCTCGCGCTCAAGGCGCTCAAACTCCTCTTGGCATCGCGCCAGCCATCGCAGCGAGCGCTCCATCGCGCGCTCGGACGCGGCGAACTCCGACTTGCCTTCGATCAACTCATCCAACTGCATGATCACGTCGGCGCCGAGGTTGCGCTCAATCCGCATCACCGCTTCCGGCGTGTAGTCGTGCTTGGAGCCATCGAGATGCGAGCGGAACTCGATCCCTTGCTCGCGCACCGTGCGGTGCTTGCTCAACGAGAAGACCTGAAAGCCGCCGGAATCGGTGAGCATCGGCCCCTTCCAGCGCGAGAACGCGTGGAGGCCGCCGAGTGCGCGGACCGCCTTGTCGCCGGGACGCAGATACAGGTGGTACGCGTTCGAGAGCACCATCTGCGCTCCCGTGGCCCCGACTTCCTGGACGCTCAGGCCTTTGATGGTCGCGTGCGTCCCGACCGGCATGAAGGCCGGCGTCTCCACCACGCCGTGCGGCGTCTTGAACCAGCCGCGACGCGCCGAGCCGTCGTGGTCGGTGGTGCGGAACCCGAACTGGGGCAGCTCCTCGTGCGCGGCCGTCGCGGCCGCGCGATCCACCGGCGCGCCGCTCATCCTTCCCCGCGATTGGTCGAGTCCTTCGCGACTTCCTGCTGGGTCGACCCCTTCGCGACTTCCTCGCGCTTCACCTCGTCCCAGAGCACATCCAGTTGCTCGAGCCCAGCCGTGCGCACGTCGATGTTCCGCACCGTTGCCAGCTGCTCCACCGCTTCAAACCGACGCTGGAACTTCGCATTCGCACCATCAAGCGCGAGCGCGGGATGCACCCCCGCCTTGCGGCAGAGATTCACCACACTGAACAGCAAGTCCCCGAGCTCTTCCGCGAGCCGCGTGTGCCGCGGATCCGCCGACGGCACCCCATGCGTATCGAACGCGCTGCCGTCCGTCGCGATCTGCTCCCGAACCTCGCCGAGCTCCTCGGCCACCTTCTCGAGTGGCCCCGCAACATCTGGCCAATCGAAGCCGACGCCGGCGGCACGCTCCTGCAGCCGATGCGCGCGATGCAGCGCGGGGAGCCCATTGGGCAGCCCCTCGCCCAACGAGCGGCGCGTCCTGGCCTTCATCTGCTCCCACGGCGTCCGCTCGCTGTCCGTGCCGTATAGCCAGGGGTGCCGACGCGTCATTTTGGCGACGAGCGAGCCGGCGACCTGCTCCGGCCCGAAGGCACCGCGCTCCTCTGCAATCACCGCGTGAAAGAGCACCTGGAGCAGCACGTCGCCCAGCTCCCCGCACATCGCCGCGTCGTCCCCCTCACGGAGGGCGTCGTCGAGCTCGTGCATCTCCTCATTGAGGTAGGGGCGCAACGACTCATGCGTCTGGGCGCGATCCCACGCATCACGGGCGCGGAGATCGCGCATGATGGCGAGGGCATCGTCAAGCGTGGCTTTATCTTGCATCGCGTTTGGGGGTCCGGTACACTTCGACTTCTTGATGCCAACAGAATCTAGTCTCGACGCGAAGCCGCGCGCGTGGGTCGAGGTCGATCTCTCGGCGGTGCAACGCAACGCCCGCGCGGTGGCGCGGCAGACGGGGGCCCGTCTCATCCCGATGGTGAAGGCCGACGCCTACGGGCTCGGTGCTGTTCCCGTCGTGCGCGCCCTTGACGCGCTGGACCCCTTCGCCTTCGGCGTGTCGAACGTGATGGAAGGCGAGGAACTCCGCCGAGCGGGGATCACGCGGCCGATCATTCTGTTCACCCCCACGCTGCGGCAGGAACTCGCGCGCGTGAAGGCCCTTGGGCTCACCCCCACCTTGGCCGCGGGCGATGGCATTGATCGCTGGCGCGAGATCGGGGGCGGCGCCTGGCATCTCGCGATCGAAACGGGGATGAACCGCGCCGGTATTGGCTGGGACGCACTCGCGCCCCTCCACGCGGCCATTCGCGCGTTCCCGCCCGAGGGGGCCTTCACGCATTTCCACTCGTCGGAGCGCGACGACGGCTCGGTGGCGCAGCAGGAGGCGCGATTCCTCGCCGCGATCGAGGCGCTTCCGGTGCGTCCCTCGATCTTGCACACGGAGAACAGCGCCGCGGTCGCGCGGCGTCAGCCATCGCCCTGGCAGGCTGTGCGCCCCGGGCTCTTCCTCTATGGCGTGGGGAGTGGCGCCGCGGCCGCGATTCAGCCCGAGCTGGTCGTGCATCTCCGTGCGCGCGTGCTGGAACTCCGCACCATTGCCGATGGAGAGACGGTGAGCTACGGCGCCACCTACCGGGCGCAGGGCCCGCGCCGCATTGCGACCGTCGCGGTGGGGTATGGGGACGGCTACCGCCGCGCGCTCAGCAACGGCGGGTACGCGCTGGTGGCCGAGGGCGTGGCGCCGATCGCAGGGCTTGTCACGATGGATATGCTCATGCTGGATGTCACCGGCCTCGTTTGCGAGCCGGGCGACGTTGTGACCTTGCTCGGTCGCCAAGGTGATCGCCTGCTCGGGGCCGACACGGTCGCAGCCTGGGGAGATCTCTCGGCGTATGAACTGCTCACCGGACTCCGCCAGCGACTGGTGCGGAAATATGCGGGAGGTCTCTGATGGCTCGACGCGCGATCATTCTCGTGCTCGACGGCGTGGGCATTGGCGCCGCGGCGGATGCGCCGGCGTATGGCGATGTGGGATCGGACACGCTGGGGAACGTTGCGCGTGCGGTTGGTGGCCTCGTGGTCCCGAACCTCGCCGCCGCGGGGCTCGGCCGCATCGCGTCGCTCAAGGGAGTCGAGGCCGTTGCCGATCCGCGGGCGGCCTTCGGCCTGATGCAGCCCCGTTCGGCCGGGAAAGACAGCACCGCGGGGCACTGGGAGATTGCCGGGCTGCATCTCGCAAAGCCCTTCCCGACGTATCCGCACGGCTTCCCGGCGGAGGTGGTGCAGGAGTTCGCACGTCGCACCGGCCGCGCGGTGATTGGCAACGTCGTGGGCTCCGGGACCGCCGTGCTCGATGACCTCGGCGCCGAGCACCAGCGGACGGGAAGCTGGATTCTGTACACCAGTGCGGATTCCGTCTTTCAGGTCGCGGCGCACGAGGAGACCGTGCCACTCAGCGAGCTCTACGCCGCCTGTGAGATGGCGCGAGAGATGCTCGTCCCGCCGCACGACGCCTCGCGCGTGATCGCGCGTCCCTTCGTGGGCGTGCCGGGCGCGTGGACGCGGACCGCGAATCGCCGCGACTTCTCCATTGCCCCGCCGGGGGAGACCCTGCTTGATGCCCTGATGGCCGCGGGAATTCCGCGCACCGGCGTGGGGAAGGTGGACGACCTCTTCGCCTGCCGTGGGCTCCAAGGCGGGCATACCGCCGGGAATGCCGAGGGAATCCGACGGATCCTCGACTGGCTGAATGAGGGTCCAGATGGGTTGTTGTTCGCGAACCTTGTAGATTTCGACCAAGCCTATGGGCACCGGAACGATGTCCCGGGGTTCCATCAAGCATTGCGCGACTTCGATGCCGCGCTCCCTGCCATCACCGCCGCCCTCCGCGAGGACGACCTGCTGTTCATCACTGCCGATCACGGCAACGACCCGACGACCCCATCGTCCGACCACGCCCGGGAGAATGTCCCGCTGCTCGTGATCGGCCGAGCGGTGCGTCCCGTGGCGCTCGGGGCTCGGGAGTCGTTCTCGGATCTCGGTGCAACGGTCGGGGACTGGCTTGGCGTCTCGTTCCGCGGGCGCGGCACGTCCTTTCTCCCCACGCTGCTCGGATGAGTCAGCCGATCATGGCTCGTGAGGCTGAACTGATTGCACGCGCGCGTGCGGTGCAGGCCAAGGCGTACGCGCCGTACAGCAAGTTCTTTGTCGGCGCCGCGCTGCTCTGTGCCGATGGCACGGTGATCGATGGCTGCAACGTGGAGAACGCGTCGTATCCCGCTGGCACCTGTGCGGAGCGCGTGGCGCTCGGCGCGGCCGTGGCCGCAGGGCATCGCGAGTTCACTGCCGTGGCCATTGCCACAGATGCGCGTGCCGCCACGCCGCCCTGTGGGATCTGCCGGCAGATGTTGGCCGAGTTCGCCCCGGGTCTCGCGATCGTCGCGGTGACCCGAGATGGTGCAGTGGCGCGTTGGACGCTTGACGCGCTGTTGCCGCATCCCTTTACGCCATCCCAGCTCCACACCTGATGTCCTGGCGTTCGCTTCGTCGTTGGACCCTCCTCGCCCTTCCGCTCGCCGCCGCCATCGGCGCCTGTACGGAGCAACTTGATACGGGTGCCTCCTGCCCGCTCCTTTGCCCCGGGCAGGAGATCGTGATCCGCGATACCGTGATCGAGCCCGCGTACGTGCTCGACACGAGTCTCGTCGGGTATCCCATTCAGGGGCTCGAGTTCCCGTTGTTGCTCGCCGCGCGCGGTGACACAATGGACGTACGTGCAGTGGTGCGTTTCGATACCCTGCAGCGCTTCTTCACGCCGAGGGGCGACACGCTCCAACCGATCACGGCGGTGGACTCCGCCTTTCTCACGGTTCGGCTCTACCGCAACGGGTTTCCGGTGCCGGATCAGTTCTTTCTTGAAGCGTACGATGTGACCGATACCACCCTTGTCGACTCGCTCCCGTTGGCGCTCGTGCCCCTGTTCGTGCCGGCGCGTTTGATCGGCGCGATCCGTATCGACTCGGCGTCGTACAGCGACTCGTCGCGCGTTCGGATCCCGCTCGACTCTGCGATCATGCGGCAGATCGTCACCGATCCGCAGCGTCGCCTGCGCATTGGCCTGAAGGTCCGCTCGTCGGTATCCGTGCAGTTCAGGATCACACCCTATTCGCCAGGCGGAGACGGACCGTCGATCGCGTATCGGGTGTCGACCGATACCACCGTGCCGCGGGTCGCCGGCTTGGAGCCCTCGTCTGCGACGCCGCGGACGCCCGTGTTCGTCGCCGGCGATTTCGTGGATTACTCCGTCGTTGTCGTCGCACCGAACGTGCTCACCCCCGGGACCTTCTCCGTGGGCGGACTCCCCGGTGCCCGTGGCTATCTGCGCTTCAACCTGCCGCGGTGGCTCACGGATTCCGTCGCCGTGCTGCGCGCGCGCTTGGAGTTGACGCAGGATCCGGTGCGAGGGCCGTCCGACACTGATACGCTTCGACTGCTCACGCATCTCGTCGTCGCGAACAACACCGTGACCGATCTCCGGCGCGCCGCGACCCTCATTACGGCGTCGGGGTTGTTCACCAACACGATGCGCTTGGTGCCGCGTGATTCCGGTGTCCGGGTGCTCGAGATGAATGCCCTCGTGCGGCAGTGGGGCTTGATTGACTCAACCAGCAGTGTGCCGAGCGCGATCGTCTTCCGCACGGACACGGAAGGATCATCACCCGCCGCGGTGCGATTTTTCGCCATCGACGCGGCCGATCCGGCGGTCCGTCCGCGCCTTCGCGTGAGCTACACTCCCTCCAAGATCTTCGGACGCCCGTGATCATGCCTCGCCTTTTTCACGTGCGGCGCGGGCTGGTGCTCGCTTGGCTGCTGGCTCCAAGCGCGCTCTCGGCCCAGGGTTCGATAGGGTCGCAGGGATTCGGATATCCCGCCGGCCAGCTGTCTGCCGGCGCCCTCGGGGCGGCTGGTGCTGGGGCCGAGTCCGATCCGAACTCGCCAATCAATCCGGCCGCGATCACGCAGAACGCGCGCTACAACATCAGCGTGCAGTTCCAGCCAGAGTTCCGCCGGACCAGCGTTGGAGGACAGGACATCAACAGCGCGGTGATGCGCTTTCCCACCTTCCAAGCGACGGGCACCTTCCGTCGCTTCACCGGCGCGGTCGGGGTGTCGACGTTGCTCGACCGCACCTGGGTGAACCGCTACTCCGACAGCCTGCTGATTGGCGGGAGCTGGATTCCCTCCGAGATTCAGACGTCGAGCGCTGGAGCGCTCAGCGATGTCCGTGCGGCCGTCGGCTATGTCCTCAACAAGCACGTGCAGGTCGGGCTGGGGTTGCACGGTCTCGCTGGCGAGAATCGCACGGAGTTCAATCGGGTGTTCCCCGACACCGCCGGCGTTGGCGGGATTTCGCAGAGCACGGCGTTCGGATTCGCCGGGACCGCGCTCTCCTTGGGCGTCGTCACCATCCCGCGGGACGGCCTCGTCTTTGCCGCCTCGCTGCGCACGGGTGGGTCGATGACGCTTGAGGAGAACCGCGCCGAAGTGGGCCGAGGGCGCGTACCCACTCGCGTTGGCGTCGGAATGAACTGGCTGGCGATTCCTGGCGCGGCGATCAGTGCCCGCGTGGACCGCACGTTGTGGACCCAGATGGAGGGATTGGGCACGAACGCCGTCTCGATCTTCGATGCCACCGAACTCGCCCTGGGCACGGACATCCTCGGCCCCAAGCTCGGCGGCACGAACTCGCTCGTCCGCGCTGGCGTGCGCACCCGCACGCTGCCCTTCGGTGTGAATGGCGATCAGGTTCGCGAGCGCGCCTTCACCTTCGGTCTCGGGCTTCCCCTGGGACGTAGTCGCGGCCAGGTGGATATTGCCGCGCAGCGCGCCCTGCGCACTGGGGGCGGCATCGACGAACGCGGGTGGTTCGTGAGCGTCGGGTTCGGCATCCGGCCGTAAGGCACCGGTCGTGACGGATTTCGGCACGCCGGCGCCCGAGGGGGATGCGCCCCTCGTCCTTGTCGCCGACGACGTGGAAGCCAACGTCGAGCTGCTTCGCGATCAGCTCTCCTCGCTCGGCTGCCGGATTCGCCATGCGCGCGATGGCCCGACCGCGCTCGCGCTCGCCGCGAGTGAGCGTCCCGATCTCTGCATCCTCGACATCTCAATGCCGGCGGGGGATCTCGGCGTGAACGACCGCGAGACCGGCTTTGAGGTGTGTCGTCGGCTCAAACGCGATCCACGCACGGCGCGCATCCCGGTCATTTTCATCTCTGCGCTCAACGAGGCGAGCGATCGCCTGAAGGCGATCGAATCCGGCGGCGACGACTTCCTGCTCAAGCCGCACAATCGCCACGTGCTCGGAGCGCGCGTGCGCTCGCTCCTGAAGCTGAAGGGCGCGACCGATGCCCTCGAAGAGTCGCTCCGTCGGCTGCGCGAGATGCAGAAGGCGCGCGATGACCTGTCGCGCATGGTCGTGCACGATCTCAAGACTCCGCTCACGTCGATGCTGGCCACGCTCGAGATGCTGCGGGATGGCGACTTCGGTCCCGTCGAAGCGCGCGCAGCCCGCGCGTTGTCGGATGTCGAGGGGAAGGCCGAGGATCTCCTCGGACTCATTCACAACCTGCTCGACCTCGCGCGGGCGGGGGAGAAGCCGTTGGCGATGCAACCGGGGCCGATCGCGCCGGCGGCGTTCCTCGCCGAACTCAGCTACGATTGGGCGCTCCGGTTCCGGCAGGAACAGACCACCGCGCTGACCGAGGTCTCCGACGACGCGCCGGTCTTCCTTGCCGATAAAGCGCTGCTCAAACGCGTGTTCTCGAATCTGATCCAGAATGCGGTGACGCACTCGCCGATGCCGGTCACGCTCACGCTGGCGGCGCGTCGGGACGGAGCCGGTATTCTCTTCACCGTCGCCGACGACGGCCCCGGAATCCCGGCCGAGTACCAAGAGACGATCTTCGCCCCGTTCGAGCAGTTGAGCGTCCCGAATGCGCCGCGCGTGTTCTCCAGCGGGCTCGGGCTCGCGTTCTGTCGCGTGGTGGTGGACCAACATGCCGGACGGATCTGGGTGAAGAGCCCCGAGGGGCAGGGAAGCACGTTCCATATCTGGCTCCCGGTCGGATAGGGGGCAGGCGCCGTCCCGCTCGAATCGGCGTCCCGCGCCGCGGCCGCCCCGTTTATCTTTCGAGGATGTCCACTACGCCCTCCCCCACGGTCTATATCGAGACCTACGGCTGCCAGATGAACGTCAGCGATTCCGAGCTGATGTACGGGCGGCTGCAGGCGGAGGGCTACACGATCGTCGATGGCCCGATCGGGGCCGATGTGGTGCTTCTCAACACCTGCGCGATTCGCGAGAACGCGGAGCAGCGCGTGATCGGCCGACTCGGCGAGATCCGGCGTGATCTCAAGCCCGGCGCCGTGCTCGGCGTCACCGGTTGCATGGCTCAGCGCCTTGGCGCACGCCTGCTCGAGACCGACACGCGCGTGCAGTTGGTGGTGGGACCCGACGCCTATCGCGCGCTCCCGACGCTGATTGACGGCGCGCGCAATGGCGAGCGGTTCAGCGCCACGGACTTCGATCTTGAGGAGCACTACGAGGACTTCACCGCCCGGCGCTTCGAAGGCGTGAAGGCGTGGATCCCCGTGCAACGCGGCTGTGACTACCGGTGCACGTATTGCATCGTCCCGACGACGCGTGGCCCGGAGCGTTCGCGCCAGCTGGCCGATGTCGTCCGCGAGACGGCGGAGGTCGTGCAGCACGGCATCACGGAAGTGGTGCTATTGGGCCAGACCGTGAACTCGTACCACGACGGCACGCACGATTTCGCCGATCTGTTGCGCGCGGTCGGCGCGGTCGATGGCATCCGCCGGGTGCGCTACACGAGCCCGCACCCGAACGATTTTTCCGATCGTGTGATTGCGGCGATGGCCGAGACGTCGACCGTGTGCGAGCATGTGCATCTGCCGATGCAGTCGGGGTCGACGTCGATGCTGAAGCGGATGCATCGGCGCTACTCGCGCGAGGACTATCTCCAGTGCGTGGCGCGGCTCCGGGCGGCGATGCCTGGGCTTGGCCTGACGACGGATATCATTGTCGGATTCCCGGGCGAGACAGACGCGGAGTTCGAGGATACCCTCTCGCTGTGTCGTGAGGTGCGCTTCGACGACGCCTTCACGTTCAAGTTCTCGGCACGAGAAGGCACGCCGGCCACGCGCATGCCGGCGGAATGGACGATCCCTCAAGCGGTGATGGACGCGCGGTACAACGCCCTCGTGGCGACCGTGCGTGGCATCTCGCGCGAGAAGAATATGGGGCGCCTCGGTCAGCGGATGGAGGTGCTGGTGGAGAAGGAAGCGCGAAAGGGGGAACTCTTTCAGGCCCGGTCGCGCGACTTCAAGACCGTGCTCGTGCCGGGGACGCAGGCGTCCATTGGGACGTACATGACCGTCGAACTCACGGGGACCACCGGGGCGACGTTCACCGGGACGCCGGTGCAGGAACGGCAACCGCTTCCAATGGCGGGCTGACGGGCGGTTCTCGCACCGATGGCAGGGATTTGATGTTCGAGGCATCGTCGCGAAGCGCAGGCTTCCGTGACGATGCCTTTGCTCCTTCAGGCGGCAATCGCGTGGGCGAGTGGGAGCGCGTTCGGCCTCGCGCAGGATGCGGTGGCCCCCATTGTCGTCGGCGCCGCAGGGTTCGCGTTGCTCGCGTTCTGGATTGCGTCGCGAGCGGCGCGCCCGGAATTGGGCGAGCACGGCGGTGCGCTTGTGCTCCTCTTCGCGGTTGCGGTGCTGCATGGCCACGAGGCCCGCCGCGCGGACGCACAGTGCGCCCGCGTCGCGCGCACGTCGCGCGCGTGGGACGTGCGCCTCCTCGCCGACGCGGCGCCGGGGAGCTTTGTGCGGGGCAGCATCACCGACGGCCGATGCCACTTGGCGATTGCGCTCGCGGTGCGCGCGGGGAGCAGCGAAGCGGGGAGTCTGGTCCGGGTCCGCGGCGCGGAGCTCACGGAAGGGGATCGTGGGCCGCTGCTCCGCGACGGCACCATCACCCGCCTGCGGGGCGCGAATGCACTCGACCGCTGGCGCTCGCGCGTCGCGGCGCGGCTCGATCGGCTCTTCGGCGCGGATGGCCCGATGGTGCGCGCGTTGCTCATCGCGGATACGCGTGGGCTCGATGCGGCGCTCCGTGATCGCTACGCCGACGCGGGGCTCGTGCACATGCTCTCGATCTCCGGATTGCATGTGGCGATCGTGGGTGGGGCGTTGCTGCTGGTGCTCGGTGCGCTGCGACTCCCGAGCGCGGTGGCTGCGGGGGCTGCGGTGGGCATCACGGTGCTGTACGTGATCGCGATCGGCGCGCCCGCGCCGGCCGTGCGGAGCGCGACGCTCTTCACGGCCTCGCAACTCACGCGCCTCTGGCAGCGTCCGGTCTCCCCATGGGGGACCTTCGCGCTGGGGGCATTGGTGCCACTGCTTGACCCGCGTACGGTCCTCGATCTCGGATATCAGCTCTCGGTCTCGGGCTACGCGGCCATCATCGTTGCCGGGCGGCTTGGGCGTCGTCTGCCGGATGGGTGGCACGGGTGGCGTCAGACGCTGAGCAAGGAACTCATTGCGGGGACGCTGAGCACGCTGGCGACGGCGCCGTTGGTGGCCTGGCACTTTGGTCGGCTGAGTCTCGTCGCGCCCCTGAGCAATCTGCTCGCCGGACCAATCATCACGTTGCTGCAGCCCACACTGTTCCTGACGATGCTCCTGCCCGAATCAATGGGCGCGGCCTTCACCGCGGATGCCGCGCGGCCGCTTCTTCGTGCCATGGATGCCGTTGCGCTCGCTGGTGCCGGACTCCCCGGCGCGGCGGTGGTCGTTGCGCCGACGGCGTTCGTGAGTGCGTTGGCGGTCGTCGGTACCACCGCGCTCTTGGTGGCGGGGTGGGTACGACACTGGGCGCCACCGCTCACGGTCGCCTTGGGCGCGGCCTCGTTGATGCTGTGGATGCCCGATCCCCCGCAGCGGCGTGCGTCGGAGATGGAGGTCCATCTGCTCGACGTGGGCCAGGGGGATGCGATTGCGCTGCGCACGCCCAAGGGACGTTGGGTGCTCGTGGATGCAGGCCGCGCCTGGAACTCCGGCGATGCGGGGCGTTCTACGGTGATTCCCTACCTGCGCCGACGGGGCGGGGAACTCGCCCTCCTCGTGCTCACGCATCCGCACGCGGACCACATTGGCGGCGCGGCGAGCGTGATTCGTGCGCTCCGACCGCGGGATCTCCGTGACGCCGCGTTCGTGGCGGGAAGCAAGGGGTACCGCGAACTGCTCCAGACGGCGCGCGACGCGGGAACGCGCTGGCAACGGGTGCGGCCTGGCGAACGACTGGAGATCGACGGCGTGAGGCTCGACTTCCTCGCGCCCGACTCGGCCTGGACGGCGAGCCTCGACGACCCCAACGCGGCGAGCACGGTCGTGCGAGCTCAGTTTGGTGACGTACGAATCCTTCTCACGGGGGATGCGGAGCAGGAGGAGGAGCGTTGGCTCCTCCAGGCGGACCCGTTGACGCTCCGCGCGGACATCCTGAAGGTCGGCCACCATGGCTCGCGCACGAGCTCGACGGCAGCCTTTGTCGACGCCGTCGCGCCCCGTCTCGCGCTGGTCAGCGTCGGCGCAGCGAACAGCTATGGACATCCGTCCCCAGAGGTGATGCGGCGACTGACGGCCGCCGGCGCTACCGTGCTCCGAACGGATCAACTCGGCACGGTGGTGATACGGACGGATGGCACCTCGATGGAGATCGAGGCCGCTGGGCATCGCTGGAGGGCGGCGGAGCCATTGCCTCCGCCGTAGCGAAGCGGCGACCTTTCTCCCGCTGGCGTTCCCCACCTCGCACTGGGTCCACCGTGGTCAAGCATACGGACACTTCGGTCGTCACGATCGATCGCTACATCATCGAGCAAGAGCGCCGCTTTCCCGAAGCGACGGGAGAGCTCTCCGGCATCCTCTATGATCTCGCGCTGGCGAGCAAGATGATCGCCAACAAGGTGCGACTGGCTGGCCTCGTCGACATCCTTGGCGCCGAAGGGACCGAGAACGTGCAGGGGGAGATGCAGCAGAAGCTCGACGTCATCGCCAATGACATCATCATCAAGGCGCTCGATCATGGTGGGCGGCTCTGCGCGATGGCCTCGGAGGAGCGGGAGGAGCTGATTCCGATTCCCGACAAGTTCCGTCGCGGAAAGTATCTCTTGCTCTTCGATCCGCTCGACGGCTCGTCCAACATTGACGTCAACGTCCCGGTCGGCACCATCTTCTCGGTGCTGCGCAAGGTGACCACGGGCGAGGATGGCACGCTCGAGGATCTCCTGCAGCCGGGCTATAAACAGGTCGCGGCGGGCTACGTCCTGTATGGCGCGAGCACGATGCTCGTCTATTCGACGGGGCATGGCGTCCACGGATTCACGCTCGACCCCGCCATCGGAGAATACCTCCTGTCGCATCCGGACATGCGGATCCCCGAACACGGTCGGTATC
The DNA here is from genome assembly GCA_964445835.1 of uncultured Gemmatimonas sp. GTDB lineage: Bacteria > Gemmatimonadota > Gemmatimonadetes > Gemmatimonadales > Gemmatimonadaceae > Pseudogemmatithrix. Next base: position 12,881 of record CAYUMN010000073.1, read on the forward strand.
TCAGCGTGAACGATGCCTACGAGCAGAACTGGACGGAGCCCGTGCGGGCGTTGATGCGGCGATATCGCGGGCTCGACGGCAAGCGTGAGGCGATGAACGTGCGCTACGTCGGTTCGCTCGTTGCCGACTTCCATCGTAACCTGCTTGGCGGGGGACTGTTCGCGTATCCCGCGAACACGAAGAGTCCGAACGGCAAGCTGCGCCTGCTGTACGAGTGCAATCCGCTTGCCTTCATCTGCGAGCAGGCCGGTGGTGCCGCGATCACCGGAACGAAGCGCATTCTGGATGTCTTACCGACAGAATTGCATCAACGCTCGCCCTACTTCGTCGGCTCCAAGGCCGACGTCGAGATCGCGGCGCAGATGTTGGCGAATCACTAAGCCCTGAGACGTGACGTGAGCGAGCAGAAGAAGCCCGACGGCGGCGAGAAGTTCTCGCCGAGTGGTATCCCGATCGCGCCCGTGTATCGGCCCGCACATCCCGAGGCGGCGTACGCCGAGCAACTCGGCGAGCCTGGGCAGTTCCCGTTCACGCGCGGCGTGCAACCGAACATGTACCGCGGCCGCTTCTGGACGATGCGGCAGTATGCCGGCTTTGGGACCGCGCAGGAGACCAACACCCGCTTCAAGCTTCTGCTCGAGGCGGGGCAGACGGGAATCTCCACTGCGTTCGATCTCCCCACGCAGATGGGGATGGATTCCGACGCGCCGCGGGCGCTTGGGGAAGTCGGGCGCGTGGGGGTCGCCATTGATACCGTCGAGGACATGCACGCGCTGCTCGCGGATTTGCCGCTCGACAAAATCTCCACGTCGATGACCATCAATGCGACGGCGTCGATCCTGCTGGCCATGTACGTCGTCGTGGCGGAGGAACGCGGGATCGCGCGCGAGCAGCTGAGCGGAACGATTCAGAACGAC
>CAYUMN010000074.1:0-13577 GCA_964445835.1 uncultured Gemmatimonas sp.
CGGCATCACCGGTGAGCGGTGCGACGGCAATGATGTGCTCGCGGTCTACGATTGCACCAAGCGTGCGGTCAGTCGCGCCCGCGCCGGCGAGGGCACGCAGCTCCTCGAGTTCATGACGTTTCGTCGCAAGGGCCACGCCGAGCACGACAACCAGTCGTACGTCCCGGACGGCGAGATCGAGCGCTGGGCGGCAGAGAATGATCCGATCGATCGCTTCGTGCGTGTGTTGCGCGATCGCGAGCACGTCCCGCAGTCCACGCTCGATGAAATCGACGCGCGCATTCACGCCGAGATCGACGCGGCAACGGATGTCGCCGAAGCCTCGCCGCTGCCGCAACCGCACGATGCGCTGATCGGCGTCTATGCCGATCCGCCAGCCGAGAAGCCCCTGTGGTATCGCGAAGGGGCCGACGTCTCCTCGCTGGGCAAGGAGCGCGCTGAGGGGTGGGGGACGTGGGACGCGTCGAAGGGAGGAAAGAGCTGATGGCTGAGATAACGTACCTCGAGGCCATCCGCGAAGCCCTCGATGAAGAAATGGCCCGCGACGAGCACGTCTTCATGCTCGGCGAGGACATCGGGGCATTCGGTGGGGCCTTCAAGGTCACCGATGGCCTGATGGCGAAGTACGGCGAGGCCCGCGTGATCGACTCGCCGATCAGCGAGATCGCGATCGTTGGCGCGGCGGCGGGAGCGGCCCATATGGGGATGCGTCCGGTGGTCGAGATGCAGTTCATCGACTTCATCGCCAACGCCTACGACATGCTCACCAACTACGTCGCGACGGCGCGCTATCGCGCCTTCCTCCCGACGCCGATGGTCGTGCGCGGACCGAGCGGTGGGTATGTGCGCGGCGGACCGTTTCACTCGCAGAACCCGGAAGCGGGCTTCATCCATACGCCAGGGCTCAAGGTCGTCTATCCCGCGACCGCCGAAGACGCCAAGGGATTGATGAAGGCCGCGATTCGTGATGACGACTGCGTGCTCTTTTTCGAGCACAAGTATCTGTATCGCCGCATCAAGGGTGTGATGCCCGCCGGCGATCACGTGGTGCCAATCGGCAAGGCCCGTTTGGCCCGCGAGGGGAAGGATCTCTCGATCATCACCTACGCCGCGGCGATGCATAAATCGCTCGAGGCCGCAGATCGGTTGTCGAAGGAGGACGGCATTGAAGTCGAGGTGCTCGACCTCCGCACGCTGGCCCCGCTCGACGACGAGGCGATCTTCGCGACCGTGCGAAAGACGAATCGCGTGCTGATCGTGCACGAGGATACGCGCACCGGCGGCATCGCCGGCGAACTCACGGCGCGCATCAATGAGTCCTGCTTCGCGCATCTCGATGCGCCAGTGCTCCGCGTGACCGCGCACGACATTCCGTTGCCCTACGCTCCCGCGCTCGAGGACTTCGTGCTGCCGCAGGTCGATGACATCGTCTTGGCGGTCCGCCGCCTGGTGAGCTGGTGACGGGGCCGACCGCAGGACCGGATGCAGGACCGGATGCAGGACCGGACGCGGGGGGAACCCCGCCGGCGCCGAGTGCCGCCCGAATGGTCGGGATTGGCTGTTTCATGACCTGGATCGGGTTTTTCTCCGGGGCCATGATCGGCGTCCTCGTCTCGAAGGGCGTCGCCTTTTTCCTGAAGGCCCCCAAGTGCGACGGCATCCCGACGTGCGATTGGGGCTATTATATGCTCATTGGCGGCGTCATCGGCGCCGTCTCGCTCCCCCTGCTGGTCCTCTCGGCCATGCGGCGCCCCAAGGCGCCCGAGGCCCCGAATTCTGACGACAAGTTCTGACCGAGGTTGCTGGAATGGCCCGTGTTGATGTGATCATGCCCCAGATGGGCGAGTCGATTGCCGAAGGGACGCTCTCGCGCTGGCTGAAGAAGCTCGGCGACGAGGTGAAGCGCGACGAACCGATCTTTGAGATCTCCACCGATAAAGTGGACGCCGAGATCCCGGCCCCGAGCGCCGGCACGATTGTCGAGATCATTGTGCACGAAGGGACGACGGTCCCCGTGAACGCGATCGTCGCGCGCATTGAGACGGAGAAGGGGGCGGCGGCGATTGCGGCCGCTGCGCCCGCTCCCGCGCCTGCCGCGTCGGTCCCTGGGTCGGTCCCGGCGTCGGTCCCTGCGTCGGTCCCTGCAGCGGTACCTGCATCGGCGCAGGCTGCAGCCAAGCCGGCGGCGGCGGAGGCGCGTCCCGCGGGCGACGGCAATTCCTTCGAGGAGCGCATTCGCACCAAGTCGTCCCCGCTCGTGCGCCGCATGGCCGCGGAGGCGGGGGTCGACATCAGCCAGATGTCAGGCTCGGGCATCGCCGGCCGCGTGACGCGAAAGGATTTCGAGGCGCATCTCGCCAGCGGAGTGCAGGCCGCACCGGCTCCCGCGCCGATGCCGAGTGGGCTGCCGTCGTCGGTCAGCGTACCCATGGGGCATGCGCATGAGCCGACCTTCAACCCGTGGCCCGGCGATGTCGTTGAGCCGATGTCAAAGATCCGTCGCCTCACCGCGGATCACATGCGTCAGGCCAGGCAGGTCGCGGCGCATGTCACCAGCTTCTTCGAAATCGATCTCACCCGTATCGCGAAGCTCCGCGGGCAGATGAAGTCGTCGTTCGAAGCCGAGACCGGGCAGAAGCTCACGTATCTGCCGTTCATCGTGCGCAGCGTGATTGAGACGCTCCGCCGTCACCCCGTGCTGAATGCCACGGTGAGCGGAACCGATGTGATTCTGCGCAAGCGCTACAATATTGGCATCGCGGTGGCGCTTGAGCCCACGGGCCTGATTGTGCCGGTGCTCAAGGACGCCGACGGCCTCAACCTCGTGGGTATCACGCGGGGCGTGAACGACCTGGCCGCGCGCGCGCGCTCGAAGAAGTTGAGCCCGATCGATGTGCAGGACGCGACCTTCACCATCACCAACCCCGGCGTCTTCGGCTCCCTGATGGGAACGCCGATCATCCCGGTCGGACAAACGGCGATTCTCTGCCTCGGCGCCATCGAGAAGCGTCCGAAGGTCATCACGGGTCCCGACGGCGAGGACACCATCGCGATCCGCACCTGCGCCTACTTCTCGATCAGCTTCGATCATCGCGTCGTGGATGGCGCGGATGCGGATCGCTTCATGGCCGACCTCAAGAAGACGTTGGAGTCCGTCACCGGCTGATATGCCCAAGGCCCTGTCGATCCATCGCATGGTGGCGCCGCCCGCGGAGCGCCCGAGATACCTCGAGCGGTTGCGCGCCAAGGAGGCGCACTACCACGGGATGGGCTGCCGATTCTGGGTCTTCGAAGAACAGGCCTTACCGGGCGCATTCGTCGAATTCTGCGAGGCCGACAGCGCCGCAGCGCTCTCCGCGGCGCACGCCGCCTCGCCCGAACCGGTGCGCGATCCCTCGCGCATCTACACCCAGATGGAGCTTCGCTGATGCCGACCCGCCGACTTGAGATCGATGGCCAGACCTGGCAGGTGTATCCGTCCGGCTACGTCACGCAGTACGACGCCGACGAATTCGGATTGATCTTCGTGAAGGGCGTTGCTGACGAACGCGTCGTGCGCCTCTCGCGCTACTCGCCCTCGGGCGTGCGCTCGCGCGAGCAGTCGCTCGCCGACCTCACCGATGCGGATCTGCGTCGCCTCTTCGAAACGTCTCAGCCGAGCGTCACCTCGCCTGAGGCCGGATACGCCCCGTGACGACGCCAACGGGCGCGGCCAGTGCCGCGTCCAGTGCCGCGCCCTCGTTGGTGCCGCACGGAGATCGGCATGTGGATCTGCACGCGCACTCCACGGCCTCTGACGGTGCCGCGAGCCCGACCGCGGCCATTGCCGCGGCGCACGCCGCCGGACTCTCCGCCTTCGCCCTCACCGATCACGACACCCTCGCGGGCATCGCTGAGGCGCAGGTCGCCGCCGATGCCTGCGGACTCCGCGTCATCCCCGGGGTCGAGCTCAGCGTGCACCTCGGGAAGAATGAAGTGCATCTGCTCGGGCTCCACATTCGCGATGTGGACGCGATGCAGCAGAACCTCGAGATCGTTCGTGGGCATCGCCGCTCGCGCGCCGAACAGATCGTCGCAAAGTTGAACGCGGTCGGTGTGGCCGTGACGGTCGACGCGGTGCTCGCGGCGGCGGACGGCGGCGCGATTGGTCGGCCGCACGTGGCGCGCGCGCTGATCGCCGGTGGTTTCGTGAAAGACTCGCGCGAGGCCTTCGACCGGTATCTCGCCGCCGGCAAGCCCGCCTATGTCGACAAAGAACGCTTGGAGATCGCCGACGGAATCGCGTTGATTCACGAGGCGGGTGGCATTGCGGTCCTCGCGCATCCCGGCGGCGACGGACGACGCGAGATGATCGAACCGCTCGCCGCCGCCGGAATGGACGGTGTCGAGGTTCGGCACCCGAGTCATTCGCGCGACGATGAGCAGCGGCTCACCGCGCTCGCGGCGCATTTCGGCCTCGTCGTGAGTGGGGGGTCGGACTGGCATGGGGCCATGCAAGGCGGACGCGTGCTCGGCGCGATGCAGGTCCCACTCGCTTGGCTTGAGGCACAGGATCTCCGCGTCGCCGAGCGCCGGAGCCGCGCGTGAGCACTCAACGGGTCGCGCTCGTCACCGGCGCGGGCCAGCGCGTGGGGCGCGCGATCGCGCAGGAACTCGCCGCGCATGACTGGCGCATCGCGGTGCATTATCGCAACTCCTCCGCGGGCGCGGACGAATTGGTCGCGGACATCAAGGCGCAGGGTGGGGATGCGCACGCCTTTGCCGCCGATCTCACCGATGTCACCGCGTGCGACCGACTCGTCGATACCGTATACGAGCACTTCGGTCAGCTGCACCTGCTCGTGAATTCCGCCGCCGGGATGGAGCGCACCAAGCTCGGGCATGTGCGCGCCGAAGAGTTCGATGCGATCATCGCGCTGAATCTCCGCGCGCCCTTTTTTCTCGCGCAGGCCGCCGCGCGGTTGATGCCGGAGGGAAGCGCGATCATCAATATTGCCGATCATATGGCCGAGGAGCCGTGGCCTGGCTACAGCGTGCATGGCATCGCGAAGGCGGGAGTGATTGCGATGACGCGCCATCTGGCAGCGGCGCTCGCACCGGACATTCGTGTGTGCGGGATCGCGCCCGGCTTTGTGCTGGCGCCGCCGGGCTATCCGCCGGACCAGGTGGAGGCCTTCGCGAAGGAGACGCCATTGCAACGCATCGGCGCGCCGAGCGATGTGGCGGGGGCGGTGCGCTTTCTCGCGGACGCCAGCTTCATCACGGGCGAGACGCTGTTCGTCGATGGCGGACGTCGTGTCCGCCACTGAGGGGACGCAGTCGAACGGCGGTAGCACGAACGGCGATATCCCGTACGGCGATATCTCGTACGGCGATATCGTCGTCGTTGGAGGGGGCTGCTACGGCCGCTACTACGTCCGGCAGTTACGGCGCGCGCGCGCGGCCGGTGCGCTGACGTGGGATCGACTGGTGGTGGTCGATCGCGATCCCGACTGTGCCGTTAGCCGCGATGCGGAGGGAATCACCCTGGTCGCGCGCGAGTGGGGCTCGTTCTTCGCGGCGTATCTCGGCGACGCGATCGGCCGTGATGCCTCACGCGATGCCATCGTCCCGTCCCCATTGATGCCGCACCTCATGGGCCAGTGGGTGATGTCGCGGGCGCGTGCCCGCTGGTCGGGGCGGATGATGCGCTTCGCCCCGCTGGATGGCGCCGTGGACGTGCCGTGGCAACGCACGGGGGACGATGGCACGCACTACGTGAGCTTCGCGACGTGGGAGTGCCCCATCAACTGCATCGAGCCGCGCACGTGCCCGCACACGCGCGGGGCACGGGCCTGGAGCCTCCCCCCCACGCTCCGCGCCTTTATTGAGACCGAGCGACTGCGGGGGCGCCGCATTGATGGTCCTGCGGTGTTCCATTGCGTACATCGCGCGTACGGGGTCGGGATGTTCGGCGTCAATGAGGTGATTGCCGCCGATGCGCTGGTGGCGCAGGTGGCCGCGGGGCGTCGCGCGGAGATCCTGGTGGGGACGGTCTCGCATTGCCATGGCGCCCTCTCGGTGCTGGAACTCGCCGCCCCCTGAGTCGATTCCTTCTCGTGACGTGGTCCCGGGGCGCGGATGGTGGATTCGCCTGCGAGAGGGCCCTAGATTGCGGGATTCGCAAACGACCTGGGAGTCAGAGACGTGGCAACGTACGACTACGAAGTGGTGATCATCGGCGCCGGCCCGGCGGGCATGTGCGCGGGCATGTATGCGGGGCGCTCGATGCTGAAGAGCGTCGTGCTCGAGCGCGGCTTCCCCGGTGGTGAGTTGCTCAACACGGAAGTCATCGAGGACTACATCGGCTTCGAGCATATCCTCGGGCACGAACTCGCCACCAAGTTCCAGTCGCACGCCGAAAAGTTCGGTGCGGAGATCCGCACCTCGACGCCGGTGGACTCGATTGTGAAGACCGCCGACGGCACGTTCGACATCACGACGGAAAGCGGCGATGTCTTCCGCGCGCCCGCGGTGATCATCACGGCGGGGGGCACGCCGGTGAAGCTCGACGTGCCGGGCGAATTCGGGTACGCCGGAAAGGGCGTCTCGTACTGCGCGATCTGCGACGGGGCGTTCTATAAGGGCCACACGATCATGGTCGTGGGCGGTGGCGATGCCGCGCTCGAGGAAGCCGACTTCCTCACGCGCTACGCCGAGAAGGTCTACGTCGTGCATCGTCGGGATACCTTCCGCGCCTCGAAGATCGTGCAGCAGCGGGCCTTTGCGAACCCGAAGATCCAGGTCATCACCGACACCGTGGTCAACGAGATCTGCGGTGAGGGGGGGTTGATGACGTATGCGCGCATCACGAACACCAAGACCGGCGTTGCCTCGGATCTCATCGCGACCGGCATCTTCATCTTCATCGGCTTCACGCCGAACACCGGCATCATCAAGGAGCACGTCGAGCACGATGCGTCGGGCTACCTGATCACCGATTCGAACATGCGGACCAGCCTGCCGGGGCTGTACGCGGCCGGCGATGTGCGGGCGCAGTTGACGCGGCAGGTCACGACCGCGGTGGGCGACGCGACGACCGCGGCCATCGCCGTCGAGAAGTTCCTCACGGCCCGCAAGAATGGGCACTTGGCTCCGGCGCCCATGCCGATGCTCATTCCCGCGGTCGGGGTCGACGTGGACGCTGGTGTGGAAGTCGCGGCGGGATGAAGACCCACGTCCTCACCGTCGGGGCGTTCGAAGAGAACACCTGGTTCTTGCACGACCCGGTCTCCGCCACGCTGGTGCTGGTCGATCCGGGCGAGGAACCGCGCCGTCTCTGCGCGGAGATTGACCGGCTCGGCGCGACGTTGACGGCCGTCTGGATCACGCATGCGCATCTCGATCACATCGGCGGGCTCGCTGGAGTGAAGTCCCGGTGGCCCGATGTCCCGGTGTACGGGCATCCGCTCGATGCGCCGGTGTGGGAGAACGCCTCGCGCGCGGCAGCGCAGTATGGGTTGCCGTTCGAGCAGCCCGCCCCGCCGGAACGCCCCCTCGCTGAAGGGCAGGTCGTAGAGTTCGCGGGGGAGCGGTTCGAGGTCTGGCACCTTCCCGGGCATGCGCCGGGGCACGTGGCGTTCATTGGGAGCGAATGCATCGTCTCCGGCGATCTGCTCTTCGCGGGCTCCATTGGGCGGACCGATCTGCCGCTGTGCGATCCGCTGGCGATGGAGGCGTCGCTGGCGCGACTCGCGGCGCTCCCCACGCACCTGCGGGTCCTCCCTGGGCATGGCCCGGAAACCACGATCGGTCGCGAGGTGGCGACGAACCCCTTCTTGAACGGCACGGCCCGTGTTCGGCGCGGTTAGCCACGCGCGGTAACCCCCGCGCCGTAACCCCCCCGCGGTCCGGGCGATTCGGTGCGGATTCGTAACGTTCTCGAAGTCTCGCGGGTAGATATTGTGATCAGGCGGTCCGATACCCGTTTCCTTTCACGCTCTCCGATATCCATGTCCAGATCCGTTGCCGTCCTCGCTGCGCTCGTGGCCCTTTCCGCATGCAGTGACCGATTCGGTCCCGCCAAGGAGAAGACCGGGTTCATCTCTGCCACGGCCTATGACGGCGGCGGCAGCAACTTCGCGATGCGGTTCACCGGCGCGTTCTACCGGTACGACGGCCTGTCGACCGGCATTCCCGCGGCAGAGACCTGCCAGGGCGCCCCCTTCACCACCACGCCCGTCAGTGTCGCCACGTTGCCGTCCATTTCGGCCGGGCAGCATCTCTATACCGTGATCGGCGGGCGTCGGGACACACTGTATCAGGCCTCTGGGCTGGGCATCCTCGCCTATCAGCTGCTGTCCGTCTCCGCCGTGCCGTACACCCCGGGGGACACGCTCACCATTGAGGTGCCCGGTGAGGAGGGAGGGTTCCCGGGGACGACCCTCAAGGTCCGCACGGCCGAGGCGTTCTCGCATGCCCCCGTGGGCACGGGCACCGACGGGCAGCCGCTCACCATCACGTGGACCCCTGCGCCCTCGCCGGGATCGCTGATGTTGTTCTCCCTGCGCCTCAACAGCAGCGGGACCGCGGCGACGCCGGACGCCCAGATCCTCTGCGTATTCAATGACGATGGCAGCGGCGAGGTATCGGCCTCGCTGGCGAACATCTGGCGCTCGGCGCTCCCCGAGAGCCGCTCGACCAAGGCCACGCGAATCCGCCTCGACGAGCACGTCTTCGATGCCAACACGAAAGTCACGCTCCTCTCGTATTTCGACCGCCCGCTGGAGCCACTTCCCGGGGGCTGAGCCGCACAGCGCCGGCGTAAGGGAATAACGAATACTCTTGTCCCGATAGCCCATCGGGGTGATACTTCGGCATGCGGATTACGACGTGGGCGGAGTACGGGGTCATCTGCGCGCTGCATCTCGCGCGCCGCACGACGGAGGGGCCTGTCACGGGACGCGATGTGGCCGCCCGTGAGCGTCTGCCCGGGGATTACGTCGAACAGATTCTCCTGCGTCTGCGTCGCGCGGGTATCGTCCAGAGCACGCGGGGGGCGAAGGGCGGGTACGCGCTCGCGCGTCCGGCGGTGGAGATCACCATCCGGGAGATCATCACCGCCGCCGAACTCGTGACGTTTGATCTCCACTGCGAGACGCATCCACTCGATTCCGAGCGTTGCGCGAAGTCCTGCGACTGCAGCATCCGTCCGGTGTGGATAATGCTGCAGAAGAAGATCGACGAAGTGCTCGATTCCGTGTATCTGGCGGATCTCTTGGTTCGCGAGCCCGAAGTGCGCCAGAAGATCGGGCTCCCGGTCCTGCAGCAGGGCTGAGGACCAGGCCCATGGCGCTCCCGTTCACGGCCGCTTGGCGGACGGAGCGCGAGCGACGGCGGCATGCCGTCGTGGTCGCCGAGGCGCTGCGGCGCGAGCCAGATGAGGCGGATGTGGCGTGGCTGGCCGACGCGGCCGCGAATGGCGACCAAGATCATGCGCGGTGGGAGCTCCGTTACGCGCGTGCGGCACTCGGGTTGTTGGTCGCCCAGCGTGATGCGCTCGATGATCGCACCGCCGCGGAAATCGCGGCTGCGTACACGGAGCTGCTCGCCGCGGACACGCGGATTGCCGAAGACCGGCGGGAACTCGCGGCGCGGCAGTTCAACGAGCGGTTGCTCGCGTATCGTGAGGCGATGCAGTTGCGGGGCGGACCGATCTCGGCCGCGGACGCGGTGGGTCGGTGCTTGCTCGCCTTCGCCAGTGACGGTGCGCGCACCGCGGGGGCGCCGTTGGCGTATGCGATTGAGCTGTTGGAACGCTACGCGGATGACGTGGCGACGCTCCTGCGGATGGCCTATGGCGAGGCGAAGCTTCCTGAGGATGTGCCGCCGTCAGTTCTGCGGTCTTCGTGACTCCGCGGGCCGTCTCGGGTACGACAAAGGGCCGCCCAGATGGGCGGCCCTCTTTCTTCCTACGCACCGATGTCGCTGAGCTAGTGCCGAAGGGGGGACTCGAACCCCCACGGGCTTACGCCCACTGCGCCCTGAACGCAGCGCGTCTACCAATTCCACCACTCCGGCATGGACAGGGAACGTACCGGGAGCGGATACCCAAGTCAACGCTGAATCGTCATCCCTACGCCCTCTGATGAACAAACCTACGCCTGACGACGCGATCGTCCCGATTGCCCGAAACAAGCGGGCCTCCCACGACTACGAGATCCTCGAGACGTGGGAGGCCGGCGTGATGCTGACCGGGACGGAAGTGAAGTCGTTGCGCGATGGGCGTGCGCAGATCACGGACGCGTACGGCATCATCAAGGATGGCGAGGTGTGGTTGCTCAACGCGCACATCGCGCCGTATGCGATGGGGAACATCTACAATCACGATCCGGTCCGCACGCGGAAGTTGCTCCTCAATGCGAAGGAGATCCGTGCGATGATCGGCGCGGTCGAACGGCAGGGGCTGACGCTGGTGGCATTGGATCTGTATTTCAAGCACGGGCGCGCGAAGGTGAAGCTCGGCCTCGCGCGCGGCAAGAAGCTGCACGACAAGCGCGCCGACCTGAAGGCGAAGGACGATGCGCGCGACGTCGCGCGCGCGCTACGGAGTCGGAGCTGATGCGGCGCGCGTGGCGCGTGACAGCGGTGGTCGGTGCGGCGGTGCTGCTCGGCGCGGCCCCGGCGCCTGGCACGGCGCCTGTCTCGTCGCCTGTCACGCCGCCCGCCGACGCGCCGCCTGGGAATGTGATCCGCGTGAAAGGGATTGCTGGGGATACGGTGATTGCGCTTCTCGCGTCGGAGAGCGGGGGCCTGCTGCGGCTCGACGTGATGGCGCGACTCCTCGGTGGCTCACTCGATTCGGCGGCCGCCGGGCGGTGGCGGCTCCGGTTCGCGGAGACGGCGCTCGAGTTCCAGAGCGGAAGTCCGTTCGCGAGCTACAACGGATTCGCGATTCCGATGCTCGAAGCGGTGCGCGTCGCCGACGGCGCGCCGCATGTGCCGTTGCAGGTGTTCAGCGAGATCATCCCGCGGTTCGGCATTGGCATCCTCTGGGATCGCTCCCGGTGGGAGGTGCGGCTGTTCCAAGGGTTGGCACGGCGCACCTCGGCGATCGTGCGGGAGGGAACGCCGGCGTCCACCGCGGTGTCCACCGCGGCGTCCACACTTTCGACCGCTCCCGGCGTGGTCACCCCGATTGCGACCGCGCCCACCACGGCCGGTGCGCGTGCGGTGTCCTCCGCCCCAGGTGTTCCAGGTGTTCCGATCGGTCCGGCGGCGCCGACCGCGGCGCCGACCGTCGCTCGCGCCGCTGGCCCGTCCGGACTCTCGCGCCGCTACACGGTGGCCGTGGATGCCGGGCATGGCGGCGTCGACCCCGGAAATCCGGGCGTGGTCCTGAATGGTCGCCGGTTGAACGAGGCGCGTCTCACGCTGCAGATGGCCCTCACGCTGGAAGCGGAACTGCGACGGCGCGGAATCGATGTCGTGCAGACGCGACGCCGTGACACGTTGATTGCGCTGCACGAGCGCGGCCCCATCGCGAACGCACGCCACGCGGATCTCTTTGTGTCGCTGCACACCAACGCGGCGAATCCGAACTGGCGCAATGGCGCGTCGGTGCGCGGCGTCGAGACCTACTTCCTCTCGACCGCGCGCACCGAGGACGAGCGACGTGTGGCGTCGATGGAGAACGACGTGGTGCGGTTTGAGACGGAGACCGCGACGGAGAAGGGCGACCCGCTCTCCTTCATCCTCACGGATCTGGCGCAGAACGAACATCTGCGCGAGTCCAGTGACCTCGCCCAACTCGTGCAAGGGAACCTGCAGCGCGTGCATCCGGGGCCGAGCCGAGGGGTGAAACAGGCGGGCTTCTCGGTACTGATGCGGGCGTACATGCCGGCGATTCTCGTCGAGGTCGGCTTCGGAACGAATCCCGCGGACGCCGCGTGGATGGGAAGCGACGCGGGACAACGGGAGATCGCGGTGTCCATCGCCGACGCGGTGTTCGAGTATCTCCAACACTACGAGCGGCGCACCCGGTCGGCGGTCCGTCCATGAGTGCACGACTGCAGGTTGCCGCGGCGGGGATCACGTTTCAGAACCCGATCCTCCTCGCGGCGGGCACGGCGGCGTACGGTCGGGAGCTCGCCGACGTGATGCCGCTCGAGGCCCTCGGCGGCTTGGTCACCAAGGCCGTGAGCCTGGAGCCGCGTCATGGGGCGCCGGCACCGCGCGTCGCGGATTTCGATGGCGGGATGATCAACGCGGTGGGGCTGGCGAATCCCGGGGTGGATGCGGTGAAGGCGGAGGACCTGCCGTGGATTGCGCAGCACATTCGTCGCCCGCAGGTGCTGATCAATGTCGTTGGGCGCGAGGCGACCGATTTCGGGACCGTCGTCGCGCGGCTCGACGATGCGTCGGGATTCGTGGGCTATGAGCTCAACGTGAGTTGCCCGAATGTGAAGCAGGGTGGGTTGGAGTTCGGAGCCGATCCCGAGGCGCTGCAGGCGGTGATCCGCGGCGCGCGGGCGGCGACGAAGCGCCCGCTCTTTGTGAAGCTCTCGCCGACGTTGGCGAATGTCGGGGACGTGGCGAAGCGCGCCGTGGATGCCGGGGCCGATGGCATCACGGTGATCAACACCATTCCCGGATTGGTGGTGGATGTCGACCGTCGGCGCCCAGTGCTGGGGTTCGGCTCTGGGGGCGTGAGTGGTCCTGGACTGCTCGCCGTTGGCGTGCTCGCCACCTGGCGTGTGCGGCAGGCGGTGTCGGTCCCGATTCTCGGGGCGGGTGGGATCCAGCAGGCGAGCGATGTGTTGCAGTTCATGATCGCGGGGGCGAGCGCGGTGGCGATCGGCACGGCGGGGATGGCGGATCCGAAGTTGCCGGTCCGCATCATCCGCGATCTCGAAACATGGTGTGCGCGCCATGGCGTGGCGCGTCTCGCTGATCTCATTGGCACGTTGGAGTGGCCGTCATGACGTCGTGGCTCGCGCAGCCCATCATTGCGCTCGATGTACCTTCGTTCGCGGCGGCCCGCGGGCTGGTGGAGCGCCTCGGTCCGCAGGCCGACTACGTGAAGGTCGGGCTCGAGCTGTTCACGGCCGAGGGGCCGAAGGTCGTGGAGTGGCTTCGGGGGGAGGGGAAGCGGGTGTTCCTTGACCTCAAGCTGCTGGATATCCCCCACACCGTGCGCGGCGCGGCGAGCAGTGCGGCGAGGATGGGCGTGTCACTGCTCACGGTGCATGGCTATGGCGGCGCGCCGATGGTCGAGGCCGCGGTCGAGGGGGCGGGGTCGGAGACGGGGATCCTGGTGGTCACCGTGCTGACCAGTTTTGACGCGGCGGGGCTTGGGGTGGCGCTTGGACGCGAGGCGCCGGAGTTAGGCGGCGAGGTGCTCAGACTGGCCGGCGTGGCCCAGGTGGCGGGGGCGCACGGGATTGTGTGTTCTGGGCACGAAGTGGCGGCGGCGCGTTCGAGTTATCCGCGGCTGCGCCCGCTCGTGCCGGGGATTCGGCTTGCGGGCGGGGCCGCGGATGACCAGGCCCGGATTGCCACCCCGGAGCGGGCGGCGGCCGATGGCGCGGCGTATCTGG
>CAYUMN010000075.1:0-7287 GCA_964445835.1 uncultured Gemmatimonas sp.
CCACGTCCTGCCCCGACATGCGGATATGCACGCCGTCGATCAGGATACTCGCGAACGCCATTTGCTCCGCGTGCCCCCAATCGATCGCCGCCTCGCCACCCAACGCCTCGCGCCGACGCTCCAGTTGCTTCGCCAATCGCGGATGCGGCGTGAAGTCCGACGGATACTGCAACAACGCCTCGTTCCACCCGCGAAGCGTATCCGCCGCCACCGCCGTCGACACGCTCAGCGACACACTCTCCGTCGCCGGCGCGGAATGATGCTCCGCCTCTGGTCCCTTCGACGCTTCGTACGCCGCCTGGAACGTCGCCGCGACTTCCTGATCGATCGCCTCCACCTCCGCCGCGGCCACCAGCCCCTCGGCCACCAACCGCTGACCCCACACCTGTCGGGCCGTCGGATGCGCCTTCACCTTCTCGTAGAGCTGCGGCTGCGTGTACGTCGGCTCGTCGCCTTCGTTGTGCCCCCACCGACGATACCCCACGAGGTCCACGAGGAAGTCCTTGCTGAACTTCGTGCGATACGCCACCGCGATCCGCATCGCGATGATGCACCCTTCGGCATCATCCGCATTCACATGGAGAATCGGCATCTCGAAACCCTTCGCGATGTCGCTCGCGTAGCGGGTCGAGCGCGCATCGATCGGATCGGTCGTGAAGCCGATCTGATTGTTCACGATGATGTGCAGCGTGCCGCCCACGCGGTACGCACGGAGCCGCGAGAGATTGAACGTCTCCGGCACGATCCCTTCACCCGGGAACGCGGCGTCGCCATGAATGCAGATCGGCACCACACGCGTCTCGTCCCGCACCGAGCGGTCCGCGGAGTCCCGCTGCAGCGCACGCGTCGCCCCCGTAAGAACCGGGTTCACGATCTCCAGATGACTCGGATTCGGCATCAGCGAGACCTTCACCTCGCCACCGGCGATCTGATGCGTCCCCTCAAAGCCGAGGTGGTACTTCACGTCACCCGTCGACGAACCCGTGAGATGACCATGGCGGCCCTGGAACTCGCCGAAGATCTGCGTCAGCGGCTTCTCGAGCACATGCGCGAGCGTACTGATGCGACCGCGGTGCGCCATCGAGATCGCAATGTGCTTCGCGCCCGCGCGCGCGGACTCCTCGATCGCCGTATCCAGCATCGGCACGAGCGCATCGGTGCCTTCAATCGAAAAGCGCTTGTAACCCACGAACGTGCGGCCAAGGAATCGCTCGAAACCGTCCACTTCCGTGAGGCGATGCAGGACGTCCTTCTTTTCGTCCGCCGTGAGCGGGCGCGTCAGTTGTTCCTGCGTGAAGAGCTGCCGGAACCACATCCGCTCCTCTTCGCTGCCGAGCTGCCCGACCTCGACCGCGAGATTGCGCGTGTAGCGCTTCTGGAGCCGCTCGGCCACATCGCGCGCCGTCGCCAAGTGCGGGAAGCCCAGCGAGACGCCCGTCACCGTGTCGAGATCGACGTCGGTGAGCTTGTGGAACGCGAGCGTCAGCTCCGGCGCACCCGGCGGCGGTGTGCCAAGGGGATCGAGCTGCACGGCGAGATGCCCGTACGCGCGGATCGCCGAGATATAGCGCGAGACGTTCGCGACGGTGTGCGCGTACGACTCGTCCCCGCCAGCGCGGCGGCCGATCGCTTCTTCGGCGAATCGGAAGAACTGACGCCAAGACTCTTCGACGGAGGTCGGATCCTGGCGATATGCCTCAAACTGCTCTGCTGCGTAGGCGTCATTGAAGACGCTCGCGATGGGCTCCTGTGCCATGCCCACAATCTAATCGCGGACACCGGTAGGCGGGACACACCATTCCCCACGCAGCACCCGCCGCGCAGGAAGGTGGACTAGCCCAACTGGGCCAATCGGTCGTGCAGGATCAAGGCACTCTGCGGCCGGCTCGCTGGCGCCTTCGCCAAAAGCTCCGCCACCAACTGCTCGAGCCCCTCCGGCACCTCGGGATTCAGCGTCCGCAGGCGCACGGGCGTGTTCTCGAGCACCTGAGCCACCAGCTGATACGGCGTGTCCGCCGTGAACGGGGCGTGCCCGGTGAGGCACTCGAACAGGACGCAGCCAACGGCATAAAGATCGGCGCGCGGATCCACTGCCTCACCCATCATCTGCTCGGGCGCCATGTACTCCGGCGTCCCGATGCTCACCCCCTGTTGCGTCATCCCGCTCTCCTTCGGACGCTCGGCCAACCGCGCGATGCCGAAGTCCATCACCTTCAGCACGCCATCCGGTTCCACCACCATGTTCTGCGGCTTGATGTCGCGGTGGATCACTCCCTGCTCATGCGCCACCTCCAGCGCACGCGCCAACTGCTTCCCCACCGAGAGCGTGACGCTGACGGGCAGCCGCCCGCGGGCGCGGATCAGGTCCTTCAGCGACTTACCCTCGACGTACTCCATCGTGATGTAGTACAGGCCGTCCCGCTCGCCGAGGTCATGGGTGCGCACGACGTTGCGGTGTGAGATGCGCCGCGCCAGCCGGATCTCACTCTTGAATCGCTCGAGGGCCGTCGCATCGGAATTCAGGAAGTCCTGCTTCAGCGTCTTGATGGCGATGACCTCGCCGAGTTCGCGGTCGACCGCCTTGAACACGGTCCCCATCCCACCCTGCCCGAGGATCTCCTTCACCTCGTAGCGGCTCGCGAACAGACTGCCCGGCACCAACCCGGCCCCCACCGCCTGCCGCGCGACCGTATCGGTCGGGATCGCCATCTGCACCGTTCTGGCCTCGGTGGTCCCCCCACCGAGGAAGTCGACCAGTGCCTGCTTCTCACGCAGGTCCGAAAGCAGACGACGGAACGCGGCCGCCAGCGCACCGATCTCATCGCGCGAGTCGGCGGAGATCTCGGCGTTGTAGTCACCGTCCGAGGCGCGACGCGTGGCCTCAGCGAGTTTCGCCACGGGACGTGTCACCCACTTCGCCACGAGCAGCGAAAAGAGCGCCGCGAAGAGCAGCGCGCCGGCGCCGGTAAGCAGAATCGTGCGCTCGAATGCCTTGAATAGCGCGAACTCGGTATCGCGGTCCCGCAGGAGCGCAAACCCACCGAGCGGCGCCCCGCCGGCCGAACGCAGCAGGCCGCCGAGCGCGACATAGCGCGTCTCACCGAGCGTGACGTCCGCGCTCATCCCCGATTCTTCCTCCTCGGCGACCTTATGCAGCGCCTCGAGCAGAACGGGCGTCAGTTGCGCACGATCGACCGTGCTGCCATTCACCCGCGGCGTCCCCAGCGAATCGAGGGCGTAGAACACGACTTCAAGCTGGTCGAAGGCCGCCTGCTTCACCCCTTCGGCAAACGAGTCATCCATGCCACGCGCCACCATCAACGCGCCGTACACGCGCCCACCGTCCTCGACGGGCACCACCGCTATTTGGATCAGGACCGTATCGGCGCTGATCCCGAACGCGTCGACGAAGTTCCCTTCGAGCGCCCCACCAATTGCCGGAGACGCCGCCAACGACTCCTCGGGCGCGGTCGGATCATCACTCTTCGCGAGACGAATCCCTTGATCGTCCGTGATCTGCGCCCAATCCGCCCCCGTCTGCTCGACGGCCACAATCGACTGGTCGAGCGCGTTCCCGAAATCGCGCTGCACCACGATGTCGCGGAATCCGGAGTTCCCTGCGAACACCTCCGCCGCCTTCAGCAACGCCTCCGCGCGTCCGCTGATCTGAGCGTTCAGCGCCTCACGCGCCGAGGCGACGACCCGCTCCACCGAGGCATCCGCCGCCATGTTCGCCGACCGCGCCGTGATCGCGAGCGTCGCACCGAGTGCGAGCACGACGACAGCCGAAGTGCCAAGAAAAATCTTGACGGAGAGCGAAAGACTACGTGCGGCCACGAGGTGGATGCTGGGGGGAACGGCAAAGGAACGGCAAGGGAACGACAAACGAACGGCAAAGAGAGGGCAAAGCAACCGCGAGAAACGAACTAGTAGCGGTCGCGCCCTGTACGGTCGTACTCCCGCCCGAACTTGTTCCGGTGTGGCTCGAAGCGGAAGCCTCGCGCGTCGAGCGTCATATCCACCCCCCCCTGGCCCGCCGCCGCCACAATCATCGGCAGCCGCGTTTCGGGCGCGCGCTCATGCCAGACGTGCAGAGTGTACGCGCCCGCTGGGACATTGCTGATCGTCCAGCGCCCGTCGGCTCCCGCCATCGCAAAATGCGGCGAGGGCACCACCACCACGAACGCCGTCATGCGGGGATGAATGTTGCAGTAGACGGAAAAGACTCCGGCGCGCCGGAACTGCGCATCCTTCGAGCGGCCCGACGGATACAACCCGAGGTCGAACACCGCCCCAGGCATCGTCGAGAAGATGTTATGACTGAACGGATCCTGGTTCGGAAAATCCACGCGACTCCCCGGCGTCACCACACGCACCCGCGGCACAAAGGTGCGACCATTCATCGCGATGCTCGTGTTGGCCGGTGCCAGGCGCGCACTCGCGGCGACCGTGGGCACGAGATAGATCACCGTGTTCCCGATGTCCGTGCTCTGCTCCCCCGCGCGTTCGTTCAACACCACGCGTCCGGACACGGCGCCTTGGCCCATCAAAGGCAGCGCGCACGACGCCAACACCACAAAGCCCACGAACGCCGCTGCCAAAAACGCAACGCCGCTTGCGGATTGCCCGCACAATCCCGATTCCTTCCTTTCGGCTGTTCGTCGCATCACGACCAAGGGTACCCCAATGCCAAAGCTCCGGTCAAGCAGAATCCTCACCGACTGCCGCTCCCTGTACACTCGGAGCGCCCTAGCGCTCGCGCTCCTCGGTGTGATGCCCGTCACGGGCATCGCCGCGCAGACCCCTGAGCAACAGCGACTCGACTCCCTGAGCCTCCGGCTCGAGGACGCCGAGGCCGCGCTCGAAGCCCTGCGTCAGGGGCTCGCCATGGAGGCCGAAACCGGCGTCCGCACCCGCTCGCGCGTCGCCTTCGAACTGCACGGCCGCATCCTCATGAACGTCTTCGCCAACTCCAAGGAGACGAACAACGCCGACGTCCCGATGTATCGGAAGCAGGTCCCCCCTGGCGCGCCGCAGGGCGGCTTGGGCATGGCAATCCGCCAAACGGCACTCGGCGGGGTCTTCACGGCGCCGGACGTGATGGGCGGCAGCTTCACGGGCGATATCGACGTCGACTTCTTCGGCGGCCAAGTGCCGAGTCCCGGCGGGCGCACCTTCCCGCTGATGCGCATTCGCACCGCGCGGGCGACCATCGCCTGGGAACACTCCGAACTCATGATCGGGCAGGAGCAACCACTCGTCGCCGGACTCGATCCCATCAGTCTCGCCGCCGTTGGCGTGCCCAACATGTCGTACTCCGGCAACCTCTGGCTCTGGCTCCCGCAGATCCGCTACAGCACCTCCCGTGGCACGAAGCTCCGCGTCGGCCAACAATATGCCGTCCTCGCCCCGACAAGCGGCGAGCCCGCTGGCTTCTTCGCCACCGGATTCGACGCCGCCGAACGCAGCAAGATGCCGTTCCTTGAGGCACGCACGAGCATCGGCTGGGGGAGTGAAGACAACCCGGCCGAAATCGGATATGGGCTGCATATCGGATCGGTGAACAACGCAAATCAGAACAGCGTCTCCAGTGAAGCGATGACGCTCGACTTCCTGATCCCGATCGGGGCGCGCTTCGAGCTCCGCGGCGAAGCCTTCAAGGGCGCGGCACTCGCCGGCTTAGGCGGCGGCGGAATCGGACAGAACTTCGGCCTCGATTCGCTCAATGCGCTGGAATCGGTCGGTGGCTGGATGCAGATCAACTACAAGCACTCGCCGCGGCTCTTGATCGGCGCTGGCTATGGCGTTGACGACCCCAACGACGACCGCACCCCGACCCTCCTGCACAACGCCACGACCGAAGCACACCTGCACTGGCGCCCGTCAGGCCCGCTCGTGATGGGGGTGGAGTGGAGAAGCGTGCGCACGCGCTACGCGCTCACCGACTATCCCAACACCCACATCAACATCGCCTTCGGCTTCGAGTTCTAGGTCGTCGGAGACGACGATGGCTTTGACGACGTGTGTGCTGGCACCGATGCCGTCACCACCCGCACGCTGATGCCCCCATTGCTCGTCTTCAGCGCCTCGGTGAACCGCAGCCCCGTCTGGCCCTCAAGCCCACGGTCCGCGGAGAGCAATGCCACCTGCCACCCCGCGCCCAACGCGCGGGCCACCTGGCCGAAGCGCGCATAGAGATCCCGCAGCGGCCCACTCTCGCCAACGCGCACGCCGTACGGCGGGTTCGCAATCAGTAGCCCCGGCCCGGCGGGCACCTCGAGATCCGACAGCGCACGCTGCACGAACTGCACATCCGCACTCACACCAGCGCGCTCGGCGTTCGCCTTGGCCGCCGCAATCGCGCCCGAGTCGCGGTCAGACCCGATCAGCGGAGCCCCCGCCGACGGCTTGATGCGCGCCCGCGCCGCCTCACGCGCCGCACGCCACGTCTCGGCGCGCGTCTCCGGCCACTGTTCGGCGGCAAACTCGCGTTGCAATCCCGGTGCGATATCGCGCGCCATCAGCGCCGCTTCGATCACGAGCGTCCCCGAGCCGCAGAACGGGTCCACCAACGGACGCGACGCCTCGTAGCGCACCGCCGCCAGCATGGCCGCCGCGAGCGTCTCGCGCAACGGCGCGCGCGCCACCGCCTGCCGATACCCGCGGCGATGCAACAATGCCCCCGAGGCGTCTGCGCTGACGGTGCACCGATCATGATCGAAGCGCACGACGATCAGCTGCGAGTCGTCCACCGCACTCGCCTCAGCCGACTCAATCGCATCCCCATCGTCGTCCTTGCCCCGGAGCGCGACCGGCACCGCGCCCGGCACCGCGCGCACGACCGCCTCGGCCACGCGCTGCGCGATGGCATCGGAGTGATAGAGACGCGACTTCTTCGCCGTCACCCGCAGGCGGAAGGCTCCCTTGGGGGCCACGAAGCGCGCCCACTCGATCTGGCGAGCCGAACGCTCGAGCTCGTGGAATGCTGTGGCGCGGAAGGCGGCGAGGCGCACCACCACGCGTGAGGCCAACCGTGAATGCAGATTGGCGCGCGCCAAGCCCGACGCATCGCAGGTGAAGGCCACACCGCCCGTTGACGCAGCGGCATCGGGAAAGCCGATTGTGCGTAGCTCGGCTTCGAGCAGCGCCTCGACCCCTGGTGCGGCAACGGCCCAAGCGTCGTACATCACCGGCACTCGCGCCGGCGTCGGCACGAGCGGCTTCGCCGCCGTCTTTACCGCGCCCTTTACCGCGCCCTTTACCGCGCCCTTTACCGCGCCTTTTGCC
>CAYUMN010000075.1:7387-10325 GCA_964445835.1 uncultured Gemmatimonas sp.
CTTTACCGCGCCCTTTACCGCGCCCTTTACCGCGCCCTTTACCGCGCCTTTTGCCGCGCCCGCTACCGCGCCCTTCGCCGCGCGAGGCTTGGGCGCGGGTGCACGCGTTGGGATCTTCGAATCGCGCCGAGGAGTGGCCACGCCGCAATCTATCGCGCCGCTACGCGGCCGCCGCCTTCCGTTGCCGCGCGTCCCGCACGCGCCATCCCAACAACACCGCGAGAATCAACGCGTAGATCCCGGGCTCACGAATGTCGAGCTTTACCGCCATGAAGAAGTGCACGATGCCCAAAATGGCAATCACATACACGAGCCGATGCAGCTTCTGCCACGACTTGCCGAGTCGCTTGATCATTCCCTTCGTCGACGTCACCACCAGCGGCAGCATCAGTATCAAGCACAGCATCCCGATCGTGATGAACGGCCGCTTGGTGAGATCCGCCCACACCACGTCCCACCCCACGAGATCATCGATAATCAGTTGCACGTCGAGGATTGCCCACACACTCAGGTGCAGCACTCCGTACGCGAACGCATAGAGCCCCAACGTCCGCCGATGCTTCGCCAGCCAGTTCCACCCCGTGATGCGGCGCAGCGGCGTCACCGCCAACGACGCCAGCAGCCAACGCAACGTCCACGCCCCGTACGCATGCTCGGCTTCCTTGATGGGATCCGAACCGAGATAGCGCGTCCCGAGAGTGAAGTCGGAGTAGATCGCCCACGCATACCAGAGCGCCGGCACCGCCGCCAAGCAAACGAGCGCCACGCCGAACCCACGCGGCTGGCGCTCGATCCCACCGAGCGGCGGCATCAGGAAATGCTCAACACTGGCTCAGCACGGGCTTGATAGTTGCCCAATAAGTGCTCAATAGGTGCCCAGTAGGTGCTCAGTAGTTTCGACGCAGATCCATGCCCGCATACAACGACGCGACCTGATCCGCATAGCCGTTGAACGGGAGCGTCGGACGACGACGGAACTCCCCGATGCGACGCTCTGTGGCCTGGCTCCAGCGCGGATGATCGACCGCCGGATTCACATTCGCATAGAACCCATACTCACTCGCCGCAGCCACCTGCCACGACGTCCGCGGCGCGGTCTCGGTGAAGCGAATCCGCACGATGCTCTTGACGCCCTTGAAGCCGTACTTCCACGGGACCACGAGGCGCAGCGGCGCACCATTCTGATTCGGCAGATCACGTCCGTACAGGCCCGTCGCGAGCATCGTCAGCGGATGCCGCGCTTCGTCCAGGCGCAGCCCTTCCACGTACGGCCAGTTGATGAACGAGAGCCCGCGTTGCCCCGGCATCTGCCGCGGATCATTCAGCGTCGTCAGCTCCACGTACCTCGCCGAGGCGCGCGGTTGCGCGCGGTCCACGACGTCCTTGAGCGGAATGCCCCGCCACGGGATCACCATGCTCCACGCTTCCACGCAGCGCATGCGGTAGATCCGGTCCTCGATCTTTGAGGGCTTCAGGAAGTCCTCGAGCGCGTAGTCGCCCGGCTTGTCGCAGAGGCCATCGACCTTCACGGTCCAGGGGCGCGTGCGGAACTGCTGCGCATTCGCCTTGGGATCCTCCTTCCCCGTCCCGAACTCGTAGAAGTTGTTATAGCCCGTCACATCCTCCCACGGCGTCGCCCGGTCGTCGGCCTGAAGCCCGAACGGCGTGCCCCGGGCGACCGGGGCCGCCTGCTGTTGGCCCCCCGCCCCAAGCGTCGAGGCCCCGGCAAGGCCCGCACCGATCACCCCGGCGGCAATGAGGAACGAGCGCCGGTCCAGGTAGCTGGACTCCGGGGTGATCTCGCTGGACGGGGGCGTGGGAAGGTCTGAGGGGCGCATATCTAGATATTAGTGATGAACCATGAGTAGGGTTCCCGCATTCATTCTGCGTAGCCAGCCGGCATCCGCCTTCGCTGGACACCGTCCTGCCTCCCCGACAAGCCAAATGCCCCAGCAAAAGCAGTCCTTCGAGAAGCACGCCCAGTGGACCCCGATCTACCACTTCGTCGCGTCCCCGCTCGTGCTCTTGTATACGATCTATCAGATCACGCAGTTCGTGAAGGCCCCGAGTGCCCCGGCCGCCTGGAGCACTGTCTTCGCCATTGGCGTCATGGCCACCGTATGGAGCGCCCGCATCATGGCCCTCACTGTACAGAACCGCGTGATTCGTCTTGAGATGCGCCTTCGCCTTCGCGAGCTCCTTTCCGCCGACCTCGCCAAGCGCATCCCCGAACTCACCACCCGTCAGTTGATCGCCCTCCGCTTCGCCGGCGATGCCGAACTCCCGTCCCTCGTCGAGCGCACTCTCAAGGGTGAGTTCACTTCAGGCAAGGCCATCAAGGCCGCGGTGAAGGATTGGCAGTCCGACTACCTGCGCGCCTGATCCAGTAGGTCCTTGTGCCAGCTCGCGCGCG
This sequence comes from uncultured Gemmatimonas sp., assembly GCA_964445835.1. Lineage (GTDB taxonomy): Bacteria > Gemmatimonadota > Gemmatimonadetes > Gemmatimonadales > Gemmatimonadaceae > Pseudogemmatithrix. Next base: position 9,801 of record CAYUMN010000075.1, read on the forward strand.
CCGGACGTTCGAAGCGCGCGCGATAATCGCCAAGTTTCGTGAGGGTGGTGTCGAATACGGGAGTCTCCTCGTTCGCATCACCCTCAAGTGCCATCAGGGTGAACTCCGCGCGTGTGCAGCTGTGCACAAGGCCCATGGGGCCGCGGAAATGCACGATCCCGCCGCCGACCATCGTCGTGCCGATCCCCTCTTCGGCTTGCTTCAGAATACGGAAGAGCCCGTCGATCGAGCAGCCCGAGGCATCCTCGGTGCGCTCATCCACCGCGACGACGAGGAAGTGCTCGCTCACGAGTTCGCGTGCGCAGGTGAGCGGTTGCCCATGCGCCGTCCAGTCGTTCAGGAAGCGGTCCACCGCCCCCATCAGGCGCGGCGCATCCACATCATCGAGCGGGGCACGCGCGCCAAAGATCCACAGGCGCGAGTCATCAGGAAGGGTTTCGATCGCTACGAGCGGCATCGGTCAGGACAGTGAAAGGCAATCAGGAATCAGGACTAGACCAATCTAGCGAACCTCAGGCGTGTTCC
>CAYUMN010000075.1:10425-13481 GCA_964445835.1 uncultured Gemmatimonas sp.
CCTCAGGCGTGTTCCACGGAGTCGGGCCCGAGCGCCGTGATCTAGAGCAGCCCCAGCTCAAACCGCAGCGCACTCGACAACGTCGGGTGCGCAAACGTAAATCCCGCGCCTTCCAACCCCTTCGGCAACGCCCGCTGACTCGCGAGTATCGTCCCGCGCGCCATCTCGCCGAAAATCGTCGTGAGCACGATCGCCGGCACCGGGACCAGCGTCGGCCGATGTAACACCCGCCCGAGCGTCGTCGCAAAAGTCGACCCCGTCACCGGCTCCGGCGCCGTCAGATTCAGCGCCCCCGAGACCGCGGGCGTCTGCAGCGCATGATACGTCGCCCCGACCCAGTCCTCGCGACTGATCCAGCTCATCCACGCCTTGCCGCTCCCGAGCGTCCCGCCGACGCCAGCCTGGAACGGCAGCACCATTTTCCCCAAGGCGCCACCGGACGGATTCAGCACGATCCCCGTGCGCAGAAACACGACGCGAATCCCCGCATCCAACGCCGGCTGCGCCGCCGCCTCCCACTCCTTCCCGACCGTGGCCAAAAAGTCGTCGCCAAGCGAGGACGATTCATCGAGCACTTCATCGCCGCGGCTCCCGTAGATCCCCACCGCGGACCCGCAGATCAGCACCTCGGGCTTCACCGTCAGCTTCGCGCACGCCTCGGCGATCATCCGCGTGCTGTTGATCCGCGACTCGCGGATCGCCCGCTTGTGCTCCGGCGTCCACCGTTCGGCCACCGAGGCGCCGGCGAGATGAATCACCGCATCGACGCCCTCAAGCGCCGAGGCGTCGAAGGTCCCGCGCGAGGGATCCCACCGAATGTCGTTCTCCGCCCCGCGCCCCACCGAGCGCACCGCATGCCCGCCCGTGGTGAGAAATGGCACCAACGCCGCGCCAAGGAATCCACTCGCGCCAGTCACTGCCACGGTACGCGCGCCGCGCGATGCATACCGCGCATGCCGCTCAAGATCGAGCCGCGTCAACGCATGCCGCCACCGCATCAAGCGCTCGAGCTTCTGGCGCGTGAAGTGCCCCGCGACCAGCGCACCAAAGGGCGGCACCGGGAGCGCATACTCAATGCGGTCATCGAGCACACTCGTCTCCGCCGTGAGCGGCTCCATCCGATGCGTGTGCTCCCACTTCGCGAACGGCCCCGACCGCTGCACATCGCGGAACTCGCGCCCCGCCACATACCCCGTGTGCTCCATCTCCCACCGCATCGATACGGGCCCCACCGGCACGTCGAGCGACACCCGCGCACCATCGCGAATCCCACCACTCCGCGCCGCGACCTTCGCCGGCATGAACCCCGGCGTCAGACGCTCGAATGCCCCCGGCATCTCATGCCACGCGAACAATCGCTCCGCACTCACCGGCATCTCCGACCGCAACTGCACCACCGCCCCACTGTGTCCCACGGGGGGCGACGCCGAATCCGGCGCATGGTGCGACGCATTGTGCGACGCGTTGTGCGACGCCGCGTTCACTGCGGGGGACTGTCCACCATTCTCCAGAGATACCACGAGGCCACCGTTCTGTAAGGAGCCCACTTCGCACCAATCGTCGCCACGCGCTGAGGCTTGGGATGAATTCTCAGTTTGTACAACCGCTTCACCGCCGACTGCACCGCAAAATCCAGCGTCGGCAGCACGTCCGGCCGCCCCAATCGGAACATCAAGAACATCTGCGCCGTCCACTCGCCCACCCCGCGGACCCGCGTCAATGCCGCAATCACCTCGGCATCAGCCATAGCATCCAATAACTCGATCGGCACCGCCCCCCGCAACACCTCCGCCGCGAGCCCCTGCAGGTACTCCGCCTTTCGTGCCGACAGCCCCACACCGCGCAACGTCTCGTGCGCCGTCTTCACCAACTCCTTCGGCTCCGGCGTGCGGCCGCCATACAGTCCCTCGAACCGACCATGTATGGTCGCCGCCGCCTTCCCGTTCAACTGCTGATATACGATCGAACGCGCCAGCGCGCCGAAATGGGTCCCGCTCCGCTCACGCGTGAGCGCACAGGGCCCCGCCTGGGCGATCCACCCCCCGAGCACAGGATCCACCGCCGTGAGGTGGGCAAGAGCCTTCGCGTGGCGTGGGGGCATGCCTAGAAGTTACCTTCGACAGAGAAATGGCAACCATCCTCTATGTGGACGATGAGCCGGTCGTCGGGATCCTGCTCGGCAAGAATATCGAGCGGGCCGGACACCAGGCAGTCGGCGCGAGATCCGTCCCCGAAGCGCTGCAGATCCTCGCGCGCGGCGGCGTCGACCTCATCATCTCGGATCACCAGATGCCGGGGCTCACGGGCCTCGACTTCCTCGAGATCCTCAAGCGCGATGGCGTCGAGATCCCGCTCATCATGCTCACCGGGAACGCGAGCATCGAGCACGCCGTCACCGCCATCAAAGCGGGGGCGATCGACTACATCACCAAGCCTATCGAGGCCGCCGCACTCGAACTCGCGATCAACCAAGCCCTCGCCGTGGTCGACCTCAAGCGCGAGAACGAAAGTCTCCGCGCCGAAGTCGTCGCCCTCCGCCAGAACCACACCATCATCGGCGAGAGCCCCGCACTCAAGCGCGCCCTCTCCGAAGTCGCCATGGCCGCCCCCACCCGCGCCAGCGTCCTCCTCCTCGGCGAAAGTGGGACCGGTAAAGAACTCTTTGCCCGCGCCGTCCACGAACAGAGCGATCGCCGCAACGGCCCCTTCATTCAGCTCAACTGCGCCGCCATCCCCGAAGGCCTTATCGAAAGCGCACTCTTCGGACACGAGAAAGGCGCCTTCACCGGCGCCATTCGTCGCGTCGAGGGCGCCTTCGAGCGCGCGAATCGGGGCACGCTCCTGCTCGACGAGATCAGCGAGATGCGCCTCGATCTCCAGGCCAAACTCCTCCGCGTGCTCCAGGAACAAGAGTTCGAACGCGTTGGTGGCGATACCAAGATCCACGTCGACACCCGCATCATCGCGACCTCGAATCGCGACCTCCCCGCGGAAGCCGTCGCGGGCCGATTCCGCCAAGATCTCTACTTCCGACTCAGCGTCGTCCCCATCCACAT
>CAYUMN010000076.1:0-5437 GCA_964445835.1 uncultured Gemmatimonas sp.
GGCCCAAGAACGGCGTCGTCAGGAAGAACGCGACCGCGTTGTGGCCGTACCACCACTGCATGAACGCGTCCTGTACGCCAGCGTAGATCGAATAGCTCTTGAATAGCCCGGCCGGGACGCTGAGGTTATTGAAGATGTGCAGCACGGCGACCGTGATGATCGACGCGATATAGAACCAGATGGCCACGTAGATGTGGCGCTCGCGACGCTTCGCCAACGTGCCGAAGAAGTTGATCGCGAAGGCGACCCAGACCACCGCAATCGCGATGTCGATCGGCCACTCGAGCTCGGCGTATTCCTTCGCCTGCGTGAAGCCCAGCGGCAACGTCAGCGCGGCGGCGACGATGATCGCCTGCCATCCCCAGAAATGGAACTTGCCCAGTCCGTCGGAGAACATCCGCGTCTTGAGCAATCGCTGCGTGGAATAGTAGACGCCGGTGAAGATCGCGTTGCCGGCGAACGCGAAGATCACGGCGTTCGTATGCAACGGTCGCAGGCGGCCGAACGACAGCCACTCGGTATTGAAGTTGAACCAGGGATTCGCGAGCTGCAGCGCGATCAGCAGCCCGACCGTGAAGCCGACCAACCCCCAAATGACCGTCGCCCACAAGAACCTGCGGACGATCGCGTCATCATACGAGAAGGTCTCGATTTGCGAACTCATGCCCGACTCCAGCCGGATGGGGGGACCCTCGCCGCGCGGACGGACGACCGCCTTCGGATTGATTCCGAGGCGAATGATGCGATTCTAGCGGGGCCGAGTCAGTCAGCCTTGGGTGGAAGTTCCGTAAGGAATTCCCCCGTCATGGTGCTCAGGGATTCCTTGACAGCTCGCCGATCCTCTCGACGCGCTTTAGCGGACTGTCTATTATCCGGTCGCCTGTCCCCAGAACGGGTCGTTCGCGCACCCCGCGGGCAACCCGTGCGTTTGTTTGCGGTTACCCTCTCTTCAGAGATCCATGTCCCAACTGCTTCCCGCCCGCGCCGACGCCCTCGCCCTCATGGAATCCTGGACCGTCAGCGATTCCCTGCGAAAGCACATGCTCGGCGTCGAGGCCGCGATGGTCGCCTACGCGCGCCACTTCGGAGAAGATGAGCACCGTTGGGCACTCGCCGGACTCCTGCACGACTTCGATTACGAGCGCTACCCGAATGCCGCGCAGGCGGCGGACGCCGAGCATCCCTCCGAGGGCGTGCGTCACCTCCGCGGCCTCGGCTACCCAGAGGATATTCTTCGGGCGATTCTCGGACACGCGCAGTTCACCGGTGTCGCCCGCGAGACGCACATGGCGAAGGCGCTCTTCGCCGTCGACGAACTCTCCGGCCTGATCACGGCGGCCGCCCTCGTGCGTCCTTCCAAGAGTGTCATGGACCTTGAGGCCTCCAGCGTGAAGAAGAAGATGAAGGACAAGGCATTTGCCCGCGGCGTCTCCCGCGAGGACGTCACTCTTGGGGCCGCTGAGCTCGGGGTGGAGATGGACGCGCATATCGCCTTCGTGATTCTGGCCATGCGGGACCGCGCCGACGTTCTGGGGCTGGCTGGACCGGGTCTGGCGTGATCGGCTGCCCGTTAATCGGGGGAATCCCCCAACGCCCAACGGCGGTGCCGCGTACTTCTGAGCGTGACCCTTGAGAATCTCTCGTGACTGCGGTTGCCCTTCCCTGGGCACCCACTCGTCCCCGCGCCGCTGTGACTGAGCGGCCCGCCGACGAACGGGACCTCGTGCTCGCCGCCCAGCGCGGTGAAGGCGAGGCGTTCTCAGAATTGGTCCGTCGCCATCAGCGACGTGCCTACGCCGTGGCACGGGCGATCGTCACGAATCACGAGGATGCCGAAGACGCCGTGCAGGAAGCGTTTCTGCACGCGTACAAGGCCATCAGTCGATTCCTGCCGGACCAGGCCTTTGGCGCGTGGCTGCACCGAATCGTCGCGAACGCCGCGCTGGACGCGACACGTCGCCGCAAGGTGCGTGACGCGGATGAACTCCCGGAGACGGTAGCGTCGCCATTCCGGGATCCGGCCGAAGGCGGCGAGTTGCGCCGTCGGTTGAAGGACGCGCTGGACATGCTCCCCGAGCGGCAACGCGCGGTGATCGTGCTGCACGACGTGGAAGGCTACAAACATGCGGAGATCGGGAAGATGCTCGACATCCCGGAAGGGACGGCGAGATCCGACCTCCATTACGCCAGATCCCATCTGCGCCAGATCTTGGGCGCGGTGAGGAGCGGACTATGAACAACAATGAGATGAAGGGACCCGCGCTCGTGCGCGATGACGACGAGCTGACTTCGCAGTTGCGCGCCATTGTGGCGCCGCCGGCAGATGACGCGTATTGGACTGGACTGGAACAGCGCATCATGGCGCGCCTCGAGCGCGGCCGTGAGGAGAATCGCGGGTGGGCGCTCTCCGCCCGTACGTATCAGTTCGGCTTGCTCGCGGCAGGACTCACGCTGATCGTCGCCGGCTCGGTGTTCCTGCGTGAGCGTGCGCTCGAACGGCGCATGGCGTACGAAACAGTGATCGAGACCCCGAGCGGCCAGCCGCAGCAGGTGTTCGCCCGTCGCGGGCTTGTGCCTGATCGCCAGGCGACCCTTCGCGCCGTCACCGACCACTAACGAGAGGCGGCGATGATACGTCGAACCAACGGGCTGGCGCTGGCGTTCTTCGTCGCGATCTTCGCGGCAGGGGCCGCGGTGGGCGTTGTGGCGGACCGGTACCTTCAGCGAGAGCGATCCCTGCGCCAGTGGGGCGATCAACGCGCGATGCGGGCCCGACTCGCCGATGACCTCGGCATGTCGGCCGCACAGCGGACCTCGATGGATTCGTTGCTCGATGACCGGAACCGCCAGTACGACTCGCTGATGGCCCCCGTACGACCGACCCTCGATTCACTCGGGACGGTCACGCGCCAGCGGCTCCGGCAACTGCTCACGCCTGAGCAGCAGGCCACCTATGACCAGATACAGCGTGAGCGCGAAGACGCGCGACGCCGGGAGAAGCGGCAATGAAGTTCGTGAAGGGGCTCGCGAAAGGGTTGGTGAAGGAGTTTGTGAAGGGGTCTGCCAAGCTCATGGGGAGTGCGGTGCTCCTCGTGCCCGCGATGCTCGCGGCACAGGATATCCGGCCGATCGCGTTGGATGAAGCCGTGCGGTTGGCGCGTCGCAATGCGCCCTCAACGGTGCAATCGCAGAATGCCATTCGTCAGGCGGCGGGAACGGTGCGACAGCGCTATGCGGCCTTTCTGCCGACGCTCGCGCTGAGTTCCGGCGTCAGCAATTCCGAGGGCTTCAACCTCGCACAGGTCGCGGACCCCGCGAACCCCGGCAGCTTCATCTCCATTCCGCGGCCCTTCAGTCAGGATTGGAACGGCAACCACGGCATCAACGCCAACGTCCAGCTCTTCGGTGGCGGCAATCGCTTCTTCCAGTTGCAGCAGGCTCGTGCGCAGCTCGATGCGGCCGAAGCCGCCGATGTGACGCAGGACTTCGCGATCGCCCTGCAGGTGAAGCAGCAGTACTACGCGGTCCTCGCCGCACGTGAGCAGCGTCTCGCGGCGGATCGTCAGCTCGAATCGGCCGAACAACAGCTGCGGGCCTCCGTCGCGCGCGTGCGGGCGGGTGCCGCCACGCGCTCCGATTCGCTCCGCACTTCCATTCAGGTCGGCAACGCGCGCCTCGCGATTCTGCAGGCCGAGAACACACTGGCCAACGGCAATGCCTCGTTGGCGCGCCTCATCGGCTCGGACGTGCTCGTGACCGCCGAAGAGAGCATCGCCGGAAGTGAGACGATCTCCATGGCCGACGCCGCGCTACTCGACTTCGTCGAACGGAGCCCGACCGTGGTGCAGGCCGTCGCGAACAAGACGGCGGCCAAGGAAGGGAATCGCTCGACCCTCTCCCAGTACCTCCCGACCGTCTCCGTCACCTACGGCCGCAGCTACACAGGGCGCACGGGTGAGTTCCAGCTCTGGGGCGACCCGGATCTCAACAGCACGCGCACGAACTACAACGTGAGTTGGCAGCTCTTCAACGGATTGAACCGCGAGCAGCAGGTGCTGCAGACGAGCCTCGCCGTGGACAACGCCGATGCGCAGCTGCGCGACGCCCGCCTCAATGCGCGCGCCCAGATGATTCAGCAGATCGGCGCCTTCCGCACCGCCGAAGCCCGCGTCCAGATCCAGCTCGCCTCGGTCGCCGCCGGCGAAGAGGACCTCCGCGTGCAGCAGGAGCGCTACAACCTCGGCGCCTCCACGCTGCTCGATGTGCTCAACTCGCAGTCCACGCTCGACCAGGCTCGACGCGACCTGATCCAAGCTCGCCTCGATGCCCGCACGGCGAAGGCCCAGATCGAAGCCCTCGTCGGCCGCGAGCTGTAAGCCACTCGCTGTACCCAGCCCCCGCCTTCTCGCTCTTTTTCGGAGTTCCCCGCCGTGTCGTTCCGCCCTGTCCACCTCAGCCTTCTTCTCGCCGCCCTCGCGATCTCTGCGTGCGGCAAGAAGAAGGAAGCAACGCTCACCATCCAGACCGCTGCCGTCGAGCGCCGCACGATCATCGTGCAGGCCGAGGCCACCGGCATCATCGAACCCATCAACGTTGTCGAAGTGAAGTCCCGCTCGTCAGGACAGATCACCGAGATGCCCGTCGAGACCGGCACCCTCGTCCGCCCTGGGGCACTGATCGTGCAACTCGATACGCGCGACGTGCAGAACCAGTTCGACCAGACGAAGGCCGACCTCGAAGCCGCGCAGAAGTCGCTCGAAGTCGCCGAGCAGAACAAGAAGCGCTCCGACGATCTCTTCAAGGGACAGATCATCACCGCGCAGGAGAACGAGCAGGCCGGGCTGACCTATCAGAACGCGCTCTCGCAGATCGTCCGTGCGCGCACCAACCTCGACCTCGCGCAGCAGCGCCTCGACGACGCGCGCGTTGTCGCGCCGGTGATGGGCACCATCATTGAAAAGCCCGTGGCACTCGGTCAGGTCATTCAGTCCGGCACGAGCGCCGTTGGTGGTGGGACGACGATCGTGAAGATGGCCGACCTCACCAAGGTGCGTGCGCGCGCCATGGTCAATGAAACCGATATCGGCCGCGTCACTCCGGGTCAGGAAGCGACCGTGGTGGTCGATGCCTTCCCCGATCGCACCTTCCGCGGCACGATCGAGAAGATCGAACCGCAGGCCGTCGTCCAGCAGAACGTCACGATGTTCCCCGTGCTCGTCTCGCTCGAGAACCGCGATGGGCTGCTCCTCCCCGGCATGAACGGCGAGGTCAGCATCATCTCGGATCGTCGCGAGAACGTCATCACGGTGCCGAACGAAGCGATCCGCTCCATGCGTGAGGCCGCGCAGGCCGCGACGATCCTCGGTTTGAATCCCGATTCCGTGACCGCGCAGATTCGCGCCGCCATGGGTGCAGCGTTCGGTGGTGGCATGGGCGG
>CAYUMN010000076.1:5537-10240 GCA_964445835.1 uncultured Gemmatimonas sp.
GGTGGCATGGGCGGCGGCATGCCCGCCGGAGCCGGCGGTCGTCCCGCGGGGAATGGCGGCGCACCGGCGGCAACGCAGACGCGTCCGGGCTACGCCGACTTCTCGCAGCAGGGTGGGCAAGCTGGGCAAGGTGGTCAAGGTGGGCAAGGTGGTCCGGCTGGTCCAGGTGGACAGGGCGGCTTCCAGATGCCGCAGGTCACCGATGCGCAGTGCAAAGCCGTCTCTGATGCGCGCACGGCCAAGCCGGCTGCCGCGAAGAAGGTCGATGATCTCTCCGCGCAGATGCGCGATCCGAACGCTGATCGCCAGAAGTTGATGACCGATGTCCGCGCTGCCTACACCGAGCTCGGCGTCGACATGACGGTGGCCCGCGCCTGCCGCATGCGTGACGCCGGTGGTGCTGCACCGGGTTCGGCGCGTCCCGCCACGAGCGGTACCCGTCCGCAGGGTGTTGCGGCGCCAGGTGCAGCCGCTGGGGCCGCTAACGGAGCCCCTAGCGGGGCCGCGCGTCGCGGTGGCCGCAGCTCCTCCCGTTCGGGACTGGTCTTCGTGCAGAAGGCCGACTCCACTTGGGAGCCGCGCATCGTTCGCCTCGGCGTCGCCGACTATGACTACACGGAAGTCATCAGCGGTCTTGAGGAGGGCGAGCGGGTCGCGCTCCTCAGCGCCGCCGCGCTCCAGATGCAGCGTCAGGAGAACAACGATCGCTTCCGCGCCATGACCGGCGGCGGCTCGCCGCTCGGTGGCGGCAGCGCGCCTGGTGCCGGTGGTGCAGGCGGACGTCCGGCCGGTGCTGCAGGCGGACGGCCGGCCGGCGGCGCGCCGGCTGGCGGCCCTCCCCGGTAACTGACCATGGATTTCGCAGAGACCATTCGCGTCGCCATCGGCGCACTCCGAGCCAACAAGCTCCGTTCCATGCTCACCATGCTCGGCATCGTGATCGGCGTCTCGGCGGTCATTGCCGTCGTCGCGCTCGGGACCGGTGCGCAGAAGGCCGTGAACGCGCGTATCGCCTCGCTCGGCACCACGCTCCTCACGGTCTCGCCGGGCCAGGCGCGCACCGGCGGCGTGATGTCGTTCGATGTCCGCTCGCGCCTCACCATGGACGACGCGCAGGCGCTCACCGATCGCGGCGTCGAGTTCGGCGCCGTACAGCCCGAGATGTCGTCCAACCTGCAGGTACAGTTCCTCAACAAGAACACGGGAACGCAGGTCGTCGGCACGACCTCCAACTTTCCCGAAGTCCGCAAGTACGAGATGGAGTCGGGGCGTTTCTTCACGAGCGCCGAGGATAATGGGCGCCAGCGCCTTGCGGTGGTGGGTCCGGCCGTATGGCAGAACCTCGGCCTTCAGAGCCCCGATGGCATCGTGGGTGAGACGATCCGCATCCGCGGAATTCAGTTCACCGTGATCGGGGCCTTCAAGTCGAAGGGGCAGGCCTCTCCGTTCAGCAATCCCGACGACCAGGTCCTGATTCCGCTCTCGACGGCGCGCTTCCGCGTCATGGGCACCGATCGCCTCCGTTCTGTCTCCGTGCTCGCCAAGAGCGAGGAGAACATTCCGATGGCGATGGCCGACATCCAGAAGATCCTGCGCCGCGAGCACAAGTTGCGCCCGGAGCGTCCGGATGACTTCCAGATCCGCAATCAGGCCGACTTCCTCAGCACCCTCGGCGAGACCACACAGGTCTTCTCGATGTTGCTCGCTGGCATCGCGGCGGTGTCGCTGCTGGTCGGCGGGATCGGCATCATGAACATCATGCTCGTGTCAGTCACCGAGCGCACCCGTGAGATCGGCATTCGCAAGGCACTCGGCGCCACCAAGTTCAACATCCTTTTTCAGTTCCTGATCGAGGCCGTGGTGCTGTGCATCATCGGCGGCGCGCTGGGCATCGCGCTTGGCGCGGGCGCGGCGTTTGCCGCCACGAAGGCCCTCGGGTGGAACACGACGATCGGTGCTTCGAGCGTTGGATTGGCGTTCGGCTTCTCGGCCGTCGTCGGACTCGTGTTTGGTGTGTATCCGGCGCGGCGCGCGGCGAGCCTCGATCCGATTGTCGCGCTCCGGTACGAATAGTCCGCTAAGCGGTTGCACAGTAATGCTTTACAGGCGGGCGGTGCACTCGGTGCGCCGCCCGCTTCGCATGTCGGCCAGTATCGGATCTCCATGAACGCTGGCCCCTCCAGTAACGCACGATACATTCCACCTTCGCTATGTCGGACGACACCCCTCAAGACGCACCGGTTTCGCGCCCCTCGATGGCGCGGCTGACGGCCGAATACCGGCCGCCGGAACGACACCACGTCGAGATGAATCCCACTGGGAAACGTCTCGCAGTGCTCTCGCTCGGCGCCCTCGGCATCGTGTACGGTGACATCGGCACGAGCCCGCTCTACGCGCTGCGCGAGTGCTTCAGTCCCGAGTACGGACTCCTCCCGACACCAGAGAATGTCTACGGCATCCTCTCGCTGATTGTTTGGGCGTTGTTGCTGGTCGTGACGGTGAAGTACATCGTCTTCATCCTGCAGGCAGACAATCGCGGCGAAGGCGGGATTCTCGCGATGCTCGCATTGCTGCTCCAGAAGGAAGCCACGCCGAAGTCGCGGCGCTTCCTCGTGATCGCTCTCGGGCTGATGGGCGCGGCCCTGCTCTATGGCGACGGCATGATCACCCCGGCCGTCTCGGTCCTCTCGGCGATGGAAGGGCTCACGGTGGTCTCGGACAAGTTCGAGCCCGTCATCGTTCCTTTCTCGATTGCGATTCTCACCGGACTCTTCCTTGGCCAGCGCTTCGGCACCGCCAAGGTCGGCGCCCTCTTCGGCCCCATCACTTTCGTCTGGTTCGTGACGCTCGCGGCGCTGGGACTCCACGAACTCGTGAAGGCCCCGGCGATCCTGCTCGCCATCAATCCGATGTACGCGGTGCGGTTCTTCGCCGCGAACGGCAGCGCCGGCTTCCTCGTGATGGGCGCCGTCGTCCTCGTGGTGACCGGCGCCGAGGCGCTCTATGCGGACATGGGCCACTTCGGGCGCAGACCCATCCGCCTCGCTTGGTTCGTGATGGTGCTCCCCGCGCTCCTCCTCAACTATTTCGGACAGGGCGCGCTGATCCTTCGCGACGCCTCGGCGGTGGAGAATCCGTTCTTCTATCTCGCCCCGCGCGTGATGCTCTACCCACTGATTGCGCTCGCCACGGTCGCGACGATCATTGCCTCGCAGGCCATGATCTCCGGCGCCTTCTCCATCACGCAGCAGTGCATCCAGCTCGGGTACAGCCCGCGCATGACCATCACGCATACGTCGGCGAAGGAATTCGGGCAGATCTACATCCCCGAGATCAATTGGGCGCTCCTCGTCGGCACGCTGGTGATGGTCGTCGGGTTCCGGTCATCCACCGCGCTCGCTGCTGCGTACGGCATCGCCGTCACCGGCACCTTTGTGCTCGGGACCATCCTCTACTTCATCATCGCCCTGCGCCGTTGGCAGTGGCCAGCATGGAAGGCTTGGTCCTTCTTCCTGGCGTTCCTGCTGATTGACTCGGCGCTCCTCGGCGCCAGCGCACTCAAGTTCGTGCACGGCGGCTGGGTCCCGATCGTCATCGCCATCGCGATCTTCACGCTGATGACCACCTGGAAGCGCGGTCGGGCGATTCTCACCGAGCGCATGAAGGAGATTTCCTTCCCGATGGAGCACTTCATATCGGACATCGGGGAGAACCCACGCACCCGTGTGCCGGGCACGGCGGTCTTCATGACCTCCGAGCCCCTCGGCGTCCCGGTCGTGCTCCTGCACCACCTCAAGCACAACAAGGTGCTGCACGATACCGTCATTCTGCTCTCCATCCAGACCGCCGACGTCCCCGAGACCTCGCGCGAGGAGCGCGTGTTCATCGAGGCCCTCGGCCACGGGCTCTTCCGCGTCGTGGCGGTCTACGGCTTCATGGAAACGCCGGACGTGAAGGAGATCCTGCAGCGCTGCCGCGACAATGGCATCGCCGCGCGCCCGCTCGACACGAGCTACTACCTCGGCCGAGAGCAGCTCATCCCGAGGCGTGGCCCGTGGAAGAAGGGCGGCCTGAGCATGAACATCGTGCGCAAGGTCATCTACGCCGTGATGTCACGCAACGCCCGCTCGGCGACCGAGTACTTCCAGCTCCCGCCGAATCGCGTTGTCGAGCTCGGAACGCAGATCGAATTCTAGGATGCAGGTGGGAGGATGGAAGATGAAGGATTCATCCCCCACCTCAGCCTTTTCATCGTACATCCTTCCACCTTCATCGCCCCTGTAATGCCAAGAACCCTACTCGCCGCGCTGCTCCTTCTGAGCGCGCCCGCCCTCGCGCAGCGGTCCCCCGCTCCCCGCGATGACGCGAACTTCTCCTTCTACTCCGGCGGTCCTTACCGCGCCGGCGTCCCGCGCCCGGAGACCATTCTCGGCTTCAACGTCGGCGCGCGCCACACGCAGTATCACCAGCAGGAGCGGGTCCTCCTCGCGATTGCCGATGCCGCAAAGGATCGCGTACGCGTTGAGGAGATCGGTACGACGAACGAGATGCGTACGCAGCGACTCTTTATCGTGAGCTCGCCAGAGAACATGGCGCGGCTCGATGCCATTCGTGCGGATCTTGATCGCATCGCCGATCCGCGCGGCGCCACGCAGGCGCAGATTGACGCCGTTGTGGCCCGCACCCCCGCCGTGGTCTGGTTC
>CAYUMN010000076.1:10250-13463 GCA_964445835.1 uncultured Gemmatimonas sp.
CACGGCGACGAAGTCCCCGGCTTCGAAGCCTCGATGCAGCTGCTCTATCACTTCGCCGCCTCCGAAGACCCGGCGACGATGGAGCGCCTCCGGAACGCGATCGTCATTATCAATCCCGCGTCCAACCCTGACGGCCACGAACGCTTCGCGGTCTGGAGCAACTCGATTGCCGTCGGCAGCGCCGAACGCCAGGCGCTCGAACAGCAGCGCAATCAGCCTTGGTCCATCTCTGGTCGCTTCAATCACTACCGGTTCGACATGAACCGCGATCTGATGGCGATGACGCAGCGCGAGGTGCAGAACATCGTCGGCGGGATGCTTCGCTGGCATCCCATGGTCACCGCCGACCTGCACGGGTACACCTCGACCTACTACATGGCCCCGGCCGCGCGGCCGGTGAATGCGAACATCTCGCTGTGGCCCTATGGCTGGAGCGAGCGCATTGGCCGCGGCAACGCCACGGCTTTTGATCGCTACGGCTGGCTCTACTTCGTGCGCGACGCCTTCGATCTCTACTATCCCGGCTACTACGACTCGTGGCCCTCGCTCACCGGCGCGATGGGTACGACGTACGAGACCGATGGTGGTCCCGCGCTGCTCAAGAAGCGCGAGGATGGCACCCTGCTCTCGCTGCGCGATGGTATCTCCAAGCATTTCGTCGCCGCAGTGTCGACCTTTGAGACCTCAGCCTCCGCCGCGCGCGAACTCGTGCGCGACTACGCCGGCTTCCGCGCCAAGGCCGTCACCGATGGCCGCAACGGCACCATGAAGCGGGTCGTCTTTGTGCCGGGGAACGATCCCGCGCGTGCCGCTGAGCTTGCTGCGGCGCTCCTGCGCGCTGGTATCGAGGTCACACGCACCACCAGCAGCTTCACGTCCGCGCGCGCCACGAGCTACAGCGAGGATGGCACGCGGAGCAAGCAGTTCCCCGCGGGCTCGTACGTCGTGGATCTCGCCCAACCGCAGGGCAAGGTCGCGAAGGCCGTGCTTGAGGCCGATCCCGAACTCGACCCCGTCTTCGCCCGCACGCAGTTGGAGAAGTTCCAGCGCAACGCGCAACGCTCCCGCAACGCCGCGGACAGCGAAGGCTATGAGTTCTACGATGTCTCTGCGTGGGCCCTCCCCGTTGCCTTTGGTGTTGAGGCCTACTGGACCGAGGACGCGCCGGCCGTGAACGCCACCGCGCTCTCCCTTACCAACGGCACGCGCCTCAATGGTGAAGTGCTGCCGCACGCCATTGCCGGCGGCATCGTCGAAGGTGCCGATGCCCGCTCCGCATTTCTCTGGCGCAACGATCGCAATGGCGCGGCCAAGCTCGCGGCGCAGCTCATGCAAGAAGGCTTCCGTATCGCCATTGCCGCCGAAGGCATCCAGACCGGCGCGACCAACTGGCCGCGTGGCACCTGGGTTGCACGCGTCGGTCGTAACGATGCCACCATGGCCGCACGCATTGACGCACTCGCGAAGGAAGCGGGCGTCGAAGTGCGCGGCGTCAGCACGGCCTTCCCCGAGACCTCGCAGTTCGGCACCGGCTCCGGTGTGGTGGTCGCGCTGCAGGAACCGCGCATCGCCGTCGTCGCCGACGGTGCCTCGCAGACGAGCTATGGCGCCGTGTGGTGGAGCCTCGAGGTCCGCTACGGCATCACGTTCACGCCGATCGCCGCCACCGCACTCAGCGGTGATCTCTCGGCGTTCAACGTCATCATCATGCCCGGTGGTTCGGCGGGCAACGGCGCCAATCTCAAGCGTTGGGTCGAGACTGGCGGCGCGCTCGTGACCTTTGGTTCGGCGACGAGCTGGGCCACGCGCGAGGAGGTCGGACTCACAACGGTGCGTCGCATTGTTTGCGCTGAGAAGAAGGACATCAAGCCGGCACCGGCCGACACCGCGCCGCTCGATTCACTGCGCACGGCCGTCAGCCCCAACGCCTGCCCCGATCACGTCGCCGACCTCCCCGGCAGCCATTTCGACGTCCTGCTCGACATGACCAACTGGGTCACGCTCGGCATGGAGCAGCGTCGCTTCCCGGTGCTCGTGGGTGGGAGCTCCTTCTACACGTTGTCGCAGGATGGCGGGAATGTCGCGGTCTTCCCGACGACGGGAACGCTGCGTCGTGGTGGGTTTGTGTTCCCGAACAATTCTGAGCGCCTGCTGCGTGGGAGCACGTTCATTGCGCAGGAGAAGGTCGGGCGCGGGAATGTGGTGATGTTCACGAGTGAGCCGATGTTCCGCGGCTGGTGGCGGGCGTTGGATCGGTTGGTGTTGAATGCGGCGTTGTTAGGGACGGCGTTCTAGCGGCGCTTCACTCCGGAACGGCGTACGATCCAACGCGGGGGCGTCCACACTGGATGCGCCCGCGTTCGTTCTTCCGGCCTCCCGCGACTTGATCAGCTGCCACCTACAGTTCGCGGCGTGGGTCGGCGTCGAACAGAAGTGGCTTCGCTTTTCTGTACAGCAAACCAGAGCGGGATCACTGGATCGGCGGGCGTGCGCTACGAGCGCGATCGGCCCGGCGAGCTGGTGCACCTCGACAAGAAGAAGCTCGGGTGCATCCAGCGCATCGGGCATCGCATCCACGGCGAGCGTCGCGGCAAGGCGCGCGGCCAAGACTGGGAGTACGTGCACGTCGCGATCGACGACCACACGCGCCTCGCGTACGCCGAGGTGCTCGCGGAGGAGACTGCCGCGACCGCGGGCGCCTTTCTCGCGCGAACATTCGCGTGGTATGCAGCGCTTGGCATCACGGTCGATCGTGTGCTCACCGACAATGGCAGCTGCTTTCGCGCCCTGCCCTTCGCGGAGATCGCCCTCGCGCGCGGCATCGCGCAACGCTTCACGCGGCCCTATGGCCCGCAGACGAACGGCAAGGCCGAGCGCTTCATCCGCACGCGGCGCAGCGAGTGGACCTACGCGCGAGCCTAGGGACGCTCCGGCTGGCGCACATGGAGTTGACCCGATTTCGTGGACGCCTGACTCGCCCTAATTTTGGGGCGGAGGTGGCACATGGGATCGGAACAAGCAGGGCGCGCGACGTGAGCGTCGTGGATTCACGGCGGAGTTCAAGGCCGAAGCGGTGCGGTTGCTGGCAGAGCGTCGGGCGGCCGGCGCGGGGGCGGCCGTAGCGGGCGAAACGCTGGAGCAAGAGAATCGACGGCTGCGGCGCGAGGTCATCACGTTGCGCCAGGAGCAGGCCTTCGTAAAACAAGTGGCGGC
>CAYUMN010000077.1:0-2574 GCA_964445835.1 uncultured Gemmatimonas sp.
ACCCGAGTTCGAGCAGGGCGAGCGCCTGCAGCGCACCGATCGGGGCATCGGCCACACGCAGTGCTGTGCGGATCATGTCGCGCGCGGCGAGCGGCGCGGGCTGCAACGAGAACACTGCGGCCGATTCAAAGTACGCTTGGTCCCGCATCGTCTCCCGCCATGCGTCGGCCGCCTCACGCCACTTGCCAGTGGCCGCACGCAACTGCGCCGACTCCAACAGCAGCGCACGGGAGCTCCCGAGGGTCGCGACCGCCTCCGCGAGTACGGAGTCGGCGGTGGCGGTGCGGTTGTTATAGAGCAGGACGCGGGCGAAGTCGCGATACGGGGCGACGTCATTCGGCCGTGCATCGCGCCAGGCCGCGAACGCCGCGCGCGCCGCGTCGTCGCGCCCGACCACCACGAGCGTGCGGAGTTGCACGCCGCGCAACTGTGCCTCGGCGGGGAATCGCGGGAGTAGTGAATCGAGCAGCGGCAGCAGCTGCGCGTCATCCCCAGTCACGGCATAGGTACGTTCGAGACCGAGGACGCCGGCGAGCACCGCGCCCGCGTCGATCGCCCGACGCCAAGTGGCGATGGCCTCGGCGTACCGTCCCGCGTTCTCGTGATCAATCGCGCGGGAGACGAGCGCGCCGCTGCTTTCCTGCGCCGCGAGTGGCGTGGCGTGGAGCGCGGAGGCGGCGACCGCCATTCCGAGTGCCATCCCGACCGCCGTTCCGCTCGCCGTTCCGAACGAGCGCGCGGAGGCGACGACGCAGGTGAGGCGACGCATGGTACGCTGCACACACCGCGGGCGATGCACGCCGCTCACGGCTTCTCTCCCGCGGCGTTGAGCCGCCGGAAGTACTCGATCACCAGGCGGCGATCTTCCGCACTCAACCCGCGCAACTCTTCCCAGGTCGGTACCGCGAAGCGTTCAGCCGGTGCGCCGCGCCCATCGCCGGTCGGCGTGACGCGATCACCGGCTCGCGCCGCGCGCGACTCGCGCCGCTGGGTTTCGTCGCGCTGATCCTGCTCCAGCGAACGTCCCGCGTCGAGCATCCGGCGGAAGAGTCGCTCTTGCCGCGCCTGCGTGGCAGGATCCACCGCCCCTTGATCGAGCGCGGCCGCAAGCGCTCGGGCCTCACGGGCAAGTTCTTGGGCGCGGCCCGTGGGGTCGGCATCGGCGATGTCATCGAGTTGCTGCGCGACCTCGCGTTGGGCGCGCGCCAACTGACGCGCTTGGTCTCGCGTGGCCGCATCGAGCCCCTGACGGGCACCCTGCTGCTGCGCCATCGGGAGGAGACTCTGCATCTGGCTGTTCAATCCCCCCTGCTGTTGCGCGAGTTGCTGCATCTGCTGCAGCAGCTCTGCCATTCCGGTCGCGGAGCGCGCGCTCGAGGCCCGCTCCCGATCACGCGTGAGCTGCGCCGCGGCCTGTCGGAGCGCGTCGGCGGCTTCGCGCATCGCCTGCTCGGATTGTCCGCGGCGTCCCTCGGATGCTTCGCGTGTCGCCTGCGCCGAGCGCTGTTGGGCGCGTTGCATGAGTTCCTGCGAGCGCGGCGAGAGGAGCGTCGAGCGTCGCCCCTCTGCGTCCAGCCGCTGCTGCGCGGCCTGTACGCCCTGTTGCAGCGCCGACTGCGCACCGCGCATCGAACTCGGGTCCTGCGCATCACGCGCCTGCTCGGCCAACGCGTCCTGCTCGCGCGCCATCTGCATCAATTCCTGCACCGACTGATCCAGCGCTCCCGTGAGTTCCGCTTTCCACTCCGCGACCTGCTGTCCGCGTGCGTCGGCGAGCGACTCGGCGGCGCGTTCCATAGATTCTGCCGCCTGCCCCGCTGCACCGGGATCACTTCCGGCATTCTGCATTTGCTGCGCGGCCTGCTGTGCCTGTTGCGCGCCGCGCGCAGTCGCCTCGGCGCCGGGCTTCGCCTCCGCTTGCTCGAGCCGCTGGCTCAACGTCTGCGCCGCACGAGCGAGCTCCTGCGACTCGCGCTGCATGCGCTCAGCGTCCTGACGCATTTCGCTACCCGGGCGGGCGCTGTCCGCCATCGCCCGTTGGGCCTGCGCCAAGTCGCGGGCCTGATCCGCCACCGTCTGCATCTGTCCCTCGAGCGCGGCCCGACGCAGCATCTCCGCACTCCGTTCCAACGTCTGACGCATCCGCTGTTGCTGCGCGGCGAGATCGGCCATCGACTGCCGCGTACGCTGGCCGTCGAGTTGTTCGGTGGACGACTGTAGCCGCTCGAGTGCGGCGGCCATCTCGGGGGTCATGGCTTCGCGCAGCATGCGCTGCGCATCCTGAAGTTGCCGGGCGAGTCCACTGTCGAGTGCTCCCGCTTCGCGCAGGCGGTCCTCGAGTTCGCGCGCGGCCTCTTCGAGTTGGTCGACGCGCCCAGTCAGCTCGCGCTGTTGCTCGCCGATCTCGCGCGCCCGTTCGGCCCCTTCGTATCCGAGCGCCTCCCGCGGCGGCTGGGCCGCACTCGGCCGTTGCGCCGCGCGCTGATCCTCGGCGCGCTGCGCTTCGGTGCGGTCGCTGCGCGTGCGCGCTTCGTTTGCCGTGCGTTCGGCAAGCGCCCTCTGGTCTGCAACGGC
>CAYUMN010000077.1:2584-13405 GCA_964445835.1 uncultured Gemmatimonas sp.
GCCGCGTCCACTGCCGCCACGGCGGCCTCCGCCGCGTCACGCGCCGCCTCGCGCGCTTGGCCGGCGGTCGCAACACGCAGAATGACGGGCGCACTGACCGCCTCCCGAGCGCCCGGTGCCGCATCGCGCGCCACGAGGACCGCCTGCACTGCCTCTCCGGGCGTCAACCCGAAGCTCGCGAGTTCGGCCGACGCGGCTCCACTCCAGAGCGCCTCGCGCCGCTCGCTCAACACGATCTCGCGCGGTGCACCCGTCGCGCCGACACGCGAGAGCCGTAACGCCACGCGCGCGAGTGCTTGATCATCCTGCGCCAACAACTCCAGCATCACGCGGGCATCGGGGGCCACCATCACCTCACCCGTGGGCGAAAGAATCTCCACGCGCGGCAACGAGTCGACCACCACTTCAATGTCGATCGGTGGTGGCACATCGAGCCGTTCGGCCGAGGTCCCTGCGACGTCCCATCGCCACACCTCGCTCGACCGCGGCGTGAAGCGCCCACTGAATCGCGCGCCAACGGGGGTCAGTGCGATGCGCGCCCCGTCACTGCCCCGCGCGCCCAGCGCGACCAGCGCGACCTGCGCGAGCGGCTCGGACGCCGCGCCGGCGATCCGTAGCTGCGTCCCCGCCGGCACACGAATCGGCGCGTCGCTCGGCAGTTGCTCCTCGGCGCGCGCCAGATACGCGGGATACGTCGCCGTGAGCGTGATGTCCCCAACGAATGGCCGATCCACAACGCGCACGAGGATCGAGTCGCGCCCCAGCCGTCCGTCGCTCGCCAACACCACGAGATCGGCATCGGCCGACGGAATCCGCGCCTCGGCGTGACCGAGCGAGTCGACGGGACTCATCACCACTTGCCAATCGCCTCCAGTCGCGCGCCACCGCACCTGCACCACCGTGCGTCCCGGGGCGGAGAGCGTGAGGGAGAGGGGCGCCCCACGCAACGCGCGCGACGGTGCATCGGTGAACGACAACGGCGCCACGAGCGCGCCGCGCCAGGCATCGATGGGATGCAGCAGCGCCTGCCAGCCATCGGGACGCTTCGCCCACGAGGCACTCGCGAGCGCCAGCACCTGCGCGAACGCGATGCCCGCGAAGAGCGCCGCGCGGCGCAGTCGACGGCGCAGGTGCGGTGCCGGACGCGACGCCGCGACCGCGAGTTGCGCACCGAGTTGCTCGGAGGCGAACTGCGCGAAGACCCCGCTCCCCTCCACCTCCATTAACCCCGTGAGGGCACCGCGACGCAGTCCCTGTTCCCGTTCGATCGCCTCGGCAACGGCGTGTGGCGCTGCGCGCGCCATCAGGCGACGCCGCAGCAGGACGCCAAGCGCGACCGCGGCCGCCATCGTGACGAGCCACGTGGCAAGCGGCACAAAGGGTGGGAGGGACAGCCAGCGCCCGGCGTCCAGCCAACTCGCCGCCGCTGCGAGTGTGCCGAGGGCGGCCACGAGCGGCAGGATGACGAGCGCGATGGTCGCCATCCGCGTCAGCCGCCGCGATTCGCCACGCACCAGCTCCAGCACGTTCATCGCCCGGCTCCGCTGGTGACCGCGTACGTGAACAGATTCACGCCCAAGCGGAGCGCCTGCTCATGCGCTTCCGGCGGATCGGCGGGATACGTCCCGATATCCTCCCAGCCATTTCCGAGATCGCTCTCATGCGAATAGAAGACCGCGAGCCGGTCGCCAATGAAGATGCCGTAGCCCCGCGGTGGTCTGTTGTCGTGCTCATGGATCTTCGGGATCCCCCGCGGGAAGGGATACACGATGCGATAGATCGGATGATCGAGCGGGACATCGACAAGCGCGCGGTCGGGGAAGACGCGCGCGATCTCGCGACGGAAATGTTCGTCGAGTCCGTAGTTGTCGTCGGCGTGCAGGAAGCCGCCGCGCAGCAGATACTCGCGCAACCGCTCGACCTCAAGCGCTGAGAAGCGGATCTGCCCGTGCCCGGTGAGGTGCAGAAAGGGATGATCCCAGAGCGATTCGTCGAGCAGGGTCAGGCGAATCTCCTTGGGCTCCACGGCCAACGTCGTGCGCGCACGGATCGCGGTGATCAGGTTCGGCAAGCTCGAGGGATTCGCGTACCAGTCGTCGCCGTCGTACTGGAGTCGGGCAACGGTGAGTCGCGATGAGGCGCTCGGCGTCACGCGACGCTCGGGAGGCAGCCCCGTGCGCGCCGAAGCCGCGACGAGCAGCATCGCGACCGGCACCAGCGTCAACGTCGTCAGGATCACCCGCACGGCGCGCATCAGGTGCCGTGCGCGAGGCGGTACGCCAGATTGCGCGGGGCACCCGCGGCGGCGAGCGCCTGCTGAATGTCGCGCGCACTCGCGCCGGACGCGCGAAGCGACTCGGCCTCGCCGCGCAGCGCTGCTTCATCCACCGGTGCCTCGATCGCACCCTCCACGACAATCACGATCTCGCCTCGGGGTTCATGCTCCCCGTAATACGCAGCGAGCTCCGCGACCGTTCCGCGACGGAACTCCTCGTACTGCTTGGTGAGTTCGCGCGCGACCACCGCGGCCCGCGCGCCCGCGCCAACGGCGGCGAGATCCGCCAGCGTCGCCGCGGTGCGATTCGGCGACTCGTACAGCACCGCCGTGTGTCGCAGGGCGGCGATCTCGGCGATCGCCGTGGTGCGATCGGCGCCCTTGCGCTCAAGAAAGCCGAAGAACGTGAAGCGATCGGCCGCGAGCCCGGCGCCCGCGAGCGCCGCCAACAGCGCCGAGGCCCCCGGGACCGGCGAAACGATGACCCCCGCCTCGATGGCCGCGCGTACGAGCCGCGCACCGGGATCGGAGAGCAAAGGCGTCCCCGCATCGCTGATGAGCGCCAGCGATTCCCCCGCCACGAGACGCCGCACGAATCCTGGCGTCGCCGCCGCCTCATTGTGCTCGTGATACGCGACGAGCGCGGTGCGGATGTCGAAGCGCTCGCAGAGCACGCGCGAATGCCGCGTATCCTCCGCGAGAATCGCTTGCACGCTCCGGAGCACCTCCACCGCACGCGTGGAGAGATCCCCAAGATTCCCGATCGGGGTGCTGACGATGTGGAGGGTCCCAGGGGTCGCCGCGGGGGCGGCGCTCACCACTTCACCTTCCACGGCAGGGACTCAAAGAGTCCCGCCGCTTGGAACACGTGACGCCGCGGGCCGGTCAGCTCGCGGAGCAGATCCTCAGGGGTCGCGTCGTCAAGGACGGCGGCCCAGAGTACGTCGGCGATCCAGGCCGCGATCGCCTTGGTCAGCGCGGCGGAGTCGGTGACCGGGTCCCGCTTCTCGTGTGCCCGCGAAAAGCGCTCGAGCATCGCATGGCGCCCCACCAGCGAGCGGCGCGCCCCCTCAACGATCTCGGCGGCGCTTCCCTTTCCCCCCTCCTTCAGCCGCTCGGCGAGCGCGAGCATCAAGTCGCGATACGCCTGGATCAGGGCCGGCGAGGCCTGCGCGGGGAGTGCATCGGGGGTCGGCCAGAGACGCACAATTGGCGGTGTCGCGAGGGTGCGACCCTCGAGCAGATGGCGGATCTGCGCGGTGACATCCGCGGCGCGGGGGTCCACGAAGAATCCATGCGTTGGCTTCCCGCCCCCGAGCGTCGCATAGTTGACCGTGCCATCGGCGACGATCTCCAACGCCCCGTCCGTGAGCATCCCGTCCAGGTACGCGAGCAACATCGTCGGATCGGTCGGCGTCAGTTCACGCGGAAAGGCAACGGAGCGGCCAGTCTGGCTCGCGAACATGAGATCGAGTTGCTCGTTCGTCGCCTCGTGAAAGCAAATGCTCCCATACTCCGCAGCCGTCGGCACGCGGCTGATCGCGTCCGAGATGGCGATCGGTTGGAAGCCGACGCCGTCCGCGCTCGACGTGGCGTTCACGACCTCGCCCTCCTCGAGGAAGAGCACCAGCAGTTCTTCCGGCATCCAGACGGCCACATAGCCGGACACGCGCGCCGCGCGATCGCGCTTCGCGTCCGTCAGGAGGTTCAGTAGATGCACGTACGCCAAGCGAGTCCTCTGCAGCAGGACCCGCTTGGCGGGGTACCGGATCGCGTCCCGCAGCGGGGGCATAGCGATCCGCTGGAGGTTACGCCACGTGCTGTTCGAACTTGGCCGCGAGCGCCGGCTTCGGCACGGCCCCGATCACCTGATCCACGAGCTTGCCGTCCTTGAAGAACAACAGCGTCGGGATCGAGCGCACCTGAAAACGCGTTGCCGTCTTCTGGTTGGCGTCCACGTCGAGCTTCGTCACCTTCACACGCCCGTCGAACTCCATGCTCAGCTGATCGAGAATGGGCGCGATCATGCGGCACGGACCGCACCAGGTCGCCCAGAAGTCCACCACGGCGAGCCCCTGATGCTGCTCGACTTCCGCCGCGAACGAATCATCCGTCACTACCACCGTCTTCGACATCGTCTCTCCTCAAGTGAACCATAGAGGTCACCGGTGCCGCGCACCGATCCCCCGCGATTACGTTATCGACGTCCCGTCGGCTTTGCACGGGGCCACTTGCTCCCCCACGCGTTGCTCCCTCTCCGGTCCGTCACCGATTCCTATGCCTCCGCCAACCCCGCGCGGGACCCGCATCGCCCATCTCGGCATCGCCGTCGAATCCCTCGCGGCGATCGTCCCCTTCTACCGCGACATCCTCGGCCTCCCCGAGACCCCGCTCGATGACGCCGATGGCGCCCGCATCGTCGGACTCGTTGCCGGGGACTCGTTGGTCGAACTGCTGGAACCCGACCAATCCGATTCCCCCATCGGGAAGTTCCTCGGCAAGCGGGGCCCCGGCATACATCACATTTGTTTCGCGGTCGACGATCTCGACGCCACCCTCGCCCGCTGCAAAGCGCACGGGATCCAGCTCATTGACCAAACGCCGCGCATCGGGGCCGAGGGGAAGCGCATCGCCTTCCTTCATCCGCGCTCAACACACGGCGTCCTGGTCGAACTCTCCGAATACTAAGCCCTCAGGAGCGCGGCGCGGAGGGCCGCGTGCAGAACTCCCGGGCCGGGCGCAGATCCACGTCCTCCACGAACCACATCTCGGTGCGCGGATTCTTCACCAGGGTGAACGGGACGGTCACTTCCTTCATTCCTTGCTTGAGATCGGCCCGCAACAGCATCCGGCCGGCCTCTCCCATCTGTGCCGGCGCGAGGCGAGATTCGTCATGCTTGAGATGGCACGTCATGATGAGCAGACGCCGCTCAAGTTCCTGACGCTCCACTCGGTCGCGTGTCGGCGACTCGGCGTTGCCCCAGACCGCGGACATTTGGTCCATGTCTTGAGCTCGCGCCGCGTCCAAGAACTGCACCACCGCCTCCTGCGGGGTACGAGCGCCGGCCCCAACGGAGGTGTTCGGCCGGCGGCACCCAACGGCCAGTACCAGCAAAGCCAGACCCAGCACTAACGTTCCACGTCTCACCAGACCGCTCCTCTTAAGGGATGTCATGACGGCAAAGATGGCCCCGCAGCGCCTCTTCATCAACATCGATCACGTCGCGACGCTCCGACAGGCCCGTCGGGCGGCATACCCCGATCCGGTCGCCGCCGCTCGAATTTGCGAGGAGGCGGGGGCCGATGGCATCACCGTGCACCTCCGCGAGGACCGCCGCCACATCCAGGATGCGGACGTCGACGCGCTGGCGCGGACGGTCCGCACGCCGCTGAATCTCGAGATCGCGGCGACCCCCGAGATGACCGCGATCGCCCTGCGCCTTCGGCCGCACCAGATCACCCTGGTCCCGGAGAAGCGAGAGGAGGTCACGACCGAGGGGGGGCTGGACCTCTTCGCGGATCCCGCGCGCCTCGAGGCGGCGATCGCCCCGCTCCGCGCCGCCGGCATCCGGCTCTCGCTCTTCATTGATCCCGCCCCGCGCCAGATCGCGCGCGCCGTCGAGCTGGGGGTCCCCGCAATCGAGCTGCACACCGGGGCCTATTGCCATCATCCGGAGATGCCCGCGCACTTGGTCGCGCTACAGGACGCCTCCCGCGAAGCCGCGGGACTGGGTTTGGCGGTGCACGCCGGCCATGGACTCACGCTGGACAATGTCGGCCCGATCGCCGCCATCCCGGAGTGCGAAGAGCTCAACATCGGCCACGCGATCATCAGCCAGGCCGTTTTTGTGGGACTCGACGCCGCGGTGCGCGCCATGCGTGCCGCCATGAATGCGGCCCGCCCCCGTTGACCCAGCCCCTGCGAAGCGGGAACTTTCAGATGCACTCTCTGGAGACACGATGACCGGCGGACTGCTCGACTTCTTCACCCTTGAGGCCAGCGAGTACGTCGAACAACTCGACGGACTCGTCTCGCGAGCGACCGCCACTCCGCCCGACGCGGAGGCGTTCACGCGCGCCATCCGCGCCCTTCGCGGCGCCGCGACCATGGCGAAGCTCACCAGTATCGCCGACCTCGCGGTCGGCATGGAGCGCCTCGCCAAGCAAGTCCGCGTTGGCAGTCTGCCGTGGGACGCCGCAACGCGCGCCGTCGCCGTCGCCGCGATCGACGACACGAAGATCCTGATCCACAACATCCGCGGGTGGTCCGACGCCGACGAGGCCCGTGCCCAGCGCGGCATCGCCGAACTCGAGCGCGTCGCGCCAAAGGCCGAGGTCACCGCGCCGAGCCGCAAGCCGAGCGCCTTTCTCGCGGCGGCCGCAGCCGAGGCGGCGGGCGGACTGCTCGACTTCGCAGAGAATCCGGCGACGCTCGAGCAGTTCGCGCAGGTGATGGAAAAGGTGCGTGCCCTGCGCGGTGTTGCCGCGTTGAGCGATCTCCCACCCCTCAGCGAGGTGGTGGACGCGGTCGATGCGGCCGCCAAGCCCATCGAGCTCGGGCAAGAAGAAGCGACCGCCGAACGCCGTCGCCTGTTCCGTACCGCCGCGCGAGTCCTGCTCGAGGGCGGTGATGCCGTGCGACTCGGCGGCAAGCCGCCCGTCGACTCGGCCGCCGTCCGGGAGTTCTCCCTCGCCTCGGCGTCGATGAGCACCGCGGGCGAAGGAGACGACATTGTCCCGATCGCCTCGCTCCTGATGGACGGCGATGCCATCGAGCCGGCGATGAATCCGCCCACGACGGCGGCGCAGCGTTTCCGACTCGAAGTGGTGAGCCAAGCGGAGCATCTGCGCCGGCTGGTGCACGACGGCCGCCACGCCCAGGACATGGCGACGCGGGAACGCGTGAGCCGCGAACTCCGCGCCGCCGTGCGCGCCCTCGCGCGCGCCGCCCAGAGCTTCGGCGCGGTCGAGATCGCCAATCTCTTTCTCGCCGCAGAGCGCACCGCGGCGGCGCTTGATCCCGCCACGCTCGACGTGCTCGACAGCGCCGCCATGCTGCTGAGCGCGTCGGATGCCGCGCCGGAATCGATCCGGCCGCAGTTCGTCACGTTGAGCGAGTCGCTCACGACCGCCGCCCCGCCACCGCGGCTCTCGACGCCGCGGCTCTCGACGCCCGCCGCGCCGAGCGCCCGCGTGCCTTCGCCGTCATCTTCGCCATCGATGCGGCCAGCGCCCGCCGCGACCACGAGTCCGGTGGGCGACGGATTCGACGCGCCCTCCGGCGCCGCGCTCCGTAGTCTCCTCGCCACGGGACTCTCGAGCCTCGCGCCGCTCGCCGACACCACGCTCGCCGCCCCCCTCGTCGGGGACGAGGACGACGTGATCCCGATCGAGGATCTCCTCCTGCGCGGGCGTGATGCGCTCGAGCGCGCAATCCAGATCGGCGATCAGCTCCGCCAGTCCAGCGCCGTTCCCGATCCCGTGATGCTCACCGAACTGTACGACTTGCTGCAGCTCGCGGCCGCGGAGTAAAGGGCGTGAAGCTCGGATGGCGCGGGATGCTGGGCATCGGGCTCAGCGTCTTCCTGCTTTGGCTCACGCTGCGCGGGGTCGACATTGCCGAGGTCTGGGGGATTCTCTCGACCTCGAGTCTCCCCCTCTGGGTCCTCTGCACCGTGACCGCGACGGCCATCTTTCCGCTGCGCGCGCGCCGCTGGCAAGCGATTCTCGCGCCGCTCGGGACGCGCATCCCCCTCACGCCGCTCTGGCACGCGACGGCCATTGGGATGATGGTGAACAATGTGTTTCCGGCGCGCGCCGGCGAGTTCGCCCGGGCCTTCACGCTCTCCCGCGAGCGGCGGGACATCCCCTTCACCACCGCCTTCGCCTCGCTCGCCGTGGATCGCCTGTTTGACGGCGTCGTGGTGCTCGGGCTCATGGTCGCCGCAACATTTGACCCCGCCTTTCCCGCCGATGCGACGATTCTCGGCGCGACCGCGGGAGGCATCGCGCTCTCGGCCGCGGCCTTTCTTGCCGTGGTGCTCGCTGGGCTCTACGCCCTCGCACTCGCGCCCACGCTGTTCATCGGCATCGCCGAGCGACTGATCGGAGTGGTGTGGAAGCGGGGCGTCCCGAAGGTGCACGACTTTCTGCACGGCTTCGTCGCCGGACTCGGCGTGCTGCGCATGCCCAAGCTCGCGCTCGAGGTGTTCTGGTGGACGCTGATTCACTGGCTCACGAATGCGCTCGCCTTCTACTTCGGCTTCTTGGCGCTCAACATCAACGCCCCGCTCTCGTCGGCGCTCTTCATTCAAGCGTTGATCGCGATCGGCGTGGCGATTCCCTCGTCGCCCGGGTTCTTCGGGCCCTTTGAGGCCGCGGGCAAGGCGGGGCTCGCGCTGTATGGCGTACCCGCAGCGTCGGCGGTGAGTTGGGCGATCGGATTCCATCTCCTCTCGTTCGTCCCGATCACCGTGATCGGTGCGTGGTACTTCACGCGACTGAATCTCCATGTGCGCGACCTCAGCGGCGCGGCCACCCACCCCGCGCCAACAAACCACGCGCCCACGCCAGAGGCGTCATGACCACCACCGCGTCCGTCGAAGCGCAGGCCAAGCTCAACCTCCGACTGTGCGTGCTCGCCCGCGAAGCCTCGGGCTATCATCAGCTTGAGTCGCTGTTCATTCGGATTGATCTTGTCGACTCCGTCCGGGTGTCGACCGATACCTCGACCCGTTCGCTGATCTGCGCTGGGCTCGACCTCCCCCAGGAGCAGAACCTCGCGTATCGCGCCGCGGTCGCCTTTCTCGAGGCGACGCGGTGGGACACCGGCTTCCACATCACGATTGAGAAGCGCATTCCAGCCGGCGGCGGACTCGGCGGGGGCAGCGCGGACGCCGGCGCCGTGTTGCGTGCGCTGAACGCGCTGGCGCCCGCATCGCTCGCTCCCGCCGCGCTGATGACGCTCGCCCTCCGACTCGGTGCGGATATCCCCTTCCTCGCCTCCGATGCGCCGCTCGCGCTCGCGTGGGGACGCGGCGAACGCCTGCTCGCGCTGCGCTCGCTCCCCGCGCGCGAGGTCTTGCTCGCGCTCCCCCCCTTCGGCGTCAACACCGCCGCCGCGTTCCAATGGTACGCGGAGGCGGCGCAGGGCCAGGCACTCGAGGCCCCCGCCCCGCTCAGTCTCGATGAACTTGATCGGTGGGACGCCGTCGCGAAGCTCGCCCGAAATGACCTTGAAGGGGTCGTGTTTGCGAAGCATCCCGAGATCGCGCAGTGTGTCACCGTGCTCGGCGGTGCCGGCGCGCGGATCGCCCGGATGAGCGGGTCGGGCTCCACGGCATTCGGTATCTTCGACCGCCGCTTCATCACCGAGCCGGCGGGGTTCCCCGAGGGCACGCGCCTCGTGCAGACACGAACCTCGACCAGCGTTCCGGCGGTCAAGCTGTTGGATTGACGAGCACGCCCGCTGTTGATGACAAGGACGTTGTTCACAGGGCGATGGGCAGGCATGAGGCCGGTGGACTGTCGTTGAGCGCGCTCCGAGGTCTTTAACAGTCTTACCGGCTGGTATGCCAAACGAACGCGATCGTTTCGGCGCCACTCGGCCCTCGGGCAGTGCTCGCCGCTTCACTTCGAACCGTTGCGCATTTCGTCCCCTCCAGACACTGCTTGAATTCTCAAGCGGCACCGCTCCACGCTACCGGGTCACGTCCAGTTTCGGACGAGGGCGATCACCGGTTTCACTTTTCGCAAGAGCTCATGCTATTGCGTCCACGGTCTTCGATCAAATCGTCGATTGCGCCCGGCGGCATGGCGCGTCAGTCGAAGCCTGTCTCTGTATTCACCGGTCAAAGGACTTGACGTCAGTTCGAACGTGAATTCCTGCCTGACGCAGGTGACCGTGAAACTGATGGTGTCACGCCACACATCTGGCCCGGCACTGGGTGCATGCCCGCGTGTAACTCGTGCTGTGGCTTGCCTTTGACGCGGAAATGATGCAAGGCCTCTGAACTTACCGTGAACTTGCACGGGTCCGGTTCACCGAAGCGATCCCGCCTCATTCAACCTCCTGTGCAGGTCGATCTGAATCGCCGAGTGGCATCCGCTCCCTAGCGCCGAAGCATTGTCAGAGCCTCCCGCTATGCTCGCCTATGCCGAAGGACCGCCACTCCGGCGGATGCAGTCAATGCAACGTGCCGTTCACTGCCCACCTGTCCGGCGGTCTCCGATCGCCGTGACACACTAGTAAGGAGTTCTTGATGAAGATGAAATGGAGTGCGGCGGTCGCCGCGGCTGTTCTCGCGAGCGCCTGTTCGACGAGTGACTCACCGGTAGCTCCGACAAGCGCCGCCCGGCCAATCGGGCCAAGCGCGGTCGTCTACTCCGCCGGCACGGTTACCGTGCAGCCCACGTCGACGGCCAACCTGTTCACTGAAGGATGGAAAGCGGATGGTGACCGTGGTACCGCCGTCGGCGCCGCGGCGATCAGCGCGCAGCCCGCAGTGCAGACGCTCGGAACGGGTAGCCTGCGGATGACGAACACC
>CAYUMN010000078.1:0-3934 GCA_964445835.1 uncultured Gemmatimonas sp.
CCGCCACAAAGCCTTCACCAAGCTCCCCGATCTGCCACCGCCGGAAATCAGGAATCTGCACCAGCTCATCGGGAGATCCAGGCATCAACCGCGCCACCGTCTCCATCCGCTCACGCGAGCACAGCACGCCGGGATCAAGCTCAAGCCGCACCGCCGCCGCATCGCGCACCGCCTTCAGCGCGCCCACCTTGAAGTCGAACTCCGGGTCCCGATCCCATCGCGCCGCCTTCGAGAACTTCGGCAGATCTTCTTCTGGCACCGCGAGCCCACGCGCGACCGCCGCAAGAATCTCCGGGCCATTCCGCTCAAGAATTCCGCGCGGCATCCCCTTCAGTTTGCCGAGCGCTTCTTTGCTCGCCGGATGCGACTTGGCGGCGTCGAGCAGCACTTCATTGCTGACCACGCGAAAGGTCGCGCGATCCAACTTCAGCGCCGCCGTATCGCGCCACTGCACGAGCTCACGGAACACCGCGAGTTCGCGCCGCGTGAGATCACGCGCGCCCTTCACCTTCAGAAAACCATTCGCCGAATCATCCGCGGGCCAGCGCACTTTCTCCAAGCGCTCGAACTCTTCCTTCGCCCACTCCAAGCGTCCCTTCTTCACCAGTTCCGCGTGCAACAAGTCGCGCAGACCGAGCAGATGGATCGTGTCCTGCGCCGCGTAATCGAGCATGTCCGCCGTGAGCGGGCGCATCGACCAATCGGCGCGCTGATGCTTTTTGTCGAGCTTGACCTCGAAGTAGAGCTCCAGCAACGCTGCGAGACCGAACGCCTTCATACCGAGCAGCTGGGCGGCGACGCGGGTGTCGAACAGCGTGCGCACGTTCCAACCGTAATCCTGATGCAGCAGTCGGAGATCGTAGTCGGCGTCATGAAAGACGATCTCCACCGCCGGATCCTCGATCAGTGCGCCGAGCAGGGCCGGCGACGTGATTGGCAGCGGGTCGATCACCGCGTGCTCCGAGTCCGTCGAGAGCTGCAACAGATAGATGCGGTCGATGAACCGATGGAACGACGCCCCTTCGGTGTCCAACGCGAGACGCTTCGTCTTGCCGGCGGCCGCCAGCCACCCGGTCACCGCAGCGTCGGTGTCGAGGTAGAGAGCGGTCGGGTTGGACGGGGCGCGGGACACAGGATGCTGGTTCAGGACGAGGGGTGGAACACGGAGCGGGACAGGGTCTGGGACGAGGTTCGCCACGAGGTTCGCCACGAGGTTCGCCACGAGCGGCAGGACGAGCGCCGCGTGGCCCGGTTCGGGCACTTCGCGATTCGCGCAATCTAGCCTAGCGAACGGGATTGGGCCTCATCCCTCTGAGGGAGAGCGCGCCTCATCCTTGTGCAAGAGGCGCGCAACGGGCTGATTTCGTGCGCAAGTCCCCTTTCCAGAGCAGATGCGCCTTACCACGACCATCCTGGGGCAGCGCCCCGACCGACCCCTCCGGACCAGCGACCTTGTGCACGCGGCGTTCACGGTCCTGTTCGTTGTGGTCTGCTTCCAGCTCATCTGGACGGCCCGACTCCTCGTCCTCACCTGCTTCCTCGGCGTCCTCCTTGGCCTCGCCGCCGCCCGGGCCACCGACTGGGTCTGCGCCCGGGTCCGGGTAAAGCGCCCCATCGTCGCCGCCGTCGTCGTCTTTGGCGCGACCGGACTCCTCGTTCTGATCTTCTCCCAGACCTTCCCGATCCTCGTGGAGCAGTCGCAGGAGCTGCGCACCAAGCTCCCCGAGGCCGCCGCCAAGTTCGAAGCTTGGATCGGCCTCAAGCAGCCCAAGTTGCTCGACGCCATCGCCCCCGCGACCGTCGATGGTTCCAGCCGGCTTGTCGCCGCAATCAAGGTCCACTCCCCCGATCTCACCAATTTCGCTTTCGGCGTCGTGCAGTCCGTCTTCGCCGTCGCCGCCGGCCTCGTGCTGGTGATTTTCCTCGCGCTGTATATCGCCGCCGACCCCGACACGTATCGGCGGGGCATCCTGCTGCTGATTCCGACCGACCATCGCGACCGCATCGGCGTCGTGCTCACCTCACTCGGCACCACGCTCCGTACCTGGTTCGCCACGCAGCTCATCGCGATGGTCGTGATCGGCGTGGTCACCAGCGTGATCCTCATTCTGCTCGACGTGCGTGGCGCCCTCGCACTCGGAGTGATCGCCGGCGTCTTCGAGTTCATTCCGAACATCGGCCCCTTGCTCAGCGCGGTCCCCGCCATTCTGATGGGCTTTGTGGAGTCGCCCGACCAAGCCGGCATTGTGGCGTTGGTCTACTGGGGCATCCAGTTCCTCGAGAACAATCTCCTCATCCCGTATCTGATGAGTGAGCAGCTCGATCTTCCCCCCGCGCTGACATTGGTCACGCAGGTCGTGATGGCCTTCGTGTTCGGATTCCTCGGCCTCTTTGTCGCGATTCCGATGTTGGCGGTCGTGGTCGTCACCCTGCGCGCCTTCTGGGTCGAAGATGATATTCCGCCCCTGCCGACGATCGAGATGCAGATTTCCGACGGCGAGAACCTCTAGCGCTCGGCCCACCAGCAGCGACCCCCGATTCACCTGCGGAGCTTTCGATGATTCTGACCACGCGTGCCGGTACCGTTGGACTTGAGGAAGCAGGCACCGGCGTGCCCCTGCTCCTGTTGCATGGCTTCCCGCACGACCGCACACTCTGGAGCGCACAACTCGCCGCGCCCGCTGATGGAGCACGCCTGATCGCCGTCGATCTTCCCGGCTTCGGTGAGAGCGAGAGCGCGGCAGTCCCCTCGCTCGATGCCTGGGCCGACTGGATCGTCGCGGTGCTCGATGCACTGGAGATCGAACAGGCCGTCGTTGGTGGACTCTCGATGGGCGGCTATCTCGCCTTCGCCCTCTGGCGACGGCACCCGACGCGCGTGAAGGGCTTGATCCTCGCCGATACCCAGCCCGGTGCCGATTCCGAGGAAACGCGCCGAAAGCGCGTCGCGATGCAGGCCATGGTGCTCGCCAGCGGCGTGGGCAAGGTCGCCGAGGCGATGTTGCCGGGGATGATCGGCAAGACGACGCACGAGACGCGACCGCAGGCCGTCGCGTATCTCGATGCGATGATGCGTCGCGCCAGTGTCGGCGCCATTCACGACGCACTCGACGCGTTGCGGACTCGTGCGGACTCGACTCCCACACTCGCGACCATCACCGTGCCGACGTTGATCCTCTGTGGCGACGAGGACACGCTCACACCGTTGAAGGAATCCGAAGCGATGCACGCCGCCATCGCCGACAGTCAGCTCGCCGTGATCCCCGGCGCGGGGCATGCGAGCTGCGTTGAGCATCCGGCGGCCTTTTCGGCCCTTCTCTCCAGCTTTATTCGGGCCAGATTTACCTGACCCACCTCTTACGGAATCTGTTTTGACCGCTCAGAAAGCCCCGCCCACCAACGTCAGCGCCGCCGAACAGACTCAGGCCGCGCGCATCGGCGCCGTGATTTTTCGCAATCGCGGCTGGCTCCCCGTCCCCTTTCTCCTCGTTCCGCTCCTCGCGCCCGGCCAGATGGATCCACGCACGACGCTGACCGGCATCGTGCTGATGGTGATCGGCGAAGCCTGGCGGATGTGGGGCGTGGCGACCGCGGGCACCGTGACCCGCCGCCGCTCGCGTAACGTCGGCAAGCTCGTCGCGCACGGCCCGTTCGCCTGGAGCCGCAACCCGCTCTACAACGGCAACTTCCTGCTCTGGATGGGAATCATCACCATCAGCGGCGTGCTCTGGTTCCTGCCCGTGGCCACGCTGATCTTTGCGATTGAGTACTACTACATCGTGCGCTACGAAGAGGGCGTACTCGAGTCGATTTTCAGCCAAGAGTACCTGAGCTACAAGGCGAACACGCCACGCTGGTTCCCGCGGCCGCCTGCGACAAGCGCCGGCGAGTTCTTCTGGGCGGAAGCATGGAAGTCAGAGATCTCGACCTTCCT
>CAYUMN010000078.1:4034-6842 GCA_964445835.1 uncultured Gemmatimonas sp.
AGGCGGATGAAAGCAGGAGGATGAAAGCGGAAAGAAACGGCAAACGGCGATGCGAGAGATCACTCTCCGCATCGCCGTTCATCTTTCATCCTACATCCTTCGTCCTAACATACTTACCGCGTCGGCCTGCCCGGCTTCGGATCCTTCATGAACACGTCACGATTGATCTGCACATAGTGCTTCATCGCCGCCGGCACATCTTCCTCCGGGAAGATCGCCGTCACGGGGCACTCCGGCTCACAGGCACCGCAATCGATGCACTCGTCCGGCTGGATGTACAGCATGTCCGGGCCTTCGTAGATACAATCCACAGGGCAAACGTCCACACAGGACTTGTCCTTGGTGTTGATGCAGGCTTCTGTGATGATGTACGGCATAATGGTCCTCACTGTGGAGTCGCGTCGCGCTGAGCAGACTTCAAGATAGACTGCCGCGGGACGGGCGAACAGCCCGTCTATCACAATAGCTGGACAGTACCTATAGCTGGACATTCCCTCCCCTGTCATCTAAATCCCTAACGTGGACCTCACGCTGAATGGCCGACGCGTCTCCGCCAGTCCGGCGGGCGATGCGACTCTGCTCGACCTGCTCCGCGACTCGCTGGGGCTGACCGGCACCAAGCGGGTCTGCGACGGCGGGGCCTGCGGGGCCTGCACCGTCCTGCTCGATGGGCGCCCCATCTACAGTTGTCTCACCCTCGCCCACGGCTGCGCGGGGCACGAGGTGCGCACGATCGAAGGGCTCGCTCCCGCAGAGGCCCCGCACCCGCTCCAAGAAGCCTTCGCGGCGGAGGATGCGGCGCAGTGTGGCTTCTGCACGCCGGGCCAGCTCATGGCGGCCGCGTCGCTCTTGGCGCGCAACGCGAATCCCTCCAACGCAGAGATCGTCGCGGCCATGAGCGGGAATCTCTGTCGCTGCGGGACGTATCCGAAGATCGTCCGCGCGGTGCGACGCGCCGCGGCCGTGCTACGGGAGGCCTCCAATGGCTGAACGCTTTATCACCACCAGCGTGGAGGTCGAGGGGCGCACCGAGCAGCGCGTCGTGGAGATGCCGGCCTTCGATCTCGAGCCGTGGGGCGCTGACGCCGCACTCACGCACGTCGGTGCGCGCGCGCGTCGCGTCGATGCGCTGGTGAAGGCGACCGGGCGGCCCGGATACACCACCGACATTCGTCGGCCGCATCAGGTGTACGCGGCCATCGTCCGCGCGCAGGTCGCGCGCGGGCGCGTGATCTCGATCGACACCGCAGCAGCGCGTGCACTGCCCGGTGTGCTCGATGTGCTGCTCACCGCCGATGTCCCCGCGCGCACCAAGCTCTTTGGCACCGAGATCACCTATTACGGGCAGCCCCTCGTCGCAGTCTGCGCGGAGACTCAGGAGATCGCCGAACGGGCCGCGGCACTGGTGACTCTTGAGATCGAAAAGCTTCGGCACTCCTCGACCGTCGCGCAGGCCATCGCCCCCGACGCCGAGCCCGTGCGCCCAGGGCTCACGAACAATCTCCTCTTCAAAGAACCCCGCACCAACGCCCGCGGTGATGTCACCGCTGGGCTCGCCGCCGCCGATGTCACCATCACGCGCGAGGTGCGCACGCCCTGCGTGCTCCACACCGCACTCGAGCCACATAGCGCCGTCGCCGAGTGGGATGGCGATCATCTCACGGTGTGGGAAAGCACGCAGGGAATTTTCCGCGTGCGCGACAATCTCGCCAAGAACCTCGGCGTCCCGCTCACCAACGTCCGCGTGATCTGCGAGGCCATGGGCGGCGGCTTCGGCGCCAAGAACTACGCCGCCGCGCATACCTACATCGCCGCGCTCTTCGCCAAACGACTCGGTCGCGCTGTGGCCTGTGTCGTTGATCGCGCTGGTGAGCAGGTCGACACCGGCAACCGGCCGTCGAGTCTGCAGCGCCTCACGATCGGCGCCACCAAAGATGGCGTACTCACCGCGATCGATCTTGTGGCCGAAGTCCCGCTTGGCATCGGGGGATGGGAAGGCGGCCCCGGCGAGATCTATCACGAGTTGTATCAGTGCCCCAATGTGCGCACGCACGAGACGTTCGCCTTCGTGAACAGCGCAGCGATGGCCGCGTTTCGCGCGCCTGGTCACACCGAGGGTGCGGTCGGGCTCGAGATGGGATTGAACGCGCTCGCCGAGGCGCTCGGCATGGATCCGCTTGAGCTGCGTCGCAAGAACATCGCGACGCATGATCAGAAGAAGAATCGTCCGTACACCGGGAATCGTCTCAGCGAATGCTATGACGTTGGGGCGAGTCGCTTTGGCTGGAGTAAGTGGGCGACGAGCCGTAACGAGAGCACCGAGAGCAACGAGAGCAACGAGGCGCCGGGAGTGACCCGTGCCAGTCGCGCGCATGAACTCTCCGGTGACCCGCGTCGTGTCCCGGGCAAGCCACACCTCCGTCGCGGCGTCGGTGTCGCCGCGCAGATCTGGTCCACCGGCGGCGGCCCACCGAGCTATGCGACCGTGCGTCTCAACAACGATGGCACCGCCGATGTGCTCGCCGGCACGCAGGACTTAGGCACCGGCACGCGCACCATTCTCGCCCAGGTCGCCGCCGAAGCACTCGGCCACACGCTCAATTCTGTGCGTGCGATCATTGGCGACACCGGCGCCACGCCCTACGCGGGCAACTCGTGGGGCTCCATGACCGTGGCCTCGCTCTCCCCTGCCGTGCGCATGGCCGCCGTCGATGCGCGCGATGCGCTGCTCGACGCCGCCGCCGGGTTCCTCCACGCCCCCAAGGAATCGCTCGAGACGCGCGAAGGCCGCGTGTACGTTGGCGCGCA
>CAYUMN010000078.1:6942-13308 GCA_964445835.1 uncultured Gemmatimonas sp.
CAGGCCGGCGAACGCTCCATGAGCTTCGGCGAGATCACCGGCAAACTCGGCAACGTGATGATCCAAGGACATGGCTCACGTGGCCCTAACCCGCAGGACGCCGGCATTGTCACCACGGGTGCGCAATTCGCCGAAGTCGAAGTCGATACCGAGACCGGCGTCGTGCGCGTACTGCGCATTGTGGCCGTGCACGATGCCGGGCGAATCGTGAACCCCACGCTCGCCGAGTCGCAGCTCGAAGGGGGAATCATTCAGGGGCTTGGCTTCGCGCTCTTCGAGGAGCGCGTACTCGACACCCGCATGGGGCTCCCGCTCAATGTCGGGCTGCACGATTACAAGATCCCGACCCTCGCCGATATCCCGGAAATCGACGGCCACTTCTTGGATGGCGCCGATGTGCAGGCCAATCATGTCGGGGCGCGCGGGATCGCCGAACCGGCGATCGTGCCAACAGCGCCCGCGATTGCCGGAGCGGTGGCGGATGCGCTTGGCGTCGCGGTGCTCGAGCTGCCGCTGACGCCCTGGCGGGTGCTCGCGGCGCTGAAGGCGGCGCGCCGGTAGGGCTACCTCGTTCGGGAGTCTGACTATTTGCACCGTGATAGCTTTTTAGCTATCATCCACAATGGTCAGTCAGCTACTCCGTACCGCCCGGGACCGCGCCGGTCTTTCGCAACGCGACCTCGCCGCGCGCGCCGGCACTGCGCAGTCCGTCGTCGCGCGGATTGAGTCCGGTACCACCAGCCCGACCATCGACACGCTGACTCGCTTACTGAGCGCCTGCGGCTTTACGCTCGACGTCCAACTCGCGCTCGATCCCGTGCAGGACACCCACATGCTCAATGACGTGGCGCGCATTCTGGCCCTCACACCGGAACAGCGCTTCGCCGAACTCGCGAATGCGTCGCGCTTCATGCTCGCCCTGCGCGGTGGTGCGCATGCCTAGTCGCGGCACGCACGCTTCAGCGAGACCGACCGATGCCTGACGGATCGACATCGTCTTCGAACCAGCGGGAACCGGTGGTTTCGATGATCTCGCGCCCAACGCGGTGCACCGACTCGTCTACGGCGACGACCTGATGGTCGCGCGTCTCGAGGACATCCTGCGATCGAAGGTCGCGGCGAATCGGCCGCAGGATCGGCAGGATGCAATCATCATTCGCGAGCTCCTGCGCGTCCGCCCCTCAGCGCCGTAGCGTCACGGCGGTAGCCCGCCCCTCAGCGCCCTAGCGCCACGGCGGTAGCCCGCCCGGCTTCCGCTTCAACGTCGGGTTGTGGCGGTACAACGACGCCGTCTTCCCGATCACTTGAATCACCTCGGCCTTCACGCGCTTCGCGAGATCGTTCGCCGCTTCACGCGCGGTGACATCCGCATTCTTGTTGAGCTGCACCTTCACCAGCTCACGCGTACGCAGGGCATCATCGAGCGACTCAATGAGCGGGCCCGAAACCCCCTCCACGCCGAGGTGCACCATCGGCTTGAGGCGATTGCATTCTGCGCGCAACGCGGCGCGTTCCTTTCCCGTCATGGTCATCGCTGATTTCCTCGTGTCGTGAGATACGGAAGCGGGTTCACCGGATCACCGGCCCACCAGATTCGCGCATCTTTGTAGCGGAGCAGTTGATAGTGCAGATGCGGGGCATTCGCTGGCGCATTTCCTGTCGTGCCGACGGTCCCCAAGAGATCGCCTTTGCGCACATCCATCCCCTCGCGCAGCCCGCGCGCGTACTGATCGAGATGTGCATAGTAATGTACGAAGCGCTCCGCACGGTCCACGACATAGATCGTCTTGCCGCCCAGCGGATTGGTCGAGATCCGACGCACTTTCCCCGCGTCGGCCGCGATCACCGGCGTCCCGCGCCGCGCCATCACGTCGAGCGCGTTGTGCGCCCGCCCCCCGCTGCGTCGCGCCGTGAAGGTGTCGGCGAGGTCCGCAGTGCGAACACCGTCGACCGGCACCATCATCTCCCGCGAGCGCAGATACCCCGCCTCCGTCACCACGCGCGGCCGGTCCGCAGGCGAGGGCGACGTAAAGCAGCCACTCAGCAGGAGGGCGCCGAGCGGAAGCCGAAGCTGCAGACGAAGACGAAGATGAAATGAGCGGCGCATCTGTCTGTACACGAGCGTGATGCTGACCGCGTCACGCCAACCGCGTCATGCCAACCGCGGCATGCCGTCTGCGTCACGCGATCGCGTAGGCCCGCGCGCAGGCGTACACTCGATCCCGTTGCCGCCCCGTGATCTCCACCGCGAGCCCGCACTCCACCAACCGCTCGAGGGCATCCCCCGCCGCCGGCCGCGAACACTCCAGCCGCACCGCGAGCGCCGGCATCGATGTGGCCAGCGACGCGCGCAACACCGCCAGCGCGCGCCGCATCATGATCGCGGCACGACCATATGGCTCGACCAGCGACTCGTCCTCGGCGAGCAACCGGAGCGCCGCACGAAGTGCCACGCGTCGCGCCCGCGCCGCCTCCGCGCACTCTCCGAGGAGCAGCGCCGCGAGGGAATCCAGCTCGCCCGCGCGCCAGGCCTGCAGCGCCGAGGCGCGCGCCACGGGGTCAGCCCCAATGAAGGGGAGCAGGCGGAGCTGTTCTGTCAGGCCCGCCGAACAGAGCAGCAGCGCCGGCACCAGCTCCGCCAACGGGCCAGAGCCAATTGCCGCCGACACCGCCACGGCACGCAGGAGGATCGGCCGCGGCTGCCCACCCGGGCGGAGCGCATCGTCCAGTGCGGCGAGGTCGATTAGGGGAGTTGAGTCCCGCGTCAGCGCGGCGGAGATCGGCCCAGGCGCCCTCTCTAGGTCGCGCATCGGCTCGCGCGCGGATACCCCCTCCTTCAGGGCGAGCGCCCCCTCTTCCAGCGCGAGCACCCGCGCGACCGTGAGCGGTGCGCCCGTCTGCGCGCGCCGCTCCTCGGCATCGACCAACTCGCGCCAGTGCTGCAGGTGTGGCGGACACGCCTCCACATGGACCGCGTCCGTGGTGGCCGCCACACACTGCGCGCGCAGGGCAGCCCCGCGCATTTCCCACTCGGCCTGCGTAGCTTGCGAGTCGGCGATGCGCGCCACGATGTCGGCCCGAAGCGCGCGGGCGACCGCTGGGGGCGCCAGCGCACTCAACGCATCGAGCCGCGCCACTTCGTCGGCGGCACTTTCGAGCAGGCGGATGGTAGATGGAATCAGATTCGGATCCCGAAGCTTGTGGTGGCCATAGCAAGTGAGAGTACAAAGAAGGTTTAGACTTCTTAATATTTTTAGTAATGCTTATTCTGACTGCACCAGGCATGTAGCTTCCAGCGATGAAATTCTAACTCCACATGCTTTAAAGGTACTAGAAAGATATGAATCACACAAAGCTTTTTAACGCTATGTCTTTTGTGGCCATGATCGCCGTTTCGACCGCCGGAGCACCCCTGACAGCTCAGGCACCACTCGCCGCACCTCCAGCGACGGCGCCGGCAGCTTCCACCCCAGCCGCCCCAGCCGCTGAAATCGCCCCACAGCCCGCCGCCTACACCCCGCACCGCGTCTACGACACCAAGCGCAAGCGCTTTATCGACCTCGAAACAATGATCGCCGCCATCGCCCGCGCCGACGCCGCCTTCCTCGGCGAGTTCCACGACGATCCCGGCACCCATCGCCTCCAGCGCGCCATTCTCGAAGGCACCGCCCGCCGTCGCCAAGGCAAGCTCGTCCTCGCCCTCGAGATGTTCGAGCGCGACGTGCAGCCGCGCCTGAACGCGTATCTCGCCAACGAGATCGACGAGCCGACTTTCCTCGCCAGCGCGCGCCCCTGGCCGAACTACAACGCCGACTATCGCCCGCTCGTCGAGTTCGCGAAATCCAACAACTGGCCCGTCATCGCCGGTAACGTCCCGCGCCGCATCGCCTCGATGGTCTCACGCGGCGGACTCTCCGCCCTCGACACACTGCCGGCGAGCGATCGCCCCTTCGTCGCTGCGCAGAACAGTTGCCCGCGCGACGACTACTTCACCCGCTTTCAAGGCGTGATGGGCGATATGTCGGGCCACGGCATGCAGCTCT
The DNA here is from genome assembly GCA_964445835.1 of uncultured Gemmatimonas sp. Taxonomy (GTDB): domain Bacteria; phylum Gemmatimonadota; class Gemmatimonadetes; order Gemmatimonadales; family Gemmatimonadaceae; genus Pseudogemmatithrix. Next base: position 10,986 of record CAYUMN010000078.1, read on the forward strand.
CGCCTGAGCAGCTCTCCGCCATGGTAGGACGCATGTACGAAGCGCAGTGCGTGAAGGACGAAGCCATGGGCGAGGCCGTCGCCACCGCAATGGCCGAGCACAACACGCTCGTGATCCACGCCAACGGCGCCTTCCACTCCGACTTCCGACTCGGCACCGTCGAGCGCGTGCGTCGCCGCGCCCCACGTGCGAAATTGATCGTCGTCACTTTCGCCCCAGTGAAAGATCTCGACGCCGCCAACGGCCGCGAGAAGCGCAAGATGGGCGACTTTGTCGTGTTCACCTTGGACCCGAAGTAGCATTCTATGATGGAGGCTGGAGGATGAAGGCTGTTCATCCTGGAGCTTTCATCCTTTAGCCTCCATCCTTCAGCCTCCATCCGTATCAGCGTGAGCTTCAGCTACCGCATCGCAGACTCTCGCGCCGCTGCGCTCGAGGCCCTCCGTGATCGCGCCACGCTTCCCGTGGCTGGCGGGACGGATCTCGTCCCCTGCGTCGATGAAGGCATTCTCGCCCCCACGCAGGTGATCGATGTGCGCGGCCTCCCCGGCATGCGCGACATCACGCTCCATGCCGACGGCAGCACCACGATCGGCGCCGCCGTCACGATCAGCGAGATCGCCGAGCATGCAGGACTGCGCGAGCGCTACCCGATGCTCTGCGAGGCCGCACTGAGCGTCGGCACGCCCGCGCTCCGCAACATGGGAACGCTCGGCGGCAATCTCATTCAGCGCCACAGCTGTTGGTACTTTCGTCGCGGCGTTGCCTGCTTCAAACGCGGCGGCACTTCGTGTGCTGCGGTCGACGGAGAACATCAGTATCACGGCATCATTGCCGATGGCATCTGCCGCGCCGTGCATCCGTCGGACCCGGCCGTGGCGCTCGAAGTACTCGGTGCGGAAGTCGAGATCGTCAGCGCCGACTCCGCACCACGACGCGTCGGCGTTGCGGCGCTCTACCAAGGCGCGGCGAATGACGCCGAGAAGGATGCGCAGATCAACACCGGTGAACTCGTGATCGCGCTGCACATTCCCGCCGAGGCCGCGGGTGGCACGCAGAGCTGGGAGAAGGTGATGCAGCGCGGCGCTTGGGATTACGCGCTTGTTTCGTGCGCTGCACAGCGCCGCACCGATGGCAGCGTGCGCATCGCACTTGGCGGCGTCGCGCTCGGTCCGTGGCGCATCTCGGATCGCGTCGAAGAGGATATTTCCGCGGGCGGACTCGACGACGAGTCGATCGAAGCGCTCGCCGAACGCGCCGTCTACGATGTGGAGCCGCTCGCGAACAACGGCTATAAGGTCGAGCTCGCGGAAGCCGTGCTCCGGCGAGCGATTCGCGCGATCTAGGACCGCTGCCGAGTGCTCCAGCCCCACCAGAGGAAGAGGCTCGCGAACACCAAGTCTGGCGTCGCGTTCAGCGCCATCGACATCGGTAGATCTCCCGCGAGCGCATAGACGAGCGTGAGCGTGTAGAACCCGAGCTTGCCGAGTCCGCCCACGACCACCAGCGGCCGATTGATCTCGCGTTGCATCGCGAGCCAGGCATAGACGCCGCCGAAGAGCGCAATGGTGACGCCGATCTGCGCGGCGAAGTATCGCGGCACCGCAATCGGCATCAGCGGGGAGAGGTGCCCGAGCGCGAGCGGGGCGAAGACGAAGACCCCGAGCGCATTCAGCGCAACGGTGGCCCAGAGTGCGGTGCGAATCACGCGGTCACGGGTCATCGCGAAGAGTAGCCCCGCGCGATCGACCCCGCCGAAACCCCGTTCCCAACGGGCCGTACGTACGGGAAAGACTCGACCTCCAACCACTCAGGACACCCCCATGTCCCGTCTCGTTCGTTCGCTCTCGACGGCACTCCTCGCCGCCGCCGTCATCACCCTCGCAGTCTCGGCCGTCTCCGCGCAGGAGACCCCAGAAACGCACAGCGGCCCGCGCGCGCGCAAGGTCATCTCGATCGGCCACTACCCGCGCGTCGATGGCATCCGCATCAATTACCGCGATCGCAACGTCGATCTCGTGCGCGGCGCGAACATCACCATCTGGTCGCCCTACAACGACTTCAGCGGCGGCGAAGTGATCGGCCTGGCGATCGGCCTGCCGATCACCGTCGTGGGCGAACTCCGTGGCATCGGGCTCGGCATCGCCGGCGTCGGCTCCGAGCGTGACATGCACGGCATCATGATTGCCGGCGTCGGAGTGGGTGCGGGCGGCGATGTGCGAGGGATCTCGCTCGGCGGCATCGGCGTGGGGGTCGGCGGTGATCTCCGCGGCATTGCATTCGGCGGCGTCGGCGCGGGGGCGGGCGGCTCGATCCACGGCGC
>CAYUMN010000079.1:0-13180 GCA_964445835.1 uncultured Gemmatimonas sp.
CGCCCGCCGGGGCGGCCCCCGACTATCAGCAGCGGCGATTGCCCCGCCCCTTCGGGATCCGCCATGCGCGCGACCGCCACGAAGAAGGCGTCGGCGTCAGCGAGGAGAATGCGGCGATCCGTCATGCACAAAGCATAGAGCGTGCGCGGCCACTCGGCTACATTCCCCCATCGATGCCTGCCCTTGACCGCTTGCCGATCTGGTCCCCGTCCCCCGCGGCGGCGCGTGCGACCCGCATGGCGCAGTTCTTCGCTGAGGTCGCCGCCACGCACCCCGGGGCGCCTGCCGCCGATGCGCCGTACGAGGTGTGGCACGAGTGGTCGGTGCGCGAGGCGCCGGCCTTCTGGGCGGCGTGGTGGACGTCCTGCGAGGTGCTGGCGGATGGGTCGCCTGTCGTGCTCTCCGACGGTGACCTCATGCGCCCTCCCAGCGTGGACGGCGGACCGCAGTGGTTCAGCGGCGCGCGGCTCAATTATGCGGAGCATCTGCTTCGGCGGCGCGATGACGCCGTGGCGATCATCGCGCGGGATGAACGTGGGCGTCGGCGCGAGTGCTCGTTCGGACAGCTCGCCACGGCGGTGGCGCAGATGGCGCGCGCGCTCGAGCGGTCTGGTGTGCGCCCGGGCGACCGCGTGGCGGGATTCCTGCCGAACATTCCCGAGGCGGTGATCGCGGCGCTGGCGGCGAATGCGATCGGCGCCGTGTGGTCATCGTGCTCGCCCGACTTCGGGGCGCAGGGGGTGCTCGATCGCTTTGGGCAGATCGCACCGACCGTGCTGGTGGTGGCCGATGGTTACCACTACGCGGGCAAGCGACTCGACTGCCTGCAGCGTGTGCGGGAGATCGCCCGCGCGTTGCCCGCGTTGCGCGCCGTCGTGGTGGTGCCATTTCTCGAGGCCGCGTTGGCGCCAGACGCGTTGCGCGAGTTGATGCCCTCGGGGCAGGGCGAGGCCGTCTCATGGGACGCATTCCTCGCCCGCGGCGGGAGTGGTGTGGCGGAGTTCACGCGACTGCCGTTCGATCATCCGCTCTTCATCATGTACAGCTCGGGCACCACGGGGCTCCCGAAGTGCATGGTCCACGGACAGGGCGGCACGCTGTTGCAGCATCTCAAGGAGCATCGCCTGCATTGCGACCTGCGTCCTGGCGACCGGCTGTTCTACTTCACGACCTGCGGATGGATGATGTGGAATTGGCTCATCACCGCGCTCGCGAGTGCAGTCACGATCGTGCTCTACGATGGGGCACCGATGCCACTCGGGGATGATGACGCGTTGTGGGATCTCGTGGCCGAGGAAGGGGTGACGCACTTCGGCACGAGTGCGAAGTTCCTCGCGCTCTCGCAGAAGTCGGGGCACGCGCCGGTGCGAACGCACGCGCTCGATGCCTTGCGCACGATCCTCTCGACTGGCAGCCCGCTCGCGGCGCACAGCTACGAGTTCGTGTACCGCGAGGTGAAGCAGGACCTGCATCTCGCCAGTATCTCGGGGGGCACGGACTTGATCTCGTGCTTCGCGTTGGGGAATCCGATGCTTCCGGTCTGGCGTGGAGAGCTGCAGTGCTTCGGGCTCGGGATGGCGGTCGATGTATGGGATGATGCGGGGCGTCCGTTGCGCGGGAGCGCCGGGGAACTCGTGTGCACGCGGCCTTTCCCAAGCATGCCGGTCGCCTTTTGGAATGATGCGGACGGCGCCAAGTACCGGAGCGCGTACTTCGAGTACTTCCCCAATACCTGGCGTCATGGCGACTGGGCGGAGATCACGGCGCACGGCGGGTTGGTGATCCATGGGCGCAGTGACGCGACGTTGAATCCGGGTGGCGTCCGGATCGGGACGGCCGAGATCTATCGCGAAGTTGAGCAGCTCGACGAGATTGTTGAGAGTGTGGTGGTGGGGCAGGACATCGTCACCGAGGGCGAGCAGGACGTGCGGATCGTGCTTTTCGTGCGGCTCCGCGACGGGCTCACGCTCGACGACTCGCTCCGCGACCGCATCCGGAAGGCGATTCGTGCGCGGACCAGCCCGCATCACGTGCCCAAAGTGATTGTGCAGGTCGCGGACATCCCGCGGACGATCAGCAATAAGATCAGTGAGATCGCGGTGCGGGACGTGGTTCACGGTCGCCCCGTAAAGAACAGTGATGCGTTGGCGAATCCGGAGGCGCTGGCGCTCTACCGTGGACTGCCGGAGCTGGCCCGGGGTTGAAGGCCCCAGGGGGGACCCGGCTTGGTCGGGGTCGCGGCTCGTGCGGCTGAGCCCGCCGAACAAAGCCGCCGTTCCCCCGCCGGCCCTATATTGAAGGGTCGCGCCAGAGAGGCCGCGATGCAGGTCCGCGATTGGAAGTTGAGTGCGGCCGTTCGCCTCCATCCTCCATCCTCCATCCGCCCGTCAAATGGCCACCATCGCCGCGCCGACCAAAGAGACCGCCCACGACACCTTCCCGATCAACGGGACCGATTACATCGAGTTCTGGGTGGGGAATGCCAAGCAGTCCCAGTTGTTCTACCGCGCCGTCTTCGGCTTCAAGCTGACGGCATATCGCGGTCCCGAGACCGGCGTGCGTGACCGCGCCAGCTACCTGCTGGAGCAGGACAAGATTCGCATCGTCCTGACGACGCCGATGGGTCCTGAGGGGGAGATCGCGGCGCACGTCGCGCGGCATGGCGACGGGGTGCGCGACATGGCCTTCTGGGTGGACGATACCCGCGATGCCTACGCGAAGGCGATCGCGCGTGGCGCGGTGAGCGTGCAGGAGCCGACCGTGATGACGGATGCGGATGGCGAAGTCATCATCGCCGGCATTCGCACCTACGGCGACACGATCCACTCGATCGTCGAGCGGAAGAACTACCGGGGGATCTTCCTGCCGGGCTTCGTGAAGGCGGACTCGCCCTTTCAGCCGGAGTCGGTCGGGCTCAAGTATGTCGATCACTGCGTCGGCAACGTCGAGCTCGGCCGGATGAACCACTGGGTGCAGTTCTACTCCGATGTGCTTGGCTTCTACAACCTGCTCTCGTTCGACGACAAGACCATCAGCACCGAGTATTCGGCGCTGATGTCCAAGGTGATGTCGAATGGGAACGGGCGCATCAAGTTTCCGATCAACGAGCCGGCGGCCGGGAAGAAGAAATCCCAGATCGAGGAGTACTTGGATTTCTATCGCGGCCCAGGGGTGCAGCATATCGCGGTCGCGACCGACGACATCGTGAAGACCGTGCGGGCGCTCAAGTCGCGTGGCGTCGAGTTCCTGACGATTCCCCAGACGTACTACGACACCGTGCTCGATCGGGTCGGAAAGATCGATGAGGATATCGCGCCGCTCGCCGAGTTGGGGATCCTGGTGGATCGCGATGACGAGGGGTACCTGCTGCAGATCTTCACGAAGCCGATCGAGGATCGGCCGACGCTCTTTTTCGAGATCATTCAGCGCAAGGGCGCGAAGAGTTTCGGCGCCGGCAACTTCAAGGCGCTCTTCGAGAGCATCGAGCGCGAACAGGCGAAGCGAGGCAACCTGTAATGCCGTTCTATCACACGCTCGGGCAGATTCCCCGCAAGCGACATATCGCGTTCCGGAAGCCTGATGGTGGGCTGTACAATGAGCAGTTGGTGGGCATCGAGGGGTTCACGGGTCCGTCGGCGCTGTTGTATCACGTGCATCCGCCGACGACGGTGAAGTCGGTGCGACGGTTGCTCGAGACGCCGTACGAGGCCGACCCCGATCGCACGCTGAAGCACCGCCATTTCCGGACCGCGCCGATCGCGCGCGGCGGGAGCCCGACGTTGGATCGCGTGCCGATGCTGTTCAACACCGACATCGCGATGCTGTACGTGGCGCCCGATACGGAAGACGCGCATTTCTATCGGAATGCGCAGGGCGACGAAGTCGTGTACGTGGCCGAGGGGGCGGGGACGTTGGAGACGCAGTACGGCGATCTGCCGTTCAAGCCCGGCGACTATCTGGTGATCCATCGCCACATCCTGCACCGGTATCGCTTCACGCACCCGGCGAAGTTGTTGGTGATGGAGAGCCGCGGCCATGTGCGGCCCCCCTCGCGCTATGTGAACAACGTGGGGCAGCTGGTGGAGGGCGCCCCGTACAGTGAGCGCGATATCCGCGTGCCGCGCGAGCTGAAGACGCACGACGAAAAGGGCGACTTCCCCATCATCATCAAGCAATACAACGGGCTCAACGAACTCGTGCTCGATCACCATCCGTTGGATGTGATCGGGTGGGACGGGCAGTTCTATCCGTGGGCGTTCAATATCCACGACTTCGAGCCGATTGTCGGGAAGGTCCACCAGCCCCCGCCGGTGCATCAGACCTTTCAGGGTGATGGCTTCGTGATCTGTTCGTTCTGCCCGCGGCCCTACGACTTCCATCCGGAAGCGATTCCGGCGCCCTACAATCACAGCAATGTGGATTCGGACGAGGTGCTGTTCTATGCCTCGAGCGAGTTCATGAGCCGTAAAGGAATTGAGTACGGGAGCATCACGCACCATCCCGATGGCATCCCGCACGGGCCGCACCCGGGCCGGTACGAGGGGAGCATCGGAATGACCCACACGAACGAGTTGGCGGTGATGATGGACTCCTTCCGTCCGCTCAGGGTGGCGAAGGCGATTCTCCCGTACGAGGATCCGAAGTATCAGTACAGCTGGCTCGAGACTGGCGGGGAGGGATTCGCGCCGCCGACCAGCTGATCTGGCGCTTCGCAGCCTCCCGAGCAGCCCCGAGGGGGGGCGTTTTTTCTCGGACAAAGCTCTTGTGCAGAAAATCGCGGGAGCGCTTACTTTGTAAGTATGACCTCAAAGCCGAACAGCTCTCGCACCGGCTCCCCCATAAAGGTCGCGCTGATCGAGGACAACCGACTTGTCCGCGAGGGGATTGCCGCGCTGCTCGGTCAGTGGCCGGACCTTGAGGTCGTGTTCTCCAACGAGGCGACGGAGGTACCGAACCTCGGGGTGATGGAACCGCAGGTCATCCTGCTGGACATCGGGCTGCGAAAGGGCGACAGCCTCCGTATTGCGGAACAGGTGCGTGCCGAAGTCCCGGACGCGAAGGTCATCTTGATGGACCTGTTGCCCGTGCACGAGGACATCGCGGAGTTCGTGAACGCCGGCGTGTCGGGCTTCATTATGAAGGACGCGACGCTCGAGGATCTGGTGCAGACGATTCGCACCGTCGCCACGGGAGCGAAGGTCTTGCCTCCGGCGATGATCAGCACGCTGTTCTCGCAGATTGCGCGCGACGCCATCACTCGCGCGCCCGATCGCGCGCTGGAGGCGGTGCGCATGACCCCGCGCGAGCGTCAGGTCATCAACCTGATCGCCGAGGGGTTGAGCAATAAGGAGATCGCGGCGCGTCTCAACATCGCGACGCACACGGTCAAGAGCCATGTGCGCAACGTGATGGAGAAGCTGATGTTGCACACGCGACTGCAGATCGCCGCGTACGCCCACGGCGCGCAGGAGCCGGGCGCGTAACGCGTTCGGATGGTGGCGCGTTCGGACTGTAGCGCGTTCGGATGTTGCGCAAAGGTCATTACATCGTGCTATATCATTGCCGAGCGACGAACCCTATGGTTCGCGACATGACCCCCGACCGCCCGACTATCTGGGCCTACACCTATAAGTTGTCGCCTCCCCTGCCGGCATCGCAGTTGCGAGAGCTGAAGGCGCTGATCGCGAAGGAGCACGCTGCAGCACAGGAGCGGGCGGGAAAGTGGGAGGCGCGCCTTGTGGCCGACGAGCGTGTGGCGCACATCCTCGTGGTCAGCGACAGTCCCAATCTCGATCGCGCGGCGAACCAGCGGATCGAGGATGAGTTGCATCGGTTAGAGGCGACGTTCTCGCTCACCGTGCCGCTCGCGGTCGATGCTGGCGCCCCGGACATCCCCCCAAAGGAGTAGCCCGAGCGATGGGGCGGGGTGAGGACACTCCCTCCGCTGACCTACGCCGATTTCTACTCTCTTGTGCGATGGGTACGGCAGGCGATGAGTCCTAAACTCTGGGGTGAAGGGTTGCATCCACACGTCCCCCAGGAGTCCCCATGTTGTCCCGTTCTTCGCGTCCTCGACGCTTCACCGCGCGAATCGTCGCTGCGCTCACCTTCGCGGTGTTCTTTGCCGCGGGCTGTGATGTGCACTCGCCGACCGCCCCCGGTACGCTCACCACGCTCACCGTATCGCCCAACGTTACGCTCCCGATCAACGGGACGCAGCAGTTCGCGGCGCTCGGACTCGATGCGCTCGGCGATACCGTCTCCATCACCCCCACTTGGTCGGTCATCGCCGGTGGCGGTACCATCAACAGCACTGGGATGTTCACCGCGGGCACGACGCCTGGGGTGTTCAACGCCACCGTGCGGGCAACCGTCGGGGCGCTGAGCGCCACGGCGAATGTGACTGTGGTAGCCGGCGCATTGGCGACCATCACCGTCACGCCCAATCCGCAGACGATGGGCGCAGGCACGACGCAGCAGTTCGTTGCGGTCGGCCGGGACATCGCCAGCAACATCGTCCCCATCACCCCGGTCTGGTCGGTCGAGGCGGTCGGCGGCACGATCAACAGCACCGGCCTGTTCAGCGCGGGCAGTCTCCCCGGCACTTTCACCAACACGGTGCGGGCGACCTCAGGGACGATCTTCGGGAGCGCGACCGTAACCGTCGTGCCAGGCCCGCTCGCGACGATCGTCGTGACGCCGAACCCGCAGACGCTCGCAGTTGGGACCACGCAGCAGTTCGTCGCCGTCGGTCGCGATGCGAGCAACAACATCGTTCCGATCACGCCGGTCTGGTCGGTCACCGCGTCTGGCGGCGGTATCTCCAGCACGGGCTTGTTCACCGCTGGCAACACCCTCGGCACCTTCACCAATACGGTGCGAGCGACCAGTGGCACGGTCTTCGGGACGGCAACGGTCACGGTGCAAGTGGGTGCATTGGCCTCGATCACTGTCACGCCGAATCCGGACACGCTGAACGTCGCAACGACGGGCCAGTTCGTCGCCGTCGGGCGTGATGCGCTCAACAACATCGTTCCGATCACGCCGGTGTGGTCGGTGACCAACGGTGGCGGCACGATCAGCCTCGGTGGCCTGTTCACCGCGGGCAACACGGTGGGCACGTTCCTCAACACGGTGCGCGCGACCTCGGGAGCGATCTTCGGTCAAGCCACGGTGGTCGTCGACCTCGCCCCGGTCTTCCAGCCGCTCGGCGCAGCCACAGGGGCGGGCATCCTCGCCGCTACGGCGGTCACCTGCATCTCGACCGGGTTCATTGACGCCGACATCATCGTCAGCCCCGGTAACACCCTCACGGGCTTCCCGCCCTGCAGCTTCTCCGGCGTGCTCGATCTGGCAACGGCGCTCGGTGTGCAGGCCCAGATCGACCTGACCACCGCGTACAACAATCTTGCGGGGCTACCGTGCCCGCCGGCCAACGCGATCGTCGCCGATCTCGGCGGCACCACGAAGGCTGCCGGTGTCTACTGCACCGCCAGCGGGATTGGCGTGACGGGTGACTTGACGCTCGATGGCGGCGGCGATCCGAATGCCGTCTTCGTCTTCCAGGCTGGGTCGACGCTGATCACGGCTGGCAACGTCATCCTCATCAACGGTGCGACCGCTCGCAATGTCTACTGGCAGGTCGGGACATCGGCCACGCTCGGGACGGCATCGCAGTGGCAGGGCAACATCCTGGCGAACATCAGCATCACGCTCGTGGACGGTGCGACGCTCATCGGTCGCGCATTAGCCCGCACTGGTGCGGTCACCCTCGGAACCACCAACACCATCACGCTGCCGTAATCGGCAGATTCAAAGGAGCATTACATGTCTATGCACAAGCGTATCATCGGCGCGGCGATGTTGTTCGCCGTCGCCATCCCCCTCGGGGCGCAGGAGCGCGGTACTGTGGAGTTCGGCGCCTTCGGCAGCTACAACATGTTCGAAGACAAGTTCCAGGTGGACAACGCGATCGGGGTCGGCGGTCGCGTCGCGACCTTCCTGCATCCGCGTCTGTCGCTCGAGTTCGAGGGGAACGGTGGATCGGCCACGCGTCCCCTTGGGCTCGCCGACCGCACGTTCATGTTCATCGATGCTCGGCTCATCTATGTGCCGATCAAGATCGGCCGCGCCTCGTTGCTCGTGGGCGCAGGCGGCGGGCACGCTGACGTGAACGTGAACAACGATTTCACCGATCAGTCCTACGGGATGCACCTCCTCCTCGGCGGCAAGTTCACCGTGAGGGAGAACGCGGCCATCCGTGTGGACGCCGTGCAGTACTTCAATAGCGGGATGTCGCACAGCAGCCTCCGCGCCGGCCTCAGCCTGTATCGTCACCCGCGTGGTAAGGAGACGACGGTCTATCAGACGACCGCCGGTCCGTCGACTCCGCAGCGCCCTGACTCGGTGAGCGCCGCCGAGACTCGTCGCCTGCGCATGGCCGACGCGGACTACAAGCGCCTCCGTGATTCGCTCGCGCTCGTGTCAGAGGCGCCGGCCATGACGGCGTCGAATATCGCCGCCCTTGCGACGATGCTTGAAATGATCCACTTCGAGCGCGAAGAGGCGGACCTCGATGAGGTGTCCCGCGCCATCCTGCTCGAAAAGGTCCCGATCTTCAATGCGAATCCCGAGATGCGCATCGTGATCACCGGCTATGCTAGCCAGCCCGGCACGGAAGAATACAACCTGGCCCTCGGCTTGCGTCGCGCGACCGCCGCCAAGGCCTTCCTTGTCTCGCAGGGTGTCGCGGACAATCGGATCGAGATCACGACTCGTGGCGAGCAGAACCTTCGGGTCGACGGACCGGGTGACGTGGCGAATGCGGCGAACCGCCGTGGCCAGTTCCGCCTGCTCATCGCGAATCCGCACCTCGTCAAGCCGTAATACTGAATGCCGACGGACACGCACGTGATGCTGCGTGCGTGCCCCTCGCGCGGTCCCTTTGGCTCCGCTGTTCCCCATCCTGTATAGGAGTACGCTCGCAATGTTCGAGACCCTCATCATCGTCCTGGTCGTTCTCTGGGCCCTCGGTTACTTCGGCGGCTTTGTGGCAAGCGGGCTGATCCACGTATTGCTGGTGATCGCCCTGATCGTTCTGATCCTCCGCCTCGTGAGCGGCCGCAGGGTCCTGTGAAATACCACCCAACTCGGTTCCCCATGTTCACTGTTCTCCATACCACAAGCCGCTTGGTGCTCCTCGGCGGGCTCGTCCTCTCGATCGGCGCCTGCAAGACGTTCGGCGCTCGTGAAGGCGGCGCCGTGATTGGCGCCACGGCCGGCGGCGTGGTCGGCGGCGTGGTCGGCAACCAGACCGGCTCCACTGCCCGCGGCGCGCTGATCGGTGCGATCGTCGGCGGTACCGCCGGCGCGATCATCGGCCACCAGATGGATCAGCAAGCCAAGGAGCTGCAGCTCCAGATTCCGGGCGCGACTGTCGAGCGAGTCGGCGAAGGTATCCAGGTGACCTTCGCGTCCGGGCTGCTCTATGATTTCGATTCCGACGTGATTCGTGATGCCGCCGGAGAGAACCTTCGGAATCTCGCGACCAGCCTCGATAAGTTCCCGAACACCGTGTTGCTGGTCGTCGGGCACACCGATGCGCTCGGCAGCACGGCCTACAACCAGGATCTGTCCTCCCGTCGCGCGGCAGCCGCTTCGCGGTACCTCGGTGCGCACGGAGTCACCTCGCCTCGTCTGCGCACGTCTGGGCGCGGTGAGCTTGAGCCGATCTCGACCAACGAGACGGAGTACGGTCGCAGCCTGAACCGTCGAATCGAAGTGGCGATCTTCGCCAACGAAGCCGCACGCGGCGGTGCACGATGAGTCGTGCCGCTAGCCGTTCCTCACACACCGCTGTTCTCCCCAAGGAGTCTTCTATGTCGACACGTATGTTGCTCAGTGGTTTTCTCGTGGTTTCGCTTCTCGCAGGCAGTGCGCTGACGGTGTCGGCGCAGTCGATCGTTGCAACCGAGCCGGTCGTCACGACGACCTCGTCCGTCACCGCCGCGCCCGTGGTCAATGAGGGGGCCCGCGCCGTGCGCTCGGGTGTCAGCCGCGCCGAGGCGGCGACGCCGCCAGCGGTGCATATCAAGCAGGGCACCGACCGCAACAACGTGGCGTGGATGGCCGTTGGACTCGCCGCGTTGACCGTGGGCTTGTTGATCGGCGGTGACGCGGGCTCAGTGGTCGCGCTCACCGGCGGCGTGATCGGTCTGGTCGGGCTCTTTCGCTACATGAACTGAGTGTGCGAGACTGCATCCCGAAAGGGATGCTGGGGGGGACGGGCGGAGGACTCGCAGGTCGGGGGCCTCCGTCCGTTCTCGTCTTTTGGAGGCAGGCGCGTCCGTGACCGCTTGTCCCAAGGCCCTGAACCCATTGCCGCACGTGGTCGAGCCAGCGACTTTTCATCAGTCGGCCTGCGCGCGATCCCCCTGGACGCGGCGATGCCGTTGACCCGCCTCACGAGACCCCGATGCGTCGTCCCAAGCTTCTCCTTGCTCTCCTCGCGCTCGCCGGCACCACGGCCGCCGCTTCGTCCGCGCATGATCTGACCGGTCGCTGGAATCTCGCCGTCGTGACGGAGAATGGCACTGGCTACCCCGTCCTGCAGCTCACGCAGACGGGGGACAGCATCAAGGGGACTTACACCTCGAACGCGATGGGGAATCGCATGATCCAGGGGGTCGTCTATGGCGACTCCATGCGTTTCGTGCTCTCCTCCAGCATGGGCGGCGAGGGCATCGTGCTGACCTATCTCGCGAAGATCGTCTCCGCCGACAGCCTTGACGGAGCGGTCGACTTTGGCGGAATGGGTGGCGCCAAGTTCAACGGGGTCCGTCAGAAGTAGCCGCCGCTCCTCGCCGCTCCCGGAAGGTCAGGTCACGATCTGCTTCCATCCGGCGGCGTCGCGGATCCACACGGTGCTGTCCTGCGAATCGATCCGCTGGAGAAAGAGCCACTCCTGCTCCACAAGGGCGCGCGCAATGGGATGCTTCGCGAGCATTGCGTCGCGGTGGCACTGTCTGGGGCTTCGATGTCCACCACAGGTGCACACGCTCGCCGCGACGCTCGCCGCGAGGCTCGTCCGTGTCTCGGGCAATGAGGGTCGCCGCCAAGAGACCCTGGATCTGTGGGCGGGAGTCGCCCACGGGGGGCTCGTGGCAGAGTGGCAGTCCGAAAAACCTCGCGCAGCCGAGCGGCGGCGTCGGCCCTCGCGAGTTGTCGCGAGCAGGCGAAGAGACGTTCGCCCGCTCCGCCCCCCACGGTGCGTGACCCTTGTCGAAGTAGACCTCGTACGTGCGACCAACCGCCTCCACCACCACCGTGCGCCACGTGGTTTCGTGCGTGTCGGCTCGCACCTCTGCGAACGCCACGGCATTCGTCCGACGATCGTCGCGGGGGTCTTCGCCCTCAGTGTGCCGTGGCAGTATCAGCATCCGCTGGTGCGCGGCCCGTTGGGCCGTCCCGCGACCGAGGCGCTCTTGGAAGTGCCCGCGAACAGCGACTCAGGACGCGTTACGCGCCGACCGGACCGAGCTTGCGCCCGGCTTCCACGCGTAGCAACCAGAGCGACGCCACCGCGTGCGCGGTCGTCGCGAGCACCGAGACGCGCCAGATCCAGTGCACCTGAAAGCCAGGAAGTCGCGACGTCCAGAGGGCCACGACGGTGAAGAGCCCAACGCGCACCGCACTCGCGGTCAACGCGGGCATCGTGTTCCCCATCGCTTGGAACATGCCCGAGCAGGTGAACACGAGCCCCGACGCGACGAAGTTCCATGAAATCGTGCGCAGGAAGTGCGACGCGACCTCGAGCACCTGCGGATCGCTGGAGAACGGACTCACGAGCCACTCCGGGCGCCAATGCGCGAAGAGCGTTGCGAATACCATCAACACACTGCCCATCCCCGCCGACGCCCAGAAGGCCTCGCGGGCGCGCGATGGCTTCCCCGCGGCAAAGTTCTGCGCCGCCACCGGCGCGGCCGCCAGCGACACCGCCATCACGGGGAGGAAGATGCTCTGCATCACGCGCGAGCCGACCCCGAAACCCGCCTGCGCCGCCGCGCCGAAATCGCGAATCAATGCATAGATGATGGCCATCGAGATGAAAAGAATCGCGAATTCTCCACCCGCCGGCACGCCAATGCGCAGCATCCGCTTCCAGGTCGCGATGTGTGGGGCGAGCCGCGAGCGGTCGAATCGCACGTAGTGCTCCACCCGCACGAAGTAGAGCGCCAACGCAAGCACGCCGACCGCAACGGAAATCGTGCTGGCGAGCGCGGCGCCCGCGACCCCCATCGGGCGCCCCGTGCCCCACCCCGCGATCAGGATCGGGGCCAGCGCGGCATTGAGCATCACCGTGAGCATCTGGATGATCAGCGTCGGTCGCGCGACTCCCGTCCCGCGGAGCGCGGAGCCCATGGAAATCAGCGCGAACTGCAGCGCGAGGGCCGGGATGAACCACCGCAGGTACGACGTGCCGGCCTCCACCGTGGCGGCGTCCGCGGCCAGCGTGCGGAGATACGGTTCGCTGAGGAGCAAGCCAGCGACCAACACGACTACGCCGGCCAACGCGGAGAGGACGAGGCTCTGATTGAAGACGAGGGTCGCGTCCTCGCGGTCCTTGCGGCCGGCGGCATGCGAGATCAGCACCATCGTGCCGACACCGAGGACCTGCGTGAGTCCCATCACGATGAACTGCAGATTGCTCGCCGCGCTCACGCCGGCGATCGCCGCGTCGCCGAGCCGCGCGACGAAATAGAGATCAATCAGGACGTACAACGTCTGGAAAATCATCCCCAACGCGAGGGGAACGGCCATCCGAACGATATGGCGCGCGACGGCGCCTTCAGTAAGGTCCTGCACGGTGGCTCGCGAGTGGGGAGACGGCTAGCGCGGGCCGACGAGCGTGACGTGGTCGGGCTTGTCCGGGACGACGCAGATGAACTCGAACGGACCCTCAAGGACCTCGTAGCTGTGCGGCATCAACGCGGGGATGAACAAGGTGTCGTCCGCCCCCACCTCGTGGACCGCATCGGCGATGGTGATCCGCGCCCGCCCGCGAAGCACATACTGCTGATGTTCCACGAGATTCGTGTGCATCGGCATGCCGCCCCCGTCGCCAAAAGTAAAGCGACGCAGGACGTAGCTGGTCTCGCCCTGCTGCGGGCCGACGAGCACC
>CAYUMN010000080.1:0-13152 GCA_964445835.1 uncultured Gemmatimonas sp.
ATGCACCGCGCCGCGCGCGGCGCTACGGCGCAACTCCACGCACGATCCCTTCAGTGCGCCGCGCGGGATCGAACCACTTCCGCGCGGCCGCCTGCATCCGCGCCGGTGTCACCGAGGCGAGGTCACGCGGATAGCGCTCAAGGTCCTCGAGCGTGCCCCAGAGGTAGGCGTCGGCGAGGTCGCTCAGCACCGCCGCTCCTGACGACTGCCGAATCTGCCAAGCGCCGATCGCGTACTGTCGCGCCCGCGCCAGCTCTTCGAGGGTGACCTCTGCCTCGCGCAGCTTCGCGAACTCGCGCAGCAGTCCCTCGCGCGCGCGCTCCTCCTTCGCCGGCGAGGTCGCGATATAGGCGGCAAATGTCCCCCCGGCGGCGCGCGCGTACGGACGGGCCATCACGGTGTAGGCGAGTGACTGCCGATCGCGAAGTTCCTCAAAGAATCTGCCGCCGAGTCCGCTCGCGACGCCGCTCAACATCTCGGCGTCGAACCGCGCGGGATCGTGGCGATCGGGACCTTGGAAGAAGATCGCGAGTGCGGTCTGCGCCTTGTCGCGTTGATCGGCCTTGACGCCCGACGTGGCCGGCCAGGCCGGCGCAATGACTGCGGGGCGCGTCGCCGACTCGAGCGCCTCGAAGCGCGCGGCGAGGAGATCGGCCGCCTGCTGCGGATCGACGTCGCCCACCACGGCCAACGTCGTCGCGGCGCGGCGCACGTGCAATCGATGCCACGCACGGAGCGCGTCCGCGGTCATGGTGCGCACGACCTGGTCGGTCCCGAGCGTCGCGCGCCCATAGGGATGATCGGGCCAGGTGATCTCGGCGGCGAGGCGCATCGGTTGCCGATACATGTCATCGCGCAACGAGGCGAGCGCAGCGATCGCCACCGCACGTTCGGCTTCAAGGCCATCCGCCGGGAACGAGGGCGTCAACATGATGTCGGCGAGCAATTCAGCGGCGTCACCGAGGCGCGCCAGCGGGACGCCGATCGTCCACTGCATCGACTCAGTGCCGACGCTCGCACTCGGCGCGCCCCCCAGGCGCTCCGCATCTTCGGCGACCTGCGTCGCCGTGCGCCGTGCGGTACCGCGCAGCATCGTGCGCGCCATCAGGGTGGAGATGCCACATTCTGCCTCGGCCTCCTCCACCACACCGCCGGCGATGAAGCAGCCGAGATGCGTGAGGGCAGCGCCGGGGCGCGGCCGCACGAGGATCGGCACGCCACGCGCGGTACGGAAGACGTGCACGCCGTCGACGGTCCGTTCGTGCGTGGCGTGTGCGGGCATGGCCGCCGGCACGAGGCTCGGTGGAGGGCTCGGGTCGAGCGGCGCGATTCCCGGCGCATCGAGCATCGCGCGCACCCCAGCGGCATCGACCCCGAGGGCCGGCGTTCCGCGCGGACGGTACGCCACGATGGCCAGCATGTCCGGATCGAGGTACTTCTGCGCGACGTCGGTCAAGCGCTTGGCGTCGGCCGCCAGCACCTTCTGCTGGTACGCCACGCCGTCCTCCCACTCGCTGGCGAGTTCCCACGCACCCAGAAAGTTCGCTTGCCCGTCTGCGGACTCCATGCGACGGAGCCACTGCGCCTCAATGAGACACCGCGCGCGCGCCACTTCATCGGCCGAGATGGCGCCATCGCGTACGCGCGTCAGTTGATCGTGAATGGTGCGCGCGGCTTCCGCGGCGGTGTCGGGGCGCGCCGAGGCATGGACGACGAAGACGCCGATCTCTGTCGGCGTGTAGTCGTACGCTTGGATGCTGCTCACAAGTCGGCGATCGCGCGTCGCGCGCACGAGACGCCCCGCCCGCCCACCGGTGAGGACGGTGGCGAGGAGATCCAGGGCTGGGGTATCGGGATGCGAGGCCTCGGGAGTCCGCCAACCGAACACCAACTCCGTCTGCGTGATGTCCCCTTCCCATTCCCGCACGCGGAAGCCGGCGGGCGTGGCTTCCTTGGGACCGATTGACCGCCGGATCGGGGCGTCGGCGAGATGCCCATAGTGGCGCTTCGCCATCGCGATGGCGTGGTCGGGGTCGACGTCCCCGACGATGGCGAGCACGGTGTTCGACGGACGATAGAAATTGCGGTAGAACGAGACGAGCTGGTCGCGCGTGAGCGTCCGGAGCGGCCCCTCGCGCCCCATGCGCCAGCGGCGGATGCGATGCCGGTCGTGCAGCAACTCGAACATCGTCTCGAGCGCGAGCGCGCCCGCTGAGTCCGCCTTGCGCTTGGTCTCCTCGATGATCACTTCGAGTTCGCGCCGGAGCTCATCGGCATCGATCACCGAGTGTGCGTAGGCATCGGCCTGCACCGCGAGCCCCGCCTCGAAGCCACTCGCCGGCAGCACCGCGTAGTAATGCGTGTGATCGTAGATCGTGCCGGCATTCAGATAGCCGCCGGCGGCCTTGGTGGCGCGGGCGATCTCGCCGACGCCATGCGTTGGCGTCCCCTTGAAATACATGTGCTCAAGGACGTGCGCGATGCCGACGGTGTCGTCGGGTTCATCGAAGTAGCCGGCCTTCACCCACGTGACGATCGCGACCACCGGCGCGGTGGTGTCGCGCTTCGCGAGGATTCTCAGGCCATTGGAGAGCCGCACACGGCGGATACTCTCGGGCGGGAGGAGGGCGTCGGGACGGGGCACGGAATCAGCGAACGAGCGGAGCCCGCTTGATGAGGACGAGCGCGGAGACGAGCATCCCCACGCCATATCCAAGCACCAGCACGAGATCGGTTGGCTCCACCGTGCGGCCGCCGAGCCAGGCGCCGCTGAAGTCGGAGAGTTGCTTGACGGGCGGGAGAATCCACGCGAACCCCCGCAGCCAGTTCGGGCCCATCCCGCCCTGCGTGAGACCCTGCAGGATGTTCGAGACGAGGTAGACGGCGATGAACACCAGACCATCGCGTTGCGTGCACGCGCCAATCAACAGGGCCAATGAACCGATGAAGAAGGCGGTGAGCAGCAGCGCGAGCAGCGTCCCGAGCACCGGCACAGTGACGATCTGCGAAAACATCACTGGCACGAGCGTGAAGCTCAGCGCGAAGAGCCCGAGCCCGACGGCGAAGCGCTGCAGGTAGAACATCGCCGGTGGCACCTGGTTCGCGAACAGGATGCGCACGTGCTGCTTCTCCCGGTCGAGCGCGAACGATCCGCTCATCAGAAGAATCGAACCGATCGTGATGCAGAGCTCGGCGGTTCCCGGCCACAGCCGCAGCGCGATCTCCTGGAATCGCGCATCTCGGCTGAAGATCGAGACGTCAATTTCGGAGGCCATGCCCCAGAGCGGCAGTCCCGCCATCACGAAGAACAACAGAAAAGGCGCAAAGACCTTGAGCGCGACATCCCGTGCCTGCCATGGGAGATACGCAACGAGTGGTCGGAGATTCATCGGGTGGTCACCGCCGAGCGGAAGGCTTCTTCAAGCGAGGATTCGGTCGGCGCGACCGCCACAATAAGCGCGCCTTCGGCGATCGCCTCGGCGAGTCCGCGGTTCAGCGCGGCGACATCGGCGGTGCACTCGATGTCGTTGCCCGTGACGACTGCTCCATGAAAGCGGGCCGCGACGGCATCGGGGGCGGCAACGGCGCGGATGCGCCAGCGACGCTCCGCCCCGGACCCCGCGGCGTCGCGGACCGTGACGACACGCTGGAGCTGCCCATGATCGACAATGGCGACGCGATCGCAGAGGCGCTCGAGTTCATCGAGATTGTGCGAGGCGATGATCAGCGCGCGGTCCGGACGACGTAAGCCGGCAACGATGTCGCGGAATCGCGCGGTCCACACTGGATCGAGCCCGTGCGTCGGTTCGTCGAAAATCACCACCCGACGTTCGGCGAGCAGGGCCTGCGCGAGGCCCACGCGCTGGAGGTTTCCCTTGGAGAGCGCCTTGAGCTTCTTCTTGCGGTGCTCGGCAATACCCACCGCCTCGATGACGCGCTCCACCGCGGCGGTGCGCTCCGCGGCCGGCACGTCGGCGAGGGCCGCCATGCGATACAGCGTTTCCTCGGTCTTCCACTCGAGCGGGAAGGTCATCAACTCGGGGAGGTAGGCGATGCCTTCACGCTCCACGAAGGCCCGCGGCGCCACGCCATCGATGGTGACCTCCCCCTCGTCAGCCGCGAGGAGGCCGAGGAGCATCGCAATCAGCGTGCTCTTCCCGGCGCCATTCGGCCCCGCGATGCCGACGACCTCGCCGGCCTGGACCTCGAGGGTGACGCCGTGCACCGCACGCACATCGGCGCCAAAGAGCGAGCGGTAGGACTTTCCGACGGTACGCAGTGCAATCAATGCAGGATCCGCAGCAGGCCCGCGTCGGCACTCGCGCGGAGAAAACTCTCCGCGTCGCGTGTCGGGATGAGGATACCGGTAAGCGAAAAGCCCCGACGGGCCTCCGCTTGCATGAACTCTTCGACGGTCCGCTCGCCTGCTGGCGCCGTGGCATCACGCATCGCGGTGATGATCTCCTCCCACGTGCCTTCGTACGGCTGGCCATCGCGCCCCACGATCTTGTGTCGCTCGGGCGCGACCTGCTGGCCGTTGAGATCGACGAGCAGCGCACCGAAGAGCTCGAGCTGCGAGCGCGCCTCCTCTTCATCGGTATCGAAGGCCCGCTGTTCGATCTCCGCGAGGAGCTCATCGAGCGCATCGAGCTCGGGTGCGAGTTCAGCGAGTCGCTCCTCCCAGATGCGTAGCGAGGGGTCGTCGTCGCGAAGGCGCAGATGCGACTTCTTGAGTTCGAGGAGGCGCCAGATGCCGAGCTCGTCCCAGTGTTCCTCGGGCTTTGTACGATCGAGTTGATACAGCGCCGCCTCGAACTCCTCCTGGTCGTAGAGGAGGTTGCCGAGGTAGATGCGCGCCTCACTGTGGTCGGGATCGAGCTGCAGGGCCTTCCGTAATGTCTCGACCGCCCCCGGCTCATCGCCCATCCGATGCTGCGAGTAGCCGACCATCGCGATCGCCTCGGCGTTCTCCGGCGTCTGCTGCACGGCGATCTCGAAGAACTCCTTCGCGTCCTCTACGTGCCCCTCGCGGAAGAGCGCGCGACCGACCTGCAGGATGAGCTCGACGTCGTCAGAGTAGCCGAGTTCGAGGATACGCCGGAACGACTTCTTGCCCGCCGCGGTCTGTCCCAACTTCAGGAGCACTTCGCCGAGTCCAGCGAGGGCGTCCTCATGCTCCGGATCGAGCACGAGGGCCTCTTCGAAGGAACGCCGCGCCCACGCGAACTCGTCGCGCGCAAGCCGCGCATACCCCACGCCGACGTGGAGCTCGACGGAGTTGGGATACACACCGAGGCCCTCACGCAGGAGCGCGAGTGCCTCGTCGTAGTTGCCTTCGTTGTACAGCTCGTGCGCGCGCTCGTCGTACTCCTCGGAACTCAGGAACGGAGATGACATCGAGGTCCTGGCCTCCAGAGCGAGGGGTTCTTCCTAACCTATATCGGGACACAGCAAGCCAACAGCCGCAATAACGGGGAAAATCGTGGCGGTCCCGTCACGATTGCTCGGGGACACCGAGTGCGACCGCGATCTCCGCCGCGAGGGCCGCATTGGATTCCAGGAGGGCGAGGTTGGCGAGCAAGGAGCGCCCGTCCGTGGCCCGCTGCACCGCGGCGAGGAGAAAGGGGGTGACGGCCGCGCCACGTACCCCCGCCGCACGGGCGTCCGCCAGCGCCCCTTCAACCGCGTCGTCGACCTCGCCTCGCTCCAAGGCGTGGGCCGCAGGGGGCGGGAGGGTCACGAGGATGGCGCTGCGCCGACCCAGCGCCCGAGAGGCCCGAAAGATCGCCGCCACCTCCGCAGGAGAGTCCGCGCGCGCGGGGACCGGGAGTCCCGTGGTCCGCGTGAAGAACCCAGGGAACTCGTCGGTCCCGTAGCCGACGACCGTCACGCCGAGGGTGTCGAGCCGCTCGAGAGTGGCCGGGAGATCAAGGATCGACTTCGCTCCGGCGCAGACGACAATAACGGGACTGCGCGATAGTTCGACAAGGTCCGCCGACTCATCGAACGCGGGCTCACGATGCACGCCGCCAATTCCGCCGGTCGCAAAGACCGAGAGCTCCGCCGCTGTACACAGCGCCAACGAGGCCGCGACAGTCGTCGCGCCATCGAGCCGGGTGGTCATCGCGATGGGGAGGTCGCGGGCGGAGACTTTCCGCACGCCATCGCGCGCGAGGAAGCGCACGAGATCGGCATCGTCGAGGCCGATGGTGGGAACGCCGCGAACCACGGCGGTGATGGCGGGGACCGCGCCGCGCGCCCGGACGGCGGCGCGGACCCGCGCCTCCGCTTCAGCATTGGCCGGAATCGGCAGCCCCTGCGCGAGGACGGAGCTCTCCAGCGCGACGATCGGGCGTCGGTCGCGGCGCGCAGCCGCGACCTCAGGATGCTCCCAGATGGCGCGTGACGCGCGCAACCGGCCCGTGGACTCAGGCGTCGTCGAACGCGTCAGCGCGACGCGACTCGACGAGGTCGCGCTCACGCGCATCTGGATCGAAGACGGCGAGGATCTTCACATTCTCGCCCGCGTAACAGTCGAAGGCCTTCCCCGTGCCACGCTTCACCGAAATCTCGTGGCCATCCTCAAACTTGAGCACGGCCGTCGGATACTCGCTGTTCACGTACTGCTTGCGGAGTTTCTTGGGAGGAGTCGGCATCGGAGGTCCGGGCTGGTGGGAAGCGTACTCCGCGAAGCTACGACGTACACGGAGACCGCGAAAGGGTGCGCGGCACGCGCTCACGTCACGGTCGGGCGTGAGCCGGCGAAGACCTGCCACGCATCCGTCGCGAGGATGTCGTCGATCTCGTGCACCACACGCTCGACCTCGTCATCGGTCGAGTAGAAATGCGGCGCAACGCGGATGCCAGCACCGGGGCGGTAATCGATCACGACATCACGGGCGAGCAACGCCTGCGCGACCTCGGCGCCGTGCGGGACATCGAAGGCCACCGTCCCGCCGCGCTGCGCCGACTCCCGCGGCGCCACCACGCGATACGCCCGGTCGTCCGCGAGCTGGATCAGTCGCGAGGTCTGCCGGATGCTCTTCTCGCGAATCGCGGTCATGCCGGCCTCGGCGAGGATGCGCGGCCCGTCCGTGGCAGCGTAGAGGGCGGGCACCACCGGCGTGCCGCCCAACCAGCGCGTGATGCCGGCCGCGTACTCCATCGTGCCGTCGAAGGCAAAGGGACGCGCGTGTGCCTGCCACCCGGTGAGCGCCGGTGCGAAACGCTCGCTCGCGCTCGGGCTCGCATAGGTGAAGCAGCCACCGGGACCGCCGCAGAGCCACTTGAGCACGCCCCCCGTGAGGAAGTCCACGCCACTGCGTTTCACATCGACCGGGATCACCCCGACGGAGTGATAGGCATCGAGCGAGACCACGGCCCCCTGTCCGTGCGCGTGCGCGCAGAGCGCATCGGCGTCGAGAATGAAGGCCGACCGAAACAGCACATGCGAGACGCAGACGAGTGCCGTGCGCTCGTCGATCGCCGCGTGCAGCTGCGCCTGATCGATGCCGACACCATCCGCGCTCGGAACCACCACCACGCGCGCGCCGAACTTCGGCGCCAGCGCTTCGATCGCATACCGGACGCTCGGAAAATCGAGCTCGGTCATGACGACCGTGTCCCGCTCCTTCGTGAAAGGAATCGCCGACAGAATGGCCGCCTGCGCGATGGTCACCGTCGGCGTCATCCCCACCTGATGGGCATCCGCGCCGATCAATGGCGCCACCAAGTCCCCCACCGTGAGCGGCATCTCCCACCAGCCCTTCGCCCACGCCCGTACGCCATGCGTACGCCAGGCATCGGCGTAGGCGCTCAATCGCTCGGGGACGCTGCGCGGCATCGCCCCGAGCGAATTGGACACGAGGTACGTGCACTGCTCGAGAATCGGGAACTCAGAGCGGAACCGCAGGAGCGTATCAGTCACGGCAATCGGGAGACGAGGGACGGGGCGACCTGCCACCGTTCCAATCTACTCCCGGCCCGCCTCCCACACGGAGAGGGCGCGGTAGAGAATCGGCAGCACGAACAGCGTCAGGAACGTCGAGGTGATGAGCCCGCCAATCACCACGCTGGCCACGAGCGCCATCGGCACAAAGCCGAGTGAGGCGACGAGGGCCGTCATCAGGACCGGGCGGAGTCGGTCGACCGCCCCCTCCGTGACCGCGTGGTCGAGATCGCGCCCTTTCGCGCGCAGCGCATTGATGTGCTCCACCAGCACCACGCCGTTCAGCACCGCGATGCCGAAGAGCGCAATGAAGCCCACGCTCGCCGACAGCGAGAGATTGAGCCCGCGCAACCAGAGCGCGGCGACGCCGCCCACCAGCGCGAACGGCACATTGAGCAGCACGAGTCCTGCCTGCGTGACCGATCCGAACGACAGGAAGAGCAAGAGATAGATGATCAGGACGACCGCCGGCAGCACGAGCGCGAGGCGACCCAGCGCGCGCTGCTGATTCTCGTACTGCCCGCCCCATTCAAGGAAGACGCCCGTGGGCAGCGTCACCTGCTCTGCCACGCGCGCCCGCACCTCCGCCACAAAACTCCCGAGATCGCGCCCGCGGACATTCGCCATCACCAATGTCCGGCGCTGCCCGTCCTCGTGCGCGATCAACTCGGGACCCATCACCACCTCCACCCGCGTCAGCGACGCGAGCGGCACGCGGGCGCCGGTCCCCGTGCGCACGGTGATGCGCTTCACGGTCTCGAGATCGGCCCGCGCGCTTTCCGGCAGCCGCACCGCGACGCCGATGCGACGCGGCCCATCGACCAGTTCCGTCGCCACGCGCACCCCAGTGCCCAGATCGAGCGCGGCCTGGACATCGGCGACCTGCACGCCGTAGCGCGCGAGCGCCGCACGGTCGACGGTCACCCGGAACTGACCGCTGCCATCCGCAATCTCGACGGAAACATCCGCCGCCCCCTCGACCTGTGAGACGACCCGCTCGATCTGCGCGCCAAGGGCCTCGTTCACCTCGCGCCCCGGGCCAATGACCTTGATGCCGAGATCGGTCCGAATGCCGCTCTCCGCTTCGTCGAGTCGCATGGCCAGCGGCTGTGTGAAGGCGATCTCCAGCCCGGGAATCACGGCGAGCGCGCTGTCGAGGGCAGCGACCAGTCCCTCGTTGTCCTCGGCGGTGACCCATTCATCGTGCGGCTTGAGAATCACGTAGGTATCTCCTTCGAAGAGCCCCATCGCCTCTGTGGCGAGATCGGGGCGTCCCTCCTTCGTCACCACCGTGATGACCTCAGGAAAGGACCGAATGATCTTCTCCGCCTCCGTCGACAGGCGCGTGGCCTCCGCGAGAGAGATGCTCGGCAGTCGGCGGGTCGTGATGAGGATATTGCCCTCATCGAGCTTCGGCATGAACTCGGTCCCGATGAACGCCAGCGAGACGATGGCGCCGAGCACCGCAATCGCGGAGGTCGCGACGACGACCTTCCCGCGACTCATCGCGCGCGAGAGTCCGCGTGCGTACGCGTGGCGCAGGTTATAGAGCCAGCGCGCCGGCTCCTGGTGCGCCTGCTTCAGCACCATCGAAGAGATCGTCGGCACGAAGGTCAGGGCAAGCAGCAGCGACCCCAGCACCGCGGTCACCACGGTGAACGCCATCGGCCGGAACATGCGCCCTTCCATCCCGCCCAGCGTGAAGATCGGGATGTAGACGGCCACGATGATGGCGATGCCGAAGAGGATCGGCCGACCGACCTCGACCGCGGCTGAGAGGAACAGCGAGCGGCGGTCCTCGCTCGTGCCCTCCTCGAGCCGCCGCACGAAGTTCTCGACCATCACGACCGACGCGTCGACGATCAGCCCGAAGTCGAGCGCACCGAGACTCATCAGGTTGGCGCCGAAGCCGAACAGGTGCATCCCGCCGAAGGCGAAGAGCATCGAGATCGGGATCACCGAGGCGACGATCAATGATGCACGACCGTTGCGCAAGAACAGAAAGAGCACCGCGATGACGAGCAGACCACCTTCGATCAGGTTCTTGGTGATGGTGCTGGTGGTGCGGGCGATCAGCTGCGTCTGGTCATAGAACGGCGTGATCCGCACGTGCGCCGGGAGGCCCGCGCGCACATCCTCGAGGCGCGCCCGCACATCGGCGATCACCGCACGTGAATCGGCTCCCTTGAGCTTGAGGACCATTCCGGTGACGACCTCACCCTTCCCATCCTGCGTGACCGCACCCTGACGCGGCAACGCGCCCATCTCGACGCGCGCGACATCGCGCACCAGCACGCTCGATGCGCCTCGTGTCGCCACGACCATCCGCCCGATCTCATCGAGCGACTCGGCGCGCCCGACACCGCGAATGGTGAAGCGCTCCCCCGCGGTCTCGACGTACGCGCCGCCGAAGGTGCGGTTGTTCGCATCGAGTGCGTCGTGCAGTTCGCTGAGCGTGAGGTCCCGCGCGGCGAGGCGCGCCGGATCGGCGATCACATGCACCTGCTCAATGAATCCGCCCCACGAGTTCACTTCCGAGACGCCACGCACGGTGCGAAGGCGTGGACGGATCGTGTAGTCGTGCAACGTCTTCAACTCGGCGAGTGTCATTGAGTCGCTCGTCACCGTGTACTGATAGAGCTCGCCCATCGGCGTGCTCACGGGGCCGAGCCCTGGCTCGATGCCGGCGGGCAACGCCGCCTTCGCCTCGGCAATGCGCTGCTGCACCAGGGTCCGCGCGAAGTACACCTCCACCGCATCCGGGAACGACACCGTGATGAGCGAGAGTCCCTGCTTGGAGACCGAGCGCACCCCCTCGGCCCCCTGGATTCCCATCAGCGACGACTCGATCGGGTACGTCACGAGGCGCTCGACATCCTCGGGTGGCATCCCCGGCGCGGTCGTGATGACCTCGACGCGCGTCCCCGTCAGATCGGGGTACGCGTCGAAGGGAATGTGCGTCAGCGCGTAGAACCCGAAGGCGACGATCGTGAGCACGCCGCCAATGATGAAGAAGCGCTGTTTGAGCGCGAACTCAACGAGCCGCCTCAATGGCCGTGTCCCCCTGCGCCGCCGCTCTGCCGGCGCAGGATCTCGGCCTTCCCCACCGCGGCACCCGTCGCCAGCACCGAATCGCCCGCGACAAGTCCCGCGAGGACTTCCATGCGCGCTGACGTTCGCCGTCCAAGGCGCACGGGGACCGCCTCGATCAGCATCCCTTCACCCAATCGTGTCGCGCGGATCACCACGGTGTCGCCCTCCATGACCTGTACTGACATCGCGGGCACGCTGAGCGTGCGCGACGCGCCGTCGCCGAGCAACTCGGCGTCGGCGGTCATCTCGGCGCGGAGGACGCGCTGCGCATCGCCAGTCGCGCGCGCCCACACCTCAATGGCGCGACTGATGGAATCGACCACGGGCGAGACGCGGGTGACTCGGGCATCGAACATCCGGCCGAAGAAGGCGGGGACACTGAAGCGCACCGGTGCGCCGACGGCGACCGCGCCTGAGGCCTCTTCCGGCAAGCGCAGAAAGACGCCGAGGGACGCATCCCTCGCCACCGACACGAGCGGCTGTCCGACGAGCACCACCTGCCCCGGCTGCACCGCGCGCCCCGTCACGACACCATCGAACGGCGCGCGGAGGAGCGCCGCATGCTCGTCCGTGCCTGCGGGGGTCCCGCTCCCGACGAGATGCTCGAGGAAGGCGATGGCACGTGCGTATTCGGCATCTGCGGCCTGTCGCGTTCCGACGGCCGCGACGCGCGCCGCGCGGGCGCGCTCGACTTCGGCGACCGAGACGGCCTTCGCCGCGAGCAATCGGTCCGCGCGCGCGGCGGCACTCTCGGCCGTGGCCGCGGCTGAGTCGGCGGTCATCGCGCCGGCACGGGCCGCGACCAATTGTTGGCGTGCGTCCATCACCTCATGCGAATGCACCGCGACGAGTACATCCCCCGCGCGCACGTGATCTCCCGGGAAGACGCGGACTTCGAGAACGCGCCCTTCGACGATGGAGCCGAGCGGTTGCGTGGAGGCGGGATCGAGCGTGACACGGGCGGCGAGTTGCCAGGCATCGCGCCAGGGTTCCTCCGTTGCCGCGGCGAGCGTGAAGCCGCCGATGCGCACGGTTTCCGACGCGAGCATTGCGGTGTCGGCGACGGTGCCTTCGTCCGAGGCGAGAGAGGGATCGGAACCACCGCAGGCGACGGCGGCGACGGCGAGCAGGGAGAGCAGCGAGATCGAACGCATCAGGGAGTCTCCAGGGCGGACGCACCGAGCGCGCGTCGCAGGTCGAGTCGGGTAAGGGCGCGGTCGGCGATGGCCTGCAGTCCCGATGCGCGGACGTCCGCGATGGCGCGCAACGCTTCGAGTGTTTCGGTGAGCGTGGCCGCGCCCTCACGGTACGAGGCGTCGGCGGCCGCGGCGATGAGGTCGGATCGGGCAAGGAACGAGTCGGCGAAGCCGCGCGTGCCCTCGTCCATGGCGCGGACGGCCTCGAGGGCGGCGCGCACTTCGTTCGTGGCGCGCAGTTCGGCCGTGCGTCGGTGGGAGTCGGCGAGCAGCCACTCGCCCTCGCTCGCCTCGCGCGCCCCGCCGTTGAAGTTCGCGAGCGGCGGCGTGAGAATCACACCGAAGGTGGCGGTCGAGTAGCCACCGGTGCCCTTGTAGCCGCCCGAGAGACCCACGTCGGGCACGGTGCCGCGACGCGAGGCCACACGACGACGATCCGCGACGCGAGTGGCCGCCACCGCAGCCCGCACGTCGGGGCGATCGGCCAGGGCGCGGGCGATGGCCCGCGCGACGGCGTCCTCAGTGAAGAGGGAATCGGCCAGAGGCAGCGGAGCACGCGCCGGCGTGCCCGTCGGCGCGAGCGCTGGCTCGAACGTCAACGCGAGCGCTGGCTCGAACGTCGGCGCGGCCGCAAGCACGAGCCCTCGCGCATCCGCACGTCCGATGCGCACCGCGAGCGCGCCCCGCATTCGGGCGGCGTGTCCGGCCGCCTGCGCCGCGCCATACGCGGCGCGCTCAGCCTCGAGTCGTGTGCGGAGCGCGGCGGCTTCGGCCACCGCACCCTCGGCAGCCCGCAATGAATCGAAGCGCGCGAGTTCGGCGAATCGCACGGCCTGTGTTCGTGCGACCTCCGCGCTCTGCTCCGCGACCCACGTGTCCCACCAGGCGCGCGCGGCACCGTACTCGGTGTCGCGC
>CAYUMN010000081.1:0-13143 GCA_964445835.1 uncultured Gemmatimonas sp.
AGCCGATCTCCGGCAGATGAACGCCGCCGAGCCCCGCGCCGATGTGGCCGCCCGTCACCGAGCAGGTCTCAATCAGGAAATCGCGGATCTCCTGCGACAGCACGGCGAGCTCGGCGGCGTTCATCTGCCGGAGATCGGCTGGTCCCTGCACCTTGTCGAGTAGGCTCATATCAGTGAATGCGAAAAAGGGTCGTCCGTAGGTTGCGTACACGTCGGGTCCGGCGCCAGTCCGAGCGGTCCTGCTTCTTCGACTACGAGCGCCGGGCCACGATAAATCGTGCGAGAAAGTCCAACTCGGGGGTCAACGCGCCATGGTCGTGGAGTCCCTTGCAGGCCTCCTGGACCAACGCTTCGGCCCGCGCCTTTGCTCCCGCGATCCCCAGCAGGGCGGGATACGTGCTCTTCTTGAAGGCGAGATCCTTTCCCGCCGTCTTGCCGAGCTGATCGGTCGTCGCGGTGATGTCGAGCACGTCATCGGCGATCTGGAAGGCCAGTCCCACCGAGGCGCCATAGCGGGAGAAGGCATCGAGCAGCGCCGGGGAGCCGCCAGCGGCCAGTCCCCCGATCCGCATGGCAGCCTCGATCAGCGCCCCCGTCTTGGCCCGGTGCACGCGCTCGAGCGCCGCGAGATCAAGCGCCGTCCCCTCCCCTTCGAGGTCGAGCAGTTGCCCGCCGATCATCCCGGTGGCGCCTGAGGCCCGCATGAGGGTCCGGACAATCTCGCCGGCCACCTCTGGTGTGAGTCCGATCTCCATCGCCGCGTCGCAGGCGGCCTGCGCGGCGAGGGGCACCATGGCCATCCCGGCCGCCGTGGCCGCGGGAACGCCATACACCTTGTGGAC
Organism: uncultured Gemmatimonas sp.; assembly: GCA_964445835.1. Classification (GTDB taxonomy): domain Bacteria; phylum Gemmatimonadota; class Gemmatimonadetes; order Gemmatimonadales; family Gemmatimonadaceae; genus Pseudogemmatithrix. The sequence continues at coordinate 843 of CAYUMN010000081.1, forward strand.
GGTGGCTCGCCCGCGACGCATGTCGTCGTCGTCCATGCAGGGAAGATCATCGTGCACCAGCGAATAGGCGTGCACGACCTCGACCGCCGCCGCGAGCCCGTGCACATCGCGGCGTCCGCCCGCGGCGCGATGCGCGGCGATGACGAGAATCGCCCGGAGGCGCTTCCCCTCTCCCTGCAGGCTGTAGCGGATCGAATCCGACACGGCGCCCTGCTGCTTCCCGAGGTAGCGTGCGACGAGCGCGTCGATGGCACGACCGATCGCGGCGCGATCGGTCGTGAAGTCAATCGACGTGACGCCGGTGCTGGTCACTCCTTCACCTCGAACACGCCATCGGCCTGCTCCAACAGCGTGCGCACCTTGCCCTCGGCGTCCTGCAACGAGGCCGAGGCCTCGCGCAATCGCGCGATGCCTTCCTCGAACAGCTTCAGGGCATCTTCGAGCGGCACATCGTCGCGGTCGAGGGCGCCAGCGATCTGTTCGAGACGCGTGAGCGACTGTTCGAAGGTCATACGTTCATCCGTCTTTCGGCCGTCCGTCTTTTTTCCGTCGGTCATAGGTCCGCCCGCAGGTGAGGAGCGTCAGGGTGGGTCGACTCGGCGACCGCGCGCACGCGGCCGTCTTGGAGCAACACATCGAACGCGAGACCGGTGCGGAAGGCCTCGCGACGGTTGAGCGGGGCGCCATCCACGCCGCGCGCCACCACGAAGCCGCGCTTGAAGACTTGCAACGGGGAGCGTGCCTCAAGCCCCGCTCCGAGCTTGGCGAGCAGGGCGCGACGGCGCTCGAGCGCGCGCGGCGCGAGTTGGGACACGCGCTGCGCGACGCGTTCCATACGGGCACGTCGGCGCTCGGTGAGCAGGCGTGCACGCTGCGAGAGCGCGTCCGCACGACTCTTGAGTCGCTGCGTGCCGACCTCAATGCGGTCCTGCAAGCCATCCGCCATGATTCCCGCGAGCTGTGCCACGGCCGCGCGCACGTCGTTGAGCACGGGGACCGCCGACTCGGCGGCCACACTTGGCGTCGCCGCACGCAGATCCGCGACGAGATCCGCAATGGTCACGTCCGTCTCGTGCCCGACGGCCGAGATGGTGGGAATCGGGCACGCGGCGATCGCGCGGGCGACCCCCTCGTGATTGAAGCCCCAGAGATCTTCGCGCGAGCCACCGCCGCGGCCGATGATCAACACATCGGGCGCCGGAATGCCGTCCGGTGTCGCGCCACTCTCGACCCAGCGCGCGAGTCTCGCGAGCGCCGCACAGATCGAATCCGGGGCTGTTTCGCCCTGCACGAGCGCGGGGATCAGCACCACATGCACGCCAGGATGCCGACGCGTGATCACGCTCTGAATGTCGCGGAGCGCCGCACCCTCGCTGGAGGTGATCACCGCGACCGTGCGCGGGAAGCGCGGAATCGCGCGCTTCCGAGCCGGATCAAGCAAGCCTTCCTTCTCCAAGCGCGCCTTCGTTTCGTCGAACTGCTTCTGCCACAGCCCTTCGCCGTCCGCGACCATCGCTGAGACGACGAACTGCATCGTGCCACGCGCGGGGTACACGGTGAGCTGACCGAGCGCCATCACCTGCATGCCATCGGTGGGGCGCGCGGGAATCTTGTACGTGCTGCCCTTCCAGACGACCGCCGAGATCTGCGAGTCGGCATCCTTGAGATTGAAGTACCAGTGGCCGCTCGGATACGCTTTCATTCCCGAGACTTCACCGCGCACCCAGAGCTTCGGGAACGCGCCCTCGAGGACGTCCTTGGCGGCGCTCGTGAGGTCGTGGACCGAGAGCGCGTCAGCGGCCGTCTCGCCTGAGTGCGTCACGCGGTCGCGGCCCCTTGCGCGTCGCGTGCGGAATCGCGCGCCAGGCGAAGCGTCGCCGCACGCACGGTATTCGCCAACAGCATCGCGATGGTCATCGGCCCGACGCCACCGGGCACCGGTGTGATCATCGACGCCACCTTGCTGACTTCGTCGAACTTCACGTCGCCCACAATGCGGTAGCCCTTCTTGGCGGTCGGGTCATCGACGCGATTGATCCCCACGTCGATCACGACCGCGCCCGGCTTCACCATGTCCGCGGTGACCATCTCCGGCTTGCCGATCGCGGCAATGAGGATGTCCGCGCGGCGCGTGTGCACGGCGAGATCCTTGGTGCGCGAATGACAGATGGTGACGGTGCAGTCGGCGCCCGCGCCGCTCTGCATCAAGAGCGCGGCCATCGGCTTGCCGACAATGGTGGAGCGGCCGAGGATCACCGCTTCTTTGCCGCTCGTCTCGATGCCGCTCTCCCGAAGCATCATCTGCACACCGGCCGGAGTGCAGGGCGCGAAGCCGTCGGCGTCGCCGATCAGCACCTTCCCCGCATTCACCGGATGAAACCCATCGACATCCTTCATCGGATCGATACGGCGAATGACCTTCTGCGGATCCATGTGCTTCGGCACGGGCATCTGCACGAGGATGCCATGCACCGTGGGATCGGCGTTGAGTCGATCGATCACCGCCAGCAGCTCCGCCTCGGGCGCCGTGGCCGGCAACCGAATGGTCACGCCCTGCATGCCCGCTTCCTTGCACGCCTTCTCTTTCGCACCCACGTAGAACGTCGACGCCGGGTCCTCGCCCACGAGCACGACCGTCAGTCCCGGCGTGACGCCCTGCGCCTTCAGCGCCGCGGCATCGACCGCCACACGCGCCCGGACCTTCGCGGCGATCGCCACCCCGTCGATCCGCTCGGCGGTGTGCGAGCCAGCGTGCGCGCCAGCGTGCGCGCCAGCGTGCGAGGCCGCGCCCGACGCAGACGGCGCCGAACCGGTCACGAGGGGATCAGCGGGCAATATCAGTCGACCGCTTCTCGCGGATCGCCACGACCTTGATCTGACCCGGATACTGCAACTCAGACTCCACGCGGCGCGCGATCTCCTCGGTGAGTGACTGCATCCGATTGTCGTCCACGGTGTCCGGATTCACGATCACACGCACTTCGCGTCCCGCCTGAATGGCGAACACACGATCCACGCCCTTGTAGCTCGCGGCAATCTTCTCGAGTCCCTCGAGGCGCTTCACATACGTCTCGAACGCCTCGCGACGTGCGCCAGGGCGCGAGCCACTGATCGCGTCGGCGGCCTGCACCAGCACCGACACCTCGCTCTCGTGCGGCACGTCGTCATGATGCGCGGCGATGCAGTTGATGACCATCGGATTCTCGCCGTACTTGGTCGCCACTTCGACGCCCAACTGCACGTGCGTCCCCTCGTGCTCGTGCGTCAACACCTTGCCGATGTCGTGCAGCAACGCGCCGCGCTTGGCCATCGCGACATCCAGCCCGAGCTCCGAGGCCATCATCCCGGCCAGGAAGGCGACCTCCTTGCTGTGCGCGAGGATGTTCTGCCCGTAACTCGTGCGCCACTTCATGCGGCCAATGAGCTTGATGACTTCGGGATGCAGCCCGTGCACGCCCACTTCGTAGGCGGCGCGCTCGCCCGTTTCGATGATCCCGGCGTCCACTTCCTTCCTGGACTTCTCCACGACTTCTTCGATGCGCCCCGGATGAATACGGCCGTCGGCGACGAGCTTCTCGAGCGCCAAGCGCGCGACTTCGCGGCGCACGGGATCAAAGCAGCTCACCACCACGGTGTCCGGCGTGTCATCGATAATGACGTCCACCCCCGTCGCGAGCTCAAAGGCGCGAATGTTGCGCCCTTCGCGACCAATGATGCGCCCCTTCATATCGTCCTTCGGGAGCGCCACGGCGCTGGCCGTGATCTCGGCCGTGTGCTCCGCCGCAATGCGCTGCACGGCCAAGGCCACGATCTTCTTGGCCTCGCGGTCGGCGTTCCGCTTGGCGGACTCACGGATCTCGCGGATGCGGTTGGCGGCGTCGGCCTGGGCTTCCTCTTCCAGGCGACGAATCAGCTCGGCCTTGGCCTCGGAGGCGGAGAGTCCGGCGAGCTGCTCCAAACGACGGCGCTCTTCCCCGACCATCTGGTCGAGCTCGGACTGTTTCTCCTCGAGCTGCTTTTCACGGCGGCCAAGCTCGGAGGCGCGGCGGGCGATTTCCTTGTCCTTGCCGTCCACCATCTCGAACTTGCGGTCGGCCTGCCCCTCGCGTTCGGCGACGCGCTTCTCTTCCTTCTCGACCTCCTCGCGGCGCTTGCGGGCCTCCTGTTCCCAGGATTCCCGGACCTTCATCACTTCTTCCTTCCCGGAGAGGACGGCCTGCTTCCGCGCCGCATCGGCCTCGCGTTCCGCTTCCGTAACGATCTTCTTGGCCACCTGGTCGGCTGCTTCACCGGCGGCACGACGGGCGGCATCTTCTGTGGCGCGCCCGGACTTCTTTCCGAACACCCAAGCGATCGTCGATCCGGCGGCACCTACGACGCCGATCACGATCGCCACGAACAGTGGCACAGTCATTTTAGTTCACTGGTATATGCAAGGCGGCCAGCCTGCGGCCGATTCCGGAGGGAGGGTGGTCGAAGTCCGTCTGACGTACGTGACATTCTCAGGAGTTGACCATCCGGATCGGCGCCGGCGAAGGGCGCGGGTCGGGACGGGCTAACTGACGGAAGCACTTACACCTACGGGCCTTTACACCCACTCAAATGGGAAGCTACGGAGCGCAGGGGCAAAAGGCAACGCGCCCGCGTCTTGTGTCGATACTACCTTAATGTAAAGCGCCGCAGATCAACCCCCTTTCCCGCCCCCGGCATCATGGCAAGACCAACCGACCAACTCTATGCGCAGACCCTCGCCGGGGCTGGCATCGGGTCGTTCGTCTGGAACCTCGAAACGGGCGAGATGCGGTGCAATCAGGTCCTCGCCAGCGTCATGGGGATTCCGATGTCGGGGGAGATTACCAACGCGACCTCGCTCCGTGCGGTGATTCTTGCCGAGGACCTACCGGAGTTTGACGCCGGCCTTGAGCGCGCGCGCGCGACCGGCACCGCCAGCCGCCAGGACCTCCGGGTCATCCATCCCGCCTCAGGTCAGCAGCGCCGCGTGGTGCTCCGCGCCATGCACCAGACCGACCCGGACACCGGTGCCCTGATGCTGGTCGGCCTCCTCGCCGATGTCACGGTCCGCGATGAGGCGCAGGAATCGCTGCGCGCCAGCGAGGCACGCCACCGGCTGACCTTTGAGGCGAGCCCAGTCCCGATGTTCATCGTGGACGCGGTCACCAACCGGTTCCAGATGGTCAATCAGGCCGCCGCCCGCCTGCTCGGATACAGCGTCACCGAACTCGAACTGATGGCCCCGGTCGATCTCGTCGGAGAGGAGTCCCGGAGGCTCGCCGATCAAATGCTTGCCGGCGCGGAGCCTGGCCTGAAGACTGCGGCGCTCGTCCCGCTCCGGCATCGGGACGGCAGCCTCCGCTACGTCGATCTGACGGTCGACCGCACGCAGCTGGGGGATGCACCCGTGTTGCTCGCCGCCGCAATCGACGTGACCGAGCGCGTCGAGGCCGAGTCGCAGGTTCGGGAGAGCATCACCGCCCTCCGCGCCAGCGAGGAACGCCTCGCCTTTGCGCTGGACGCCACCACCGAAGGATTGTGGGACTGGGACCTCTCCACCGGCGTACTTGTCGTCAACACCCGCTGGGCGCGCATGCTCGGTTACGAGCCCGAGGAACTGCGTCCGCATATTGAGACGTGGCAGGCGCTCTCGCACCCCGACGATGTGCCGAAGGCCTACGCCCAGCTCGATGCCCACGGCCGCGGCGAGCTCCCGCAGGTCGAGTTCGAGATGCGGATGCAGCGAAAGGATGGGACGTGGTGCTGGATCCTCAATCGCGCGAAGATCGTCGCGCGCGATGCCGCCGGCGCCCCCCTTCGCGTCGTAGGCACCCATGCCGACATCTCCGCACGCCACGAGCAGCAGCAGGCCATTGAGAGCCAGGCGGCCGTGCTCGACACCGTCCTCTCCAACATTCCGGTGGCCATTAGCATCGTGAGCGTGGACGGATTGGTCGAGTACGTGAACCGCGCGTGCGAGCAACTCGTCGGCTGGTCGCTCAAGGAAATGCGATCGATGGACCTGATGGCCGCGGTCTATCCGGATCCTGCGTACCGCGCCCTCGTGTTCGAGTCGATCCGCGCGGGCGCACCGGGGGCGATCGACTGGAACCTTCGCACCAAGAGCGGAGAGCAGCGACTCGTCGCGTGGTCGAATGTTCGACTCGGGGATGGACGGAGCATCAGCCTCGGCATCGACGTCACCGACGCACGACGCAAGGAAGCGGAGGAGGAACGCTTTGCGGACCAACTTGAACAGGCGCAGAAACTCGAGAGCCTCGGGGTGCTCGCGGGGGGCATCGCGCACGACTTCAACAACCTCCTCGTCGGCATTCTTGGCAATGCGAGCCTCGCGGAGAGCGTGCTCCCCGCCGATTCCCCAGCGATGCCGCTGGTGGGTGAGGTGCGCATCGTGGCCACCCGCGCGGCGGACCTGACGCGCCAGCTCCTCGCTTATGCCGGCAAGGGAAACTTCATTGTTGAACCGCTCGACGTCTCGGCGCTGGTCGGGGAAATGGCCAGCCTGATGAACACGGCACTCAATAAGCGTGCGACGCTTGAAACCGTGCTGGCGAAAGGGCTTCCCCCGGTGCGCGCCGATGCCACTCAGTTGCGCCAGATCGTGATGAATCTGCTCACGAATGCTTCCGATGCCCTCGAGGATGCTCCCGGTCACATCACGCTCCGCACCGGCGTCATGACCCCCGATGCCGACTTCCGTCAGCGCGCCGTCGGCGGTGAGTCACTCGCGTCCGGTGAGTACGTGTTCATCGAGGTCGCGGACACGGGCTCGGGAATGAGCGACGAAACGCGCAGCCGCATCTTCGATCCCTTCTTCACCACCAAGTTCACCGGGCGCGGCCTCGGACTCGCGGCGACGCTCGGCATCATTCGGAGCCATGGTGGCGCCATCTGGGTGGACTCCGCGCCTCATGAGGGCACGACCTTCCGCCTCGTGTTGCCGGCCGATGCGTCCGCGGTGGTGGCGCCGGTGCAGCCCTCGCCCGCCGCCACCGAATGGAAAGGCTCTGGCGTCGCGTTGCTCGCCGATGACGAAGCCTTTGTGCGGCGCGTCGTACGGCGCTCACTCGAGCGCGCGGGCTTCGAAGTGGTGGAGTGCGGGGACGGACGCGAGGCCGTCGACCTCGTCACCGCCGATCCCCAGCGGTTCAGCTTGGCCTTCCTCGATCTCACCATGCCGCGACTCGCCGGCGACGCCGCGCTCGCGGAGATCAAGGTGCTCCGCCCGGATCTGCCGGCGGTGCTCTGCAGTGGCTATTCGGCGGAGGAGTTGGACCCTGCGCTCGTGGCGCTCCCCGGGGTGCGCTTCCTGCAGAAGCCGTTCACGATGGCCGTCCTCGCAGCGACGCTGCGCGCGGCGGTCGAGGACGTCATCCTTCGACCGCGCGTTGATCCGTAAGCGTCACGCGCTTGGCCGGCGGCAACCAGCGACGGAGTTCGCCACTCAGCGAACGCATCTGCTCGGCCACTTCCCCCTGCTTCGCGCGCTCGGTGAAGAGCTCGTCCGTGATACTCATCGCCGCGAGAATCGCTGCCTTGCCCGGGTCGGTGATCGCCGGGTTCTCCAGCACCTTTCGGATCGCGGCGTCGACGTGCTCGGCGATCGCCCGCGTATGCTCTGGCGGGACGCTCGAGCGAATCGTGTACTCTTCGCCGACGATCTTCACCCGCGTGGAATGCACGGTCATGTGTCACCTCCAAGGACGTGCTGCTGCCGTAGGAACCGCGCGCGATCGATCATCGCGCGGGTCTTCTCCGCCGCCTCGGCCAACTGGGCCCGCAGCTGCGCGTTCTCTGCTTGGAGCGCGGTGAGGCGCTCCTCCGCGGTGGCATCGCCGCCCGGGGTATTGCCGAGCGCCTTTAATCGTGCTTCGGCCGCTTGCGCGCGCTTGCGAAAGGTCGAGAGCTCTTCGCCAAGGTTCCGGACGAGGATCTCGAGCTCTGCAAACGCAGCCGTGGAATCAGCCCGTGCGGGGTCGAACACCGAGTGCTCCTTCGAGGGATTTGAGGAGCTGGGCACGACGGCCTTCCAGCTCCTTGTCCCGGAGCGTGCGCTCCGGATGACGGAAGGTCAAGCGCCACGCGAGTGAGCGCATCCCCTCGGGGACGCCGGCGCCGCGGAATTCATCGAACAGCACGAAGCGCTCCAGGAACTCGCCACCAGCGGACTTGAGCACCTTCTCGACGTCGCTCGCCGGCGTCGTCTCGGGCACAAGCAATGCGAGATCGAACTCCGCCGCGGGGAGTGTTGGAATCGGCTTGTAGCGCACGGGACCGCGCGGGGTCGAGGGCGTTTCAACTCCGGGCACCACGATGCTGTTCCGCCGCTTCGCACCATGCGCGTGCTGCCCCTTGGGCGCGACGGCGGCGTTCGGCATCTCGCCGAGTGTGAGCTCCACGCCATAGGCGTCGCTGGCCCACACCGGCGCATCGAGGTGCACACGGACCACGCGTCCGATGCGCGCCGCGCCCGCCATGATGTACCAGAGCGCGTGCGCGTCTCCAGGCTCAAGCTGTACCGCGTTGCCTGGGAACGCGGCCTGTGCAAGGACCGACGCAAGCGCCTTCGCATCCCACGCATCGAATGCGGGAGGTTGCGGTTCCGTGAAGTGCGAGGGCCGCCGCTGGCCCATCACGAGCAGCGCGGCGCGCACTTCCTCCAGCGGCGTACCCCCAGGGCGCGCCACGAACACGCTCCCGACTTCGAACAGCCGGACATTCCCCTGCATTCGATTCAGGTTGTACTCCGCGCGTGCACCCAGCGTGTCGAGGATCGTCGAGCGAAGGAACGGCTCGTCGTCCGCCAGCGGATTCTGCACGCGCACGAGATTGACCGTATCAGAGGCCACCCCGCGCCCCGACGTGAACGGGAGCGGACGCACCTCGTGCAGACCCGCCGCGACCAGCGAGTCGCGCACGCGGCGATACGCCGTCCACAACGGATGATCCGGCACCGTGCCAGGGCGCGCGCCGGCCAAGGCATCGGGGAGACGATCGAAGCCACGCAGACGCGCGATCTCCTCGATCAGGTCCACGTCGCGCGACACATCGTGCCGCCAGCTCGGCGGCGTGACCTTGAGCAGCTCCCCGTCGATCACCACCTCGAATCCGATGCTCGACAGCATCGACGCACACTCCTCGCGCGGCACGGCCTCACCGAGCACGCGCGCCACACGCGTGATGCGCAACAGGACCGGCGTCCGCGGCGTCGGCATGCGACCGACGTCGATCAGCGCGTCCACATGCCCCCCACTCACGAGCGCGATCAACGCCGCGCCGAGTTGCAACGCCTGCGCGACCATCGCGTCGTCGATGCCCCGCTCAAAGCGATAGCTCGCGTCGGTCGAGAGTCCGGCGCGACGACGCGTCGTCCGCACGCGCTGCGCCGAGAAGCTCGCCACCTCAAGCACGATGTCGGTCGTGATGACTGTGACCTCGCTCGCGCGCCCGCCCATCACGCCGGCGAGCGCCGTCGCGTGCGTGGCATCGGCGATCACGAGCATGTCGGGGTCGAGCGTGCGCTCGGTACCGTCGAGCGTCACGAGCTTCTCGCCCGCCCTCGCGCGCCGGACGATGATCGTGCCGCCACCGATCTTCGCCTTGTCGAACGCATGCATCGGCTGACCGAAACCGTGAAGCATGTAGTTCGTCGCGTCCACGACGTTGTTGATCGAACGTCCCCCCACCGATTCCACCGCGGCCTTCAGCCACGCGGGGCTCGGGCACACGGTCACACCGGAGATGAGTGCCGCACTGTAGCGCGGGCAGTCAGTCGGGTCGGTCACATGCACCGTGAAGCCGTCCACACTCGCCTCTTCCGGACCATGCGCCACCGTCTTCGGCACCTCCGGTAGATCCACCAACTCCACGGGACCGGTGAGCTTCGCCCCGGTCAACGCCGAGAGTTCGCGGGCGACACCGAGATGCGAGAGCAGGTCCGGGCGATTCGGCAACACATCCAGCACGAGCCGGACATCGCCCAGTGGCAACACGGTGAGGAGCGGTGAGCCTGGCGGCGCATTCGTCGTCAGCGTGTAGATGCCGTCGTGATCGTCGCCGAGTCCAAGCTCACGCGAGGAGCAGAGCATCCCATTGGACGTGAAGCCACGGATCTTGCGCTTCTCGATCTTGAGCCCGCCCGGCATCACGGTGCCCGTGCGCGCGAAGGGATACATCGCCCCCACGGTCACGTTCGGCGCGCCACAGACGACCTCGAGCAACGCACCGCTCCCGTCGTCGACCTTGTTGAACGAGAGCTTGGTGTCCGGAATCGTTTCGCTCTCGACGACGCGCGCGATCACGAACGGCATGAGATCCGCCCGCAACTGTTCGAACCCCTCCACCGTCGCGACATGCGCAGTGAGGAGATCGCGGACCTGCTCCGCCGTCTTCCCGTGCGGCACCAGCCGCGCGAGCCATTCATGGGAGAGATTCATCGGCGCGACTCGGCGCCAGTGCCAGGCGAACTCATCATCGACCGAACTGCTCCAGGAAGCGCACGTCAGAATCGTAGAGAACGCGAATGTCAGGAATGCCGTGACGCGAGATCGCCGTCCGCGCGGGCCCCATGCCGAAGGCCCACCCGGTGTACTTCTCGCTATCGAGCCCCGCCGCCTCGAGCACCGCCGGATGCACCATGCCAGCGCCGAGGATCTCGACCCACCCGGACTGCTTGCAGACGCCGCAGCCGTTGCCACCACACACGCCGCACTGGACATCCATCTCCGCGCTCGGCTCCGTGAACGGGAAATAGCTCGGCCGGAACCGCGTCCTGGTGTGCGCCCCGAAGTAGCGGCGCGCGAAGTGCGAGAGGGTCGCCTTGAGGTCGGCGAAGCTCACCCCTTCGTCCACCACCAGCCCTTCGATCTGCGCGAACATCGGCGCATGCGAGGGATCGAAGAAGTCGCGACGGTACACATTGCCTGGGGCGAGGATGCGCACCGGTGGCGGATACTGCTGCAGCGTGCGCACCTGCACGGGGGAGGTGTGCGTGCGCAGCACCTGCTCCGACCCGAGGTAGAGCGTGTCGTGCAGGTCCATCGCGGGATGGTCCGCGGGGAAGTTGAGCGCGCCGAAGTTGTACCAGGAGTGCTCCGCTTCGGGACCGAGCGCGATCGTGAAGCCGAGCTCACGAAAGATCTCCACGACTTCGTCGATGACGAGCGAGACCGGGTGCACGGTCCCACGCCACCGATCGCGCGCGGGCATGGTGGGGTCGAGCGTCGGCCCCTGCTCCGCCATTGCGGCGGCGAGTTGCGCCCGCCGCGTCTCCAGCGCTTCCTCGAGCGCGACCTTCACGCCGTTGGCGCGCTGCCCAGCCTCACGACGCTCTTCTTTGGCGAGCTCACCGAGCGCGTTCATGATGGCGGTGAACTCCCCCGCCTGCCGCCCGACGAGGGCGTTGCGGACCTCGGTCCATGCGTCGAGCGACTCCGCGGCGGTGATGCGCGGGGAAGCGGCAGACTCGAGCGCGGCGAGCTGACTGAGGAACTCGGCGAGAATCATTGAACGGCGGATGAAGGCGGAAGGATGACCGGTGAAAGATAGCGGCGCACGGCATACGGCCGCGACTCCAAGGACTGGTCGGATGAGCGCTCAAAGAATGGGCGGGCAACGAGAGTACTCGCGGCCCGCCCTCTTTCAGCATGTATCCTTCCGCCTCCATCAAGAACGATGCAGGCGACCGGCTCAGACCTTACTTCGGAGCAAGCGCCGCACGCGCCTTCTCCGCCAGCAGCGTGAACGCCGCCGGATCGCGCACGGCGAGGTCGGCCATGATCTTGCGATCCACTTCGACACCAGCGGCCTGAATGCCGTTGATGAAGATGGAGTACGACATCCCGTTCAGACGGGCGGCCGCGTTGATACGCATGATCCAGAGCTTCCGGAAATCGCGCTTCTTCGCCTTACGGTCCCGATACGCGTAGACCCAGCCCTTCTCCACGGTCTCCTTCGCGGCCTTCCACAGCTTGGAGCGCCCACCAAAGGCGCCCTTCGCGGCCTTCATGATCTGCTTCTTGCGCTTGAGGCGCACTACGTTCGACTTGACGCGTGGCATGGTAAGGTCTCCTTAGGCCTGCAGCAGGCGCTTGAGATTCTTCGCCTCGCCGTTCGTCTTGACGGTCGTCGGACGGCGCAGGTTGCGCTTCCGCTTCGACGTCTTCTTGGTGAGGATGTGGCTCTTGTTGGCCTTCAGGCGGCGCACCTTCCCCGTCGCGGTGATGGAGAAGCGCTTCTTCGCGCCCTTATGGGTCTTCATCTTCGGCAT
>CAYUMN010000082.1:0-13024 GCA_964445835.1 uncultured Gemmatimonas sp.
GCGAAGGCCTTCGCCGCCTCTGGGCGGAAGACGATTCTCATTGACGCGGACAACCGACGCGGCGTTCTGCATCGTGCCTTTGGCGTGGAGCGCAAGCCGGGATTGATGGAACTGCTCTCCGGGACGTCCACGCTCGAGGAGGTCGTGCATTCCATTGGCGATGCCGGCATCGATTTCATGCCGACCGGCACCCGCATGGCGGCCGCCCCCGAGATGCTTGCCTCGCCCAAGATGCAGCAACTGATGGCGGAACTGCGGACGCGATATTCGGCCATCATCATTGACTCGCCGCCACTCGGCGCGGGCGTTGACCCGCTGATTCTTGCCTCCCTGACCGGCAGCCTCGTGCTCGTGTTGCGCAATGGAGTCACCGACCGCGCCTTCGCCGGCGCGCGCCTTGAGGCGCTGCAGAAGCTTCCGATTCGCGTTCTCGGCGCGATCCTCAACGATGTGCGCGCGAGTGAGGGGATGTACCGTTACTACTCGTACATCCCGGGCTACCGCTCGGAGGATGAAGTAGAGTCGGAGGTCGAGGTGCACAAGCGGATTACGTCGGGGAACAAGTAACTTCTCCTGGTTCGCGAATGAACGAAGAAGGGGCCGACGCGAGTGCGTCGGCCCCTTCTTCGTAGCGGTTGCGGAGCTAGTTGAGCGTTGCCTCGAACCGACTGACGCTCAGCCGTCGCCCCGGGATTGCGTCCGCGCGCGAGCGGCGCATCGCCGCACTCGCACGTGAGAGCATATCGCTCGGGTCAATCGGGGCTTCGGAATAGTTCTGCACCGCATCGTAGCCGATGGCGACATTCACATCCTCGCTCCCGAAGATCCGTCCCGCCGCTTCGGCGAGACGTTCGGCAAGACGTTCAGCGCCCGCAGAATCGGTCCCGCTCGCCACGATGGCGAACTCGCCAGGTCCGAGAGTGCCAATCACGTCGGACGAGCGCCCGGTAGCCCGCATGATCCGCGCGAGCTCTTCAATGACGCGTTCGGTTGCATCGGGCAAATTCGCCATCATCGGCGTTACCACGATGCAGGCCAAGGGCTCCTTGTGACGGAAGGCCTGCGAGCCAACCTCGCGCGCCCGTCGAGCGAGGCCGCGGAGGTTGTAGAGTCCGGTAAGTTCGTCGAGGAGGCCTTCCTCGCGGACGCGATCGGCTTCCATCTTGGCGCGGACCATGGCATCGAGGCGGAGCGGGAGCTCCTCGCCGTCAATTGCGGCCCCGATGTAGTCCCAGGCACCGGCCCGCAGGGCTTCCAACCGTCGCTGGCGACTCGTGTGCCCCGGGCTGGTCATGATGATTGGCGTACTGGGGCTGATATGCGGATTCTCCCGCAGCTCGCGCACGACATCGAAGCCGTCACGGTCGGGGAGATCGGTGTCGATGAAAATCAGGTCGGGCCGCGCCTCGACCGCGCGCTCAATCGCCTGCTTTCCGGTGTAGGCGCGCAGCACGGCATAGCCATGCGGCCCGAGGATGCTCTCGAGCGACCTTGAGTGCCATTCCTGGCTGTTGGCAATCAGCGTCAGCGGCGGACGAATGCGCGGGCGAGGAGCGGTCATGTATTGGCAGGAGGTCGGAGACACCCATTGGGACGACTGAGTCGGCTTCGGGATGCAATTAACTCTTACTGCACATATCGTGCTTCGCCTACTCTACCACACAAGTCTATTCGTAGCAATGGGTTGGCATTTGACAGCGGGGGCTGAAGAAGTCTGTGCGATGCGTCACAGCCACACCTTGGGCAGGGTGTGACGCGCTCTTGCAACGCCGCGTCCTTGTAGCATCTTGCTCACTCGTCCGAGTATTCTTGAGACTATGAACCGTATACGACGCGTCGCCTCTCGTGCCCTGATGGTCCTCGTGGCCGCTCTTTGTCTCGCGCCCACTCCTGCGGCCGCGCAGACCAATCTGAGCTCGGCGTGGACGGCCTCGCGGGCGGAGCTCGAGCGTCGCGTGACGCAACTCGATGCCTTGGCCGGCTCTACCGCCTACTCCGAACGCGCCCGTGCTCGCTCGGCTCAGGAAGCCGAGAATATTCGCGGCCGACTCAGTGACGGGGATTTCCGCGTTGGCGACCGGATCTATGTCGAGATTGAGGGGTTGATCCCTGAGGGAATCGAAGGGCAGGCTCGCATCCCGGGCGACATCGGGGACACCGTCACCGTGGTTGACGGCTCCCGCATCAACGTGCGCAACATCGGGGAGATTTCGCTCGTGGGTGTGCTCCGAGCGGAGTTGCAGGCGCGCGTGAACGCGGCAGTCAACGAGGTTGTTCTGAACTCGCGTGCGACCACCCGGCCGCTCGTGCGTCTCGCGGTCTTTGGGTCGGTCGGGCGTCCCGGTTTCTACAGCATTCCGCTCGAAACGCGGCTCGATAATCTCATCATGCTGGCGGGAGGTCCTACGATCGACGCCGCCACCGGCAAGATGCGCGTGATCCGCGGTGATACTGTTGTCCTTGACCAAACCGAAGTACGGTCGCTGATCGCGGCGGGTGTGGTCGTTGGGGAGATGGGACTGCAGGAGGGAGACGAACTGATCGTTGAGCGCGGCGCACAGCGACTCGATCGTCAGCAGGCGTTGCAGTTCACCTTTCTCTTTCTCTCACCCATCATCACGACTCTACTATTCCGCGGTGCTCGCTAAGCGCCCGCGGCGTCGGCTCCCAGACCGGCGCCCGTTGATCGGCTAGGGCCCGCTTCCACGCTACAATCCCAGCCCACGTACCTGATACGAAATACGCCCCCATCGCCGCGAGCCTGGGGGCTTTTTTGTCCCCCGGCCACCACCAGCCGAACGCGGCCACCACAACTCCGGCCGCAATGCCCACCAGCGTGAGATGCCCAAGCAACGCCAACGCCGGCAACTCGAACGGCATCCGCCACGCCGCTGCCCCCGCCGCTACAACGCCGAGCAGTAGCGCAAACGGCACCAGCCACCGAATCAACTTGTGGCTCCACAGCATCCACGCGAACACGCCATAGCGCACGGGATCCAACAACCGTCCATGAAAGAACAGCGTCTGAATCCCGCGACTCATCGTGCGAATCTTCCGCCGGTACTCGATCCGCATATTCGCTGCCCGTGGCACAAAGCAGATCGCATCCCGCACACTCACCGCGCGCAACCCATTCAACCGCGCCCACATCGCAGAGGAGAAATCGCGACTCAAATGCCCCGGCAACTGCCGCCGGTGCAGCGTCGCGCGGATCGCATACAAGCATCCTGACGATCCAATGATTCCACTCACCGCAGTCTCAAGATCGCGCACCCACATCTCGTAGCCCACGTACGCGGCCTCGCTCGCGTGCCCTTTCGCGCCTACTGATGCCACCGACACATCGCGCGCTGAAGCAACGCCCACCTGCGGATCCTGAAACGCCGAGACCAAGCGCTTGATCGCATCGGGACGCACCGTGACCGAGGCATCGGTGTTCACGATGATCTCCCCCGTGAGCGAATCGAAGGCGCGATTCTCCACTTC
This sequence comes from uncultured Gemmatimonas sp., assembly GCA_964445835.1. GTDB lineage: Bacteria > Gemmatimonadota > Gemmatimonadetes > Gemmatimonadales > Gemmatimonadaceae > Pseudogemmatithrix. The sequence continues at coordinate 3,487 of CAYUMN010000082.1, forward strand.
GGTCTTCCCGAGTCGCCCCTCAACGCGCAGTAGTTCGACGCCCTCCGACGCGTACTCGCGCACGAGCGCATCGGTGCCGTCGGTCGAACCATCAGACACCACCAAGATCTGCCGCCGATCGGCCGGATAGTCCAGCGCCACCAACGCCTCAAGCACGGGGCGCAGGGTGTCCTGCGCGTTGTACGCCGGCAGCGTGATGCTGATACGCGGCCACTCGGCGGGCTCAGTGCGCACCACCGCCGGCGCCCGCTTCACGCGCGCGAGAAGCCAGAGCAGCACGGGATACACGAAGTACGCATACGTCGTGATGCCAATGCAGACGGCGAGGACGATCAGCCAGGTGGTCATGTTCTCGGGAAGTGCGGTTCGCTTCCTTCTCTTGCTTCTCTTACTTCCTTCACTGCGATTGCGACGATCACTTCGCGCGCGACCGCAACAACCGCTGCAGCCAAGTCGCATCGTTCTTCGGCGCCTCATGCGGCGCCACCGGCAACGGCATCTCCCCCGCAAGCATCCGCGTGGGATTCTCCTGAGTCAGCCTCATTGCCTGCGCCCCAGCACCCTCGGACTCCAGCAACTCCACCGTCCGCAGCGTCGCCGGCACGCCGCGCGCATGATAGTCGCTCGAGAGATACTCGGCCCAGCCCGCCGCGAGCATCCGCTGCGCCGTGCGCATCGCCGGTTCACCGTGCTGCCCCATCAGCGAGCCGGCATTCACTTGAAAGAACGCGCCCGCCCTGCGAAGCAGCCCGAGCATCTCCAACTGCGGGTCAAGATTCCGGTACCGCTCCGGATGCGCGATGATCGGCTGCCATCCCTGTGCGATCAGGTTGCTCACGCCCCACTCGGCGTTCGGCGGCAGCCGCAGCCCCGGGAACTCGCAGAGAATGAACCGTCCGCCATTGAGCCGAATGCGCGCGTCGCTGAGATCCACCTCGGGCTCGTCGAGCATCACTTCGGTGCCGCGCTTGAGTTCGGGAAGGCCCGGCGTCTGCGCAACCACGGCGGTGAGTTCGGCCCAGGCGAGATCGAACTGGCCGAGTCGTTCGGCGAGGGCGTCGGGGGAGCGGGTGAGGGAGGCGTCGAAGTGCGGGGTGGTGATGCAGGTGGTGATGCCCTGCGCCGCCATGGCCGCGAGCGACTGAATGGACTGCTCCACGGTGCGCGAGCCGTCATCCACCCCTGGTATGAGGTGGCTATGGAAGTCCACGATCCTCGACATAGGGGGAGCGTAATCGTACGGAGGGGAGAGGGCTAGGCGGACGAGTCCGATCGCGGCGCGGATTCGCCGCCGCTGACGCCACGCGGTCTCGCCGCATGCGCGAGCCCGCGACATACTTCCGGCACCGTGCTTGAACTTCCTATCCCGCAGACTGCCAACTTGCGCCTCCCTTCGTGATTCCCCTGCGTGAAGCGTTCGCGCACCTCCTCTGGCCTGGGCTCGAGCTTGCGGTCTGGGGGGCGGACGTCGGGGAGATCGATGTCTTCGATGAAGAGCGGCGCGCAATCGCGCGGGCTGTCCCCAGCCGTCAGAACGAGTTTCTTCGGGGGAGAAGTTGCCTGCGCGCGTGTCTTGATCGGCTCGGGGCACCTCGGGGTCCCATACTCCCCGGTCCGTCTCGGGAGCCGCAACTCCCGGCGGGGTTTCTGGGTTCGATCACGCATGGGGCCGGCATCGTAGCAGCCGTGGCTGCACCGACAACGTGGGGGAGCGGTGTAGGGCTCGATGTTGAGCAGTTGGGACGTATGGACCCCGAGACCGTCGAAGCGGTGCTGTCGCCGGCTGAGCGCGCGCTGGCGAGGAGCTCGCCGCACCCGGAGACGATCGAAATCCTCACCTTCAGCGCCAAAGAGTCCGTTCACAAGGCTGTGTTCCCAATTAGCCAGCGCTGGCTCGAGTTCAGCGACGTAGACGTGGAATTCACTGCGGTGACGGAGATCGGCAGCGGCTTACCGTACGGCGCATGGGGTAGCTTCCGACCAGCTCCCGCGCCCTCGCTCCCCGCACGGGACGCCGAACTGATCAGGCACCTGACGGGACGGTATCTGATTGCCGACCGACTCGTGATAACGCTTTGCCGGCTGGGCTAGTCGTCCCCTGGCCGGGCGAGAGTTGTTGCGGGCGCGCAACACTCCCGTGCCTTCGGCACCAACTTGACGCACTGCTCACTCTTCGTCGAGCGAAGTTGCGAACGGCTGGCGGGCCCCAACACGTTGCGGTATAACCATTTGTGGCGTCATCCGTAGAAGCAAGTTAAATTGTTGTGCGAGGCCTGGGTTCTGCTATTCCCGATAGCAGAAACTCGCTGGCCCCCGACCATCCCAGACATGACAAATCGCTCCTTCAGGTGCTTCCTCATCGGCACCGAGTCGTTGCTCATCAGTTGTGCCGATGTCCTCCGCGACAAGGGGCATCAGATTCTCGGGGTGGTGAGCGACGAGCCGAACATCGTGCAGTGGTGCGCCGATCACGGCGTGCGCGTGATCTCGGGGGCAGAGCCGTACGGGACCGTGCTCGCGGAGCAGCCGTTCGACTACCTGCTCAGCATCACCAACCTCACAATCGTGCCCGCGGAGGTATTGGCTCTCCCGCGACGGGGCGCCATCAACTTCCACGACGGACCCTTGCCGCGCTTCGGCGGGCTCTACGCGCCCGTGTGGGCCCTCATGGCCGGCGAGACAGAATACGCCATCACCTGGCACCGCATGACGGCGGCGGTGGACGAAGGCGACATCGTCCTGCAGCGGCGCTTCGCCGTGACCGAGGGCGAGACTTCACTCACGCTCAACAGTAAGTGCTTTGCGGCTGGCATCGACTCGTTCCCGGAGTTGACTGACTTACTCGCCAGCGAAACGCCGCCGAGCACCACGCATGGGCTGGACAGGGCGACCTACCACGGCCTCTCGGATCGTCCGCGCGCCCTCGCCGCGCTCGACCTGACGCGGCCAGTCGCCGAGCTGGCAGCGCTCGTGCGGGCACTCGACTTCGGTGGTTACGCCAACCCGGTCGCGCGCCCCCGCTTGGTGTCGGGCGACCGGGCCGTGCTCGTGTCGAGCGTCGCTGGTGCGGAGTCGATTCGGGGCACCGCGGGCGAAGTGCTGAGCGCGGAGGACGGGCGGCTACACCTGGCCGCCAGGGACGGATCGCTCGCATTCGCTGGGCTGGCGACCGAGGATGGCGCGCCTCTCACCGGCGCAGAGGCACTCGCGCATCTGGGGCTCAGGGTTGGTGAGCGTCTGCCTGTCCTGACCGAGCAACTCGTCGCGGCCGCCGACGCGTTTTCGGCGAAGGCCTCCCGCTACGAGGGAGCCTGGGCTTCGCGGCTCGCCACGCTCGACCCCGTGGAACTGCCGTACGCCGACCGCGTGAGTGCGCGCGCTCCGCAAATCGAGTGGTTGCCGCAGCCGAGCGTGATCGACCGCGATGCAGCCATCGCCTCGTTCCTGCTTTTCGTGGGTCGCCTCGCCGGCCGCGCATCCTTCGATGTTGCGTTCCGCGAGGCGGGCGTAGTGGGTGCACCGGCCGGGCTCGATGCATTCGCTTCGGCCTACGTTCCGCTGCGGCTGACGCTTGCCGACCAGGCGACCGTCGCCGAGGCACGCTCGACCGTGAATACCGCGTTGGCGTGGGTCCGTCGCCGTGCAGGTTTCGTGCGCGACGTGACGACGCGGCGTCCGACGCTCAAGCGTCTCGCCGGGCGCCCCTTCGTGCTGCCGGTGGCGGTGGAACTCGTCGCACAGTTGCCTGACGCGCGCGGGACGGGCGCCGACCTCACCCTCGCGCTCGCAGCGGACGGCACCTCGGCCTGGCTCTACGATGCGAGCGTGCTCGCCGCAGCGCGCGTCGTCGCAATGGCGGCGCAGTACAATGCGGTCGCGGCGGCTGATGCCGCATTGCCATGGACGGCGTTGCCTCTTCTCTCGCCGGAGGAGCGTCGACAAGTCGTCGACGAGTGGGGGACTTCGCCCAGAGACATCGCCCGCGATCACTGCATCCACGAGCTGATCGCGGCGCAGGCCGCCCGCACCCCCGAGGCGATTGCTGTTGTTTTTGAGGACAGCCAGTACAGCTATCGCGAACTCGACGCGCGCGCGAACCAGTTTGCGCATCACTTGCGTACCCTTGGCGCGGGTCCCGACACCCTCGTCGGCCTCTGCTGCGAGCGGTCGCTCGACATGATGGTCGCAATCATCGGCATCCATAAGGCGGGTGCCGCCTACGTCCCGTTGGATCCGGCGTACCCGGCGGATCGCATCGCCTACATGCTGAACGATGCGCAGGCACAGATTCTCGTCACCCAGGAGCCAGTGCTCGGCGATCTCCCCGAGACGCGCGCGCATCTCGTCTGCATCGACCGTGATTGGCCGTTGATTGCGAAGCAGCCGGTGACGGCACCCGTGAGTGGCGTAACGTCAGCCGACCTCGCCTACTGCATCTACACCTCCGGCTCCACGGGGCGCCCCAAGGGGGTCATGGTCGAGCATCGCAACGTCGTGAACTTCTTCGGCGCGATGGATGAGCGTCTCGGCACGCAGCCCGGCACTTGGCTCGCGGTGACGAGCCTCTCGTTCGACATCTCGGTACTCGAGCTCCTGTGGACGCTCACGCGCGGCTACAAGGTGGTGCTCTACGCCGACGAGAATCGCGCTGCGGGTGCCACCGCGGGGCTCGCCAATGCGCACAAGGCCGTCGACTTCTCGCTCTTTTATTTCTCGGCCGACGAGAACGCCAACGCAGGCGACCGGTATCGCGTGCTGATGGAGGGCGCGAAGTTCGGTGACAAGCATGGCTTCGCGGCGGTGTGGACGCCGGAGCGGCACTTCCATGCGTTCGGCGGTCTCTACCCCAACCCAGCGGTCACGGGTGCGGCGGTGGCGGCGGTGACAAGCCGCATCGGGGTGCGCGCCGGGAGCTGCGTGCTTCCATTGCACCACCCAGTGCGTGTGGTCGAGGAGTGGTCGGTGGTCGACAATCTCTCGGCCGGCCGCGTCGGCGTGTCGTTCGCGGCGGGTTGGCAGCCGAACGATTTCATCTTCCAGCCGCAGAACTACGCCGACGCAAAGAACAAGACGATCGAGATGATTGAGACCGTGCGGCAGCTCTGGCGCGGCGATACAGTGACCTTCCCCGGTCCGCGCGGCGACGTCGCGGTCCGCACGCTGCCGCGGCCCGTGCAGGCCGAGCTCCCGATCTGGTTCACCACCGCTGGCAACCCGGAGTCCTACGAACTCGCAGCGAAGCTCGGGGTGAACGTCCTCACGCATCTCCTTGGCCAGAGCGTCGACGAACTCGCCGACAAGATCACGATCTACCGCAAGGCGTGGAAGCGGGCCGGCCATAAGGGCGAGGGTCAGATCTCGCTGATGCTGCACACCTTTGTGGGTGACAGCGACGAGGACGTGAAGAACCTCGTGCGCGAGCCGATGAAAGCGTACCTCGGCACTTCGATCTCGCTCATCAAGGGGTTCGCTGCCGCCTTCCCGACCTTCAAGAAGGACAAGGATGGGAGGACGCCGGATCTCGATTTCAACAGTCTGAGCGCCGAGGAGATGGCCGCGCTGATGGAGTTCTCGTTCGAGCGCTACTACGAGACGAGTGGACTCTTCGGCACCGTAGAGACCTGCGCGCGGACGGTCGATCGTTTGAAGGGCATCGGCGTGGATGACGTCGCCTGCCTGATCGACTTCGGTGTGGACACCGAACTCGTGCTCCGGCATCTGAAGCATCTGAACCGACTGCGTGCGCTCGCCAGCCGTCCGCGTCCGGCCCGCGCCGATCATTCAGTGGCGGCGTTGATCGCGCGGCACCGCGTGAGCCACTTGCAGTGCACGCCGTCGATGGCAGGGATGCTCGTCGTGAATGATCGGAGTCGCGATGCGCTCCGTTCGCTCCGCGCCGTTTGTATTGGCGGCGAGGCCTTTCCGCCGTCACTTGCGACGGAGTTGCAGCGTCTGGTGCCGGGCGACATCCACAACATGTATGGTCCCACCGAGACGACCATCTGGTCGGCGATGCATACCGTCACCGAGAAGGGTGGCAGCGTTCCGCTGGGGACTCCGCTCGCGAACAACGAACTGTATGTGCTTGACGCCTTCCGCCAGCCAGTGCCGGCAGGTGTGCCGGGTGAACTCTTCATTGGCGGCGCGCAGGTGGTGCGCGGCTACTGGCGGCGCGCGGAACTCACGGCCGAGCGCTTCGTGCCGCATCCGTTTCGGCGCGATGCGCAGGCGCGGCTCTACCGCACCGGTGACCTCGTCCGCTGGCGTCCGGATGGCACCCTTGAGTTCCTCGGCCGCACTGACTTCCAGGTGAAGGTGCGCGGCTATCGCATTGAACTCGGCGAGATCGAGGGGGCGATCGCGGCGCACCCGGCGGTCCGCGAGGCCGTGGTGGTCGCGCGTGATGAGGACGACGCCGGCGACAAGCGACTCGTCGCCTACGTCGTGTGGAAGCAGGCCCCCCCCGATGGTGTGAGCGTCCTCCGGGGTCACCTGCGCGAGTCGCTACCGGAGTTCATGGTCCCGTCGCACTTCGTTGTGCTGCGCGACCTGCCGCGCACGCCGAACCTCAAGGTGGACCGCAAGGCAATCCCTTCGCCGGAGAGTGTGGCGGTGACCGCACCGACCGCGACGCCGCCAGTGGCGCCGGCTGGGGAGTTGGAGGTGCTTATCGCGGGGATCTGGCAGGAGGTGCTCAAGCTCCCCACTGTTGGCGTGCAGGACAATTTCTTCGATCTGGGCGGGCACTCGCTGCTCGCCGTGCAGGTACACTCGCGACTCAAGAAGGCGCTTGAGCGCGATCTGTCGATTACCGACCTCTTCCGCTTCCCGACGATCCGTGGACTTGTGGGATTCCTCGGCGGGGAACAGGATGATCAGGCTGTGAAGAGCGGGATGGACCGCGCGGCGCAGCGGCGCGAGATGGCTGCGCGCCGCTCGCGGCGTCCGACCGCGTAGACCTCGAGGAGATCGATGAGCGAACGACCGGAGTACAGCGGCAGCGAGATCGCGATTGTCGGCATGGCGGGGCGGTTCCCCGGCGCGCGGACGCTGGCCGAGTTCTGGCGTAACCTCTAGGGCGGCGTCGAATCGATTCGGTTCCTCACCGATGACGAGCTACGCGCGGCCGGCGTGAGTGAGGAGACGTCAGCGGACCCGAACTACGTGCGGGCCGCGGCGATCCTCGATGACATGGAGTGGTGGGATGCGCCCTTCTGGGGCTTCACGCCGCTGGACGCCAGCATCATGGATCCGCAGCATCGGCTCTTCCTCGAGTGCGCGTACGAGGCGTTCGAGGACGCAGGGCATGCGCCGGAGCAGTTCCCGGGGGCCATCGGGGTCTACGCCGGTTGCGGCATGCAGGCGTACATGTCGTACAACCCGCTTCCCAACAAGAAGCTCATGGATGGCACAGGGCTCTTCTTGGTGCGCCATACTGGCAACGACAAGGACTTCCTCTCCACCCGCGCCTCCTATCAGCTGAACCTGAGGGGGCCGAGCATCAACGTGCAGACGGCCTGTTCCACTTCGTTGGTCGCGGTGCATCTGGCCGCGCAGAGCCTGCTGTCCGGGGAATGCGACATGGCCCTCGCCGGCGGTTCGACGATCGAAGTTCCGCATCGCCAAGGCTATACGTACAAGGAGAACGAGATCCTCTCGCCCGACGGTCACTGCCGCTCGTTCGATGCCTCGTCCAAGGGCACGGTCTTCGGCTCGGGGGCGGGCGTGGTGGTGCTACGCCGACTCGAAGACGCGCTGCGCGACGGGGACCGCATCCATGCGGTGATTCTCGGATCGGCGATCAACAACGACGGGTCCAACAAGGTGGGATATCTCGCCCCCAGCGTGGACGGGCAGGCGGCGTCGATCGTCGAGGCACTCTCGATTGCTGGCGTGAACCCCGAGTCGATCGGCTACGTGGAAACGCACGGCACCGGCACGCCGGTCGGTGACCCGATCGAAGTGAGTGCGCTCACGCAGGCATTCCGCACCAGCACCGACAGAACCGGCTACTGCGGCATCGGCTCACTGAAGTCGAACATCGGCCATCTCGACACCGCGGCCGGCATCGCGAGCATGATCAAGGCGACGCTCTCGCTGCAGCATGGGCAGATCCCGCCGTCGCTGCATTTCGAGCAACCCAACCCGGCGATCGATTTCGCGTCGAGCCCGTTCTACGTGAACGCACAGCTGCGCGAGTGGCCCGACCTCGGTGTGCGGCGCGCCGGCGTGAGTTCACTCGGCGTGGGTGGCACCAACGCCCATATCATCATCGAGGAGGCACCGGCACGCGCCGTCTCGGGACCCTCGCGGGACTGGCAGCTCATCACGCTCTCGGCCCGCACGCGTGACGCGCTCGATACCACCAGTGCGAACCTGGCAGACCATCTCGATGCGCATTCGGAGATTCCCTTCGCCGACGCCGCGTACACGCTGCAAGTAGGCCGTCAGGCGCTCAAGGAGCGCCGCATCGTCGTGGCCCGTGATGCGGAGGAGGCGCGTCGTCTTCTCGATTCGAACGACCGGGACCGCGTCATTTCCGACACGGCGTCGGCGCGCGCACGACCGTCGTTCCTCTTCGCCGGTGGCGGCGCACAGTTCGCCGGAATGGGCGCCGAGCTCTATCACGAGGAGCCGGTCTACCGTCAGGCGATCGACGAGTGCCTGCAGCACCTCGAGACCGCGCTCGCCGGTGATGTGCGCTCGCTGCTCATGCCGCCTGCGGGCGCCGAGGAGTCCGCTTCCAAGCGACTCGCACGACCCTCGCTCGCGCTTCCTGCGCTCTTCAGCACGCAGTACGCCATGGCGCGCCTGCTCGAGTCGTGGGGCATCACCCCCGACGCGATGATCGGTCATTCGATGGGCGAGTACACCGCGGCTCATTTGGCCGGTGTCTTCTCCCTGCGTGATGCGGTGCGACTCGTGGCCTTGCGCGGGCGATTGTTCGAGACGATTCCCGCCGGAGCGATGCTCAGCGTTCCGCTCGCTGAGGCCGAGTTGCGTTCGTTGCTCGGCACGGCGCTCTCGATTGCGGCGGTCAATGCCGCTCAGCTCTGCGTGGCCTCGGGACCGGTGGCGGCCATCGATGCGCTTGAGGCCACGCTCGCGGAGCGGGAGATCGCCGGTCGCGATGAGTTGAACGTGATTCGCGCCGGTGGTGATCACGGCTGGCCGCTCGCGGTCGGCTGGGAGCACGCCGACGACCTTGTCAGTCCCACCTGGGTCTGGAATGAGGCGATTGCGCCCGCCGGACTGACGCTCTACCGAGGTCCGTATGCACCTTGGCAGGGTAGCCTGATCGTCGGCGCACTGAAGGGACAGCGGCTCGAACGTATCCGGCTTGAGCGACGCGACTCCACTTGGGTCGCCGTGGCACGCGAGCCGATTCTGGAGCGGAGCTTTGGTCGGATCCGCACCGTGACCTCTGACCTTGAGGGGAATCTGCTCGTGACGACGAGTAACCGAGATGCACGCGGTACTCCGCGGCCGGGTGACGACCTCCTCCTTCGCGTTACCATCCCGTGACCCCTCACTTTTG
>CAYUMN010000083.1:0-13005 GCA_964445835.1 uncultured Gemmatimonas sp.
CAGCCAGCCGAGCACCAGCAGGGGTACCGTGTTCGCAAGCAAGTGCTCGGTGCTGACATGGAGAAAGGGCGCAAAGAGAATCCCCCAGAGTCCCTGCTTGGTGCGGGGCTGAATGCCCCACGCCAGCACCGCATTGGCGGAGGCGACCTGCACGGCAAAGCCCGCCCAGAGTGCAGAAACAGAGCTCCCGAGGACGGTGACCTGTAGCTTCAGGGAGCGCGCCGCAGCGCGAACGACGGTTTTCATGATGTAAGTAGTGTATATTTCTTGATGCCTACGCGCGCGCCTTCTGAAGTTGACCTTACCGGCGCGGGGTTCTCCGCGCTTGGCTTGTCGGAAAAGACCCTCGCCGCCTTGACGGCCCTCGGCTACGAAGAACCGACGCCGATTCAGCGTGCCGCGATCCCGCCCCTCCTCGCTGGACGCGACGTGCTCGCCCAGGCGGCGACGGGGACCGGCAAGACCGCAGCCTTTGCGCTCCCGCTCCTCGCCAATCTCCGCCCCGACTCACCCCCGCGTGAACGGACGAGCGCCCTGATCCTCGTCCCCACGCGCGAACTCGCGATGCAGGTGGCCGAGGCCTTCTACCGATACGGCCATTCGAGCGGCGCGGTCGCAGTCCCGATCTACGGTGGCGCCCCGATGGAAGGGCAGATCCGCACCCTGAAGCGCGGTGTCGATGTGATCATCGCCACACCGGGGCGCGCACTCGATCATATCCGCCGCAAGACGGTGCATCTCGCGCACCTGCGTACTGTGGTGCTCGACGAAGCGGACGAGATGCTCGACATGGGCTTCGCCGAGGATCTCGAGGCGATTCTTGCCGACACGCCGAAGGACAAGCAGGTCGCGCTCTTCTCGGCGACGCTCGCTCCGCGCATCGCAGCGATCGCTCGCACGCATCTGCGCGATCCGGAAGTGATCAAGATCGACGCCGAGAAGGTGAAGGCCGGCGCGATCGCGAAGGTGAAGCAGGTGGCGTATCTGGTGGGGCGTGCGCACAAGACGGCAGCGCTCAGTCGCATTCTCGACGTCGAGCAGCCGACCAGCGCAATCATCTTCTGCCGCACGCGTACCGAAGTGGACGAAGTCGCCGAGACGCTGAAGGCGCAGGGGTATCGCGCCGAAGCGTTGCATGGTGGGCTCTCGCAGGAGCAGCGCGATCGCGTGATGAAGCGCTTCCGTGCGAAGGGCGCGGAGCTGCTCGTGGCGACGGATGTGGCGGCGCGCGGACTTGATGTGCAGCACGTGTCGCACGTGGTGAACTACGACGTGCCGTCGGCGACGGAGTCGTACGTGCACCGGATCGGTCGCACGGGGCGCGCGGGGCGCACGGGTGTGGCGATCACGCTGGCTGAGCCGCGTGAGCAGCGAATGCTGCGCAACTTTGAGCGTGTGACGGGGCGTCCGATCGAGACGGTGCCGTTGCCGACGGTCGCAGACCTGAAGGCGAAGCGACACGAACAGGCGCAGGACGCGCTGCGCGAGTTGCTGCTTGAGGGCGGGCTCGACTCGTGGCGCGCCGTGGTGGCGCCGCTCGCGGCGGAATTCGATGCGCTCGATATCGCTGCCGCGGCGGTGAAGCAGGCCGCGCGCGCGGCGGGAAGTGATGCCGACGAAGTGAAGGAGATTCCGGCGGCGGCTGAGCGGAAGGAACGGCATCCGGCGCGTGAGCGTCAGGAGGATCGCGCGGAGCGTAAGGCGGCGAAGCCGGTGTCACCGAACCGCGTGGTGCGCGGCAAGGGCGGCGAGACGGTGAAGCTCTACGTGGGCGCAGGACGCAAGCTGAAGGTGCGTCCGGGCGACATTGTTGGAGCGATTGCGAACGAGACCGGCATGGATGGCTCGTCGATCGGGACCATCACCGTGTTCGATCGCCATTCGATTGTGGAAGTGCCGGCCGATTCCGCGGACATGGTCGTGGCCGCGTTGACGAAGTCGAACATCAAGGGCAAGAAGATCCTCATCCGTCGCGATCGCGCGGGGTGAGGAGTGCCGTGCGTCGCTGCAGCGCGCGACGCGCCAAGTGACCTGTAGCAAGCAGCAAGTAGCACGTGCCATGTGACATCGAAGGTTTCGTAGAGTGCGAGTGCGGTTCACACAGACGGGAGCGACATGATCAAGGGATTCGAGTTCCAGGACGGCGATCGCAAGTACAACTGCACGATCGAAGTGCAGCGCGCCACGCCGGATGATCCGTGGTGGTGGTTCGCGGTCTCGGGTGACCAGCAGCGCTATGCGCCATTCCGCGCGGAGTCCGCGGATACGCGCGCGTCGGTGCAGGAGCGGGTCGTTGAATTCTACACGAATCGTCTGTTCCAGCTCGCGCAGCCGCGTGAGCGTGGGGGGCATTGGGGTAGCCGTCGCCGGCCGCCGGCTGCCACGGAATCCGCGTCTGCGCCCGCGCCTGAGGCGTAAGGGCGCACGCCTGGCTCACCGGGCAGCGGGTGAAGGCGGTGAAGTTCCAGGGCGCCTTCCACTGGCATCAACAGACGAACGAAGATGAGCTCTTCCTCGTGCATCGCGGGGGATTCCGTATGGAGTTCCGCGATCGCACGGTGGAATTGAGCGTGGCGGTGATGTGGCTCATTCACCGAATTGATGCCGCGCGTCCGGACCTTCACCTTCCTCGGCGGCAGCGGCTGGGCCCACGGGAAGGGCGTGCCCTTCGCGCAACTCGCGCCCTCGCTACCGCCCATGGTCACTGATGTGACCATCGGGATACTGGCGCTCACAGGAAATCTGTTGACGCTTGCGTTGGTGGAACTCGGCCTGCGCGTCAGGCGCTGAGTCGCGAGAAGCAAAAAAGGGGCGATCCCTTGCGGGACCGCCCCTTCCATGCAACGTCCGTGAGGACGCAGCTTACATCGGCTTCGCGGCCGAATCCATCGGGGCGGCCATGGCGGACGTATCCGACTTGGTCGTATCCATGGTCATCGCAGCGGCGGTGTCGGCAGCCGGAGCGGCCATCTCAGAGGCCGGGGCCTCTTCGGCCTTCGGGGCGCACGCGGCGAACAGAACAACAGCAGCAAGAAGGGCAAGGCGCTTCATCGGTGGAACTCTCCAAGGTGGGATTGTGCGACGGAACGTGAGGCGTTTCACGGGACTCGCACGAAGACGAAGCATAGTGGGTCGAGGTAACAAGGTCAACTGTCTAAGTTGTTTGCCAGCAACGCCTTAAGGAGGTTGCCGCGAATCGGACCTTGAGGTCCATACGGCTATCGTGTTGCTGTGAAACAACTTAGCCACGTAGCATGCCCTATATGATGGACATTGTCGTGCGCCTCGACTTGCTTATCAATAGGAAGAGAGCTGGCGGCTTCCTCGCTATCCGGCAATCGCGGAGTCTGAACTGAGCAAAATCGAATGACCTTTCTCTCGGCCGTCGATCGCGCCGACCTCGAAGCACGCTGGAATGAACCGCATCGTGTGTACCACACCCTGCGCCACCTGCGCGAGTGTCTGGAGCATTTTGCGCGCGTGCGGGAGAGTGCGCAGGATCTGGATGTCGTGGAGTCGGCGATGTGGTTCCACGACGCGATTCACGATGCGCGTCGGGACGACAACGAGCACCAGAGCGCCCTGCTCGCGCGTGAAATGCTGCTCGCGCGTGGTGTCGCGCCAGCGCAGATCGCCCGCGTGGAAGCAATCATTCTCGCCACTCGGCATGCGGGCCCGAGTGAGGACCCTGACGCGCAGCTTGTGTGTGATATCGACCTCGCCGTGCTGGGGGCCGCGCCGCCACGATTCGATCAGTACGAGCGCGACGTGCGCGCCGAGTACGCGTGGGTGCCACTCCCGATCTTCCGGGTCAAGCGCGCCGAGATCCTGATGCGCTTTCTCGCGACCGCGCGGATCTATCAGACCGAGGCGTTCCACGAGCAGTATGACGAACCCGCGCGCCACAATCTGAGCCGCTCCCTCGCCGCCCTGCGCGGGAGCTGACGGCACGATATCATCCCTGTATGCCGCCGAGTGACTGCTGGTCGGGTTCGCTGCGACGAGCGTGCGATGCTCCGCTCGTCGGGCGAACCTGACGTGTACCACCCGGGCTCGTTGGCGTTGATGAAGCATTCGGCGCGCGGCGCGCTGCGGGACGCCGCTCTCCCCCCACAGGAGTTCTGAGATGGCCCGTTCCACGAGTATCGCTCCCCAACAGCGTATCGCGTTGCTGTTGGTTGGTTTCTTCTTCCTCGCGTTGGCAGTGCCTGCGACCGCCGAGCGGCTCACGGACTGGCTCTGGTTCCGCGAGATCGGATTCGAGCGCGTCTTCCTGCTCAAGCTCGGCGCGCAGTGGGCGCTCGGGCTGGCGGGTGGTGTGCTCGCGTTCGCCCTCATCTACGGTAACGCGCGCTTCGCGCTCCGCGGCATCGAGCGGTCGGCCGAGAGTGTGGTGGTCCTCGCGGCGGGGGGCATCGCGACGCGCGAGCGCTTCCTCGTGAAGGTCGCGCAGGTGGCGGCGCTCCCCGGGGCGCTGCTGCTCTCGTTCATGCTCGCGGCGGGGCTGGGCGGACAGTGGCGCACCTTGGTGCAGTACTTCTATGCCACGCCGTTCGGCTCTGTCGATCCGATCTTCAGTCGTGACATCGCCTACTACGTCTTCACGCTCCCCGCGCTTCAGGTGGCGATGGACTTCACGTGGGGGATTATCTTCATCTCGCTCCTGTTGGTCGCGGTGCCGATCTACTTCGTGCGCGGCGACGTCACGTGGGTGCGTGGTCGCTTGACTATTGAGCCCTCCGCAGAGATGCATCTTGCCCTGCTGGCGGCGCTCTGGCTCGTGCTCTCGGCGGTCCGCACCTGGCTGATCGGCATCCCGTCGTTGCTCGCGGGGACGCATGGTCCGTTGCAGGGCGCAAGTTGGACCGACCTCCATGTGCGGATGCCGGGGATGCGCGCGCTGGCGGTCGGGCTCGTCATTGCCGCTGTCGTGTTGATATGGCGTGCGCGGAAGGGTGACCTCGCGCGCGCGGTGCTCCTCGTCGTGGTGGCGAATGTCGCGCTGACGGCGCTCGTGACCGCCGTGGTCCCGACCGTCGTGCAGCGGCTGGTGGTGCAGCCCAACGAACTGGCCCGTGAGACGCCGCAGATCGTTCACCATATCGCCGCCACGCGCGAGGCGTGGGGGCTCGACTCCGTGGAGCGGCGTGAACTGCAGGCCGATGAGCAACTCACGGCACAGGACATCGCGCGCAACCGGGCGACGATCGACAACGTGCGCCTGTGGGACCGCGAGCCGCTGCTGCAGACCTTTGGGCAGATTCAGTCGATTCGCACCTACTACGACTTTGTGAACGTCGATGACGATCGCTACGTGGTCAATGGTGCCATGCGTCATGTGCTGCTCTCGGCGCGTGAGCTTGACCCATCGTCGTTGCCGACGCGCACGTTCGTGAATGAGCACCTCACCTTCACGCACGGCATGGGGCTCACGCTCGGTCCGTCGAACGAAGTGACGCCCGAAGGACTCCCGGTGCTCTGGCTGAAGGATCTTCCGCCGGCCACAACCATCTCTCTCGATGTCACGCGGCCGCAGATCTACTTCGGCGAGCTGAATCGCACCTGGGTGCTGGCACCGTCACGGCAGCGTGAATTCGATTTTCCCTCAGCTGAGGGAGACGCCGCCGAGTACTCGACGTACGCGGGGAAGGCGGGGGTGCCGATCAACTCGTTCTGGCGTCGCCTGGCGTTCGCCGTGCGGTTCGGATCGATCAACATCCTGCTCTCGGGTGATCTCGACGAACGCACGCGGGTCATCTTCCATCAACAGGTGCTGGAGCGCGCCGGGTTGGCGCTACCGTTCCTGACCTTCGACGACGATCCGTATCTCGTGGTGTCAGACAGCGGGCACATGAAGTGGATGCTCGACGGCTACACGGCGTCCAACCGCTATCCGTACTCCGCGCGGACGAGTGATGGCGTCAACTATCTGCGCAACAGCGTGAAGGTCGTGATTGATGCCTACGATGGCACCATCGAGGCGTATCTCTCCGATCCCACGGACCCGATGATCAACACGCTCTCGCAGATCTATCCGGGGATGCTGCGGCCGATGTCCGAGATGCCAGCGGACCTCCGGGCCCATGTGCGGTATCCGGAAGATCTCTTCCGCGCGCAGACGGCGTTGTACGCGACCTTCCACATGACGGACCCCGAGACGTTCTATCATCGCGAGGATCAGTGGCAGATCCCCGCGGCGCAGCAGAGTTCGGTGACGAGCGGCTACGCGCGCCACATTGTGATGCGACTCCCGGGCGAAGCGAATGCCGAGTACCTGATGATGCGTCCCTTCACGCCGCGTCAGAAGGACAATCTGGCCGCGTGGATGGTCGCGCGGAACGACGGCGAGCAGTACGGCAAGCTCGTGGCGTATCGATTCCCGCGGCAGAGCTTGGTGTTTGGGCCGACGCAGGTCGCGAACCGGATCAATCAGGACACCGAGGTCTCGCGTCAGGTGTCCTTGTGGGATCAGGGCGGATCCGAAGTGATTCGTGGGGAGCTGCTGGTGATCCCGATTGAGGCGTCGCTGCTGTATGTGCAACCGATCTATCTGCGCGCGCAGGGAGGAAAGATTCCCGAGCTGAAACGCGTGGTGGTGGCGCACGATGGGCGGGTGGCGATGGAGGAGACGCTTGAGGCGGGGCTTCGCGCGCTCTTCGGTGATGGGACGGGAACGGCGCCGCGCGCCGCGACCGCGAGTGATTCCCCGGCGCCGGCTCCTACTGCAACGTCGGCGGCCAATGAGGTGCTCGTGCGTCAAGCGCAGCAGCACTTCGATCGCGCCAAGGCCGCGCAGCGGGCGGATGACTGGGCGACGTACGGGACGGAGATGCAGAAGCTTGGGGAGGTTCTGAAGCGGCTCAGGGGAGGATGAACCCTGGAGGACGAAGGTCGGAGGATGAAGGCTGAAAGCAGAACGGCAACTCAAAAGGGCGGCGCACCAGCTTCGGTGTGCCGCCCTTTTCTTTCATCCTCCAGCCTTCATCTGTAGTTCGCTTACCGCCGGCCCGGCGTCCACGGCGCCCCTTGTGCCTCCGCCTCACGCTCGAGCTTCGCCAGCTCAGTCGCAACGAACGCATCGAGCGCGGCCTTGATGGCTGGGTACTGCTGCGCCACCAACTCCAACTGCTGCTGCTGCGTGCCAGTTGGCGGGAGCAGGGTGCCGCCGATGCTCGTCGCGCGGCCGAGTCGGCCAAGGAGTGAGGTGGCGACAGGCTCGGAGTAGCGGCCTGGGGTGTTGTCGCCGTTGAGCTGTTCGCGGATCGCGCGCAGCTTGGCGCTCGCCGCGCGGACATCGGCGTCGAGTGTGGTCGGGCGGGTGATGCGCTGCACGGCCTGCTGCAGCGCGTCGAGTCGGGTGCTGACTTCGGCCATCACGGCGTTGGTGCCGAGCACATTGCGCTGAAGTTCCTGCGCGCGGCGCTGGAAGGTCACGGCGCGCTCACGATCGGCAACGGTGATGGTCGCGTTGGGGAGCAGTGCGACCGTGAACGGAGTCGGCTGCGTCACTGCGGTGCGGACGCCGGCGACGCGCTTGAAGAGCTGCACGTTGTAGGTGCCGGGGACGACATACGGGCCATTGCCACCCAGCGCGCGGCCGGCGCCTGCACCGCCAGCGCCGCCACCTTCGGCCCCTGCACCACCGCCTGCGCCACCGCCACCAACTCCACCCGCCGTCTGCCCGCCCACCGGGGTCATGCTCGGCCAGCGGAGATTCCACGTCACGCGGTTCGTGCCCGCGCTCGCCGGCGCATTGAAGCGCGAGACCACGGCGCCGCTCGCATCAGTGATCTCCACTTCAACCGTCGGTGCTTCTTCTTCCTGCTCGGCCTTCAGCGCCTCCCAGCCCGGGAATGGCACATCGACGCCGGAACGATCAAGTCCCTGCTCGCGCGACTGGCGTACCTGACGTTGCGAGCGCAGCGCGCTGCGGAGGTGATATGTGAAGGTCGCGCCGACTGGAGGATTCGGCGTGAAGAAGTTCGTCGCGCCCTGGAAGCTCACGCCGTCGCCGCCGAGTGGGGAATCCTCGAGGAAGAGATGTGCGGTGCGCATGGGGAGCAGTGTGGCTTCGGCGCGCGGGACGTTCTGCGCGATCGCGCGGAGCGCGGAGTAGTCGTCGAGCACGTAGATGCCGCGCCCGAAGGTGGCGATGACGAGATCGTCCATCGTGCGCTGGAAGGCGATGTCGCGCACAGGGATCGGCGGGAGCCCGCTGCGCAGCGGCGACCAGCGCGCGCCATCGTCACCGGACACAAAGAGTCCGAACTCCGTGCCGACGAAGAGCAGGCCCTTCTGCTTGGGATCTTCCTGGATGACGTGCACCGAGCCACGCGCCGGAAGTCCGGTGGTGATGGTGTTCCAAGTGCGGCCGCGGTCGGCCGAGCGCAGGACATACGGCTTGAAATCGCCGCGCTGGTAGTTCGCGATGCTCGCGTACACGACGTCGGCATCGTGCGCAGAGGCCGTGATGTACGAGACGTACGAGGTATCCGGCACGCCAGCGAAGCGCTCGATCTTGCGCCAGTTCTTGCCGCCATCCTCGGTGATCTGAATGAGACCATCGTCGGTGCCCACATAGATCAGCCCTTCGACCTTGGGCGACTCGGCGACCGCGGAGAGATTGCCGTAGAAGGCGGTCGAGGTGTTCCGCGAGATGGCATCCACGCTCCAGAGCCTTCCCTGGAACTTGAGCGTCGGGCGCGAGAGGTTGCGCGTGAGGTCGGGGGAGATGCCGGTCCACGAGTCGCCGCGATCGTCGGAGCGCCAGAGGCGCTGCGAGCCGAAGTAGAGGCGCGTGCGCTGATGCGGGGAGATCGTCACGGGCGAGTCCCAATTCCAGCGCGAGGCTTCCTCGCCAACGGCCGGCTCCGGCACGATGCGCACCGATTCACCGGTGCGACGGTCGAAGCGCACGAGTCCGCCATTCTGCGACTCGGCGTAGATGATGTGCGTGTCCACCGGATCGATGCGGCTCTGGAATCCGTCGCCGCCATTGGTGACGAACCAATCGGAGTTGCGGATGCCGTTGTCGTTGTTCGTGCGCGTCGGGCCGCAGAACGAGTAGTTGTCCTGCGTGCCGCCACAGACGATGGCGAAGGGCGCATCGGTCGAGACGTCGATCTTGTACATCTGCGCGAGCGGGAGATTCGAGACGAAGCGATAGGTGCGTCCTGCATCGAACGATTCGTAGAGTCCACCATCGGAACCGATCAACAGGTGATCCGAATCATCGGGATCGGCCCAGAGGGCGTGATTGTCGACATGCTTGCCGTCCTCTCCGAGTGCGGCGAAGGTACGGCCGGCATCATTGGAGACCTGCACGCGCACGTCCATTGAGTAGACGCGGTCGGGGTTCACCGGATCAACAACGAGTTCCTGATAGTAGAGACCGACGTTCGAATAGTTGCCCTGGCGCCGCCAGCTTGCGCCACCGTCGTCGGAGCGAAAAGTGCCGCCGCGGTTCTGCGTCGCTTCGGCGACCGCGTACACGACACTCGGCTCCGAGGGAGAGCGCGCGAGACCGATGCGTCCTTCGCCCGAGGGGACGGTGCTCGCCGCCTTCCAGGTCCTGCCACCGTCGGTGGAGCGATGCAGGCCGCTCTCCGGGCCACCGGCGAGATAGCCGAAGAAGTGGCGATGCCGCTGCCAGGTTGCGGCGAGGATGATGTCGGGATTGCGGGGATCGAGATCGACGTCGGTCACGCCGGCCCATCGCGTGCCGGAGAGGATCCTGGTCCAGGTCTCACCACCGTCGATGGACTTGTAGAGACCGCGTTCGCCGCCTTCACTGAAGAGCGGACCCTGCGCGGCGACGTAGACGACCTTGGAGTCGCGCGGATCGATCACGATCTTGCCGATGTGCTCGGACTCCTTGAGTCCCATGTTGCGCCAGGTGCGGCCACCATCCTCCGACTTGTAGACGCCATCGCCATAGCTGACGGAGCGCTGCGCATTGTTCTCGCCGGTGCCGACCCAGACAATGTTCGGATCGCTCGGGTCGAGGGTGATGGTGCCGACTGAGTAGCTCGCTTGGCTGTCGAAGATCGGCGCCCAGGTGACGCCGGCGTTCTCGGTCTTCCAGACGCCACCCGATGCCACCGCGACGTACCAGGTCTTCTTATTGGGATGCACGGCGATGTCGCCGATGCGTCCGGAGTAGGTGGCGGGACCGATCGACCGAAAGCGAAAGGCACTCAGCGCGGACGAGGCGATGCCCCGTGTGGCGGCGGAGTCTGCGGTGGAATCTGCAGGGGTGCCAGCCGGGCGACCGGTTCGGCCCTGCGCGCGCAGGACGGCGGCGTCCAGCGCGAGGGCGGGGAGGGCGAGGAGCAGGGCGAGTGTGGTGGTCGCGCGCATCGTCTCAATTGGTGAAGGAAGGGCCCGACGCGGGCCTTGGGGCATGAGGATTCTACGTCCTCGGGCAACCATCCGCTGAGTGGGGGTGACGGATAGGGCAGACTCTGGCACCAGTCACCTGCTCAATGACCCGATCCGTGAGAACTCCAATGACCCGATACGCGCTTCGCACGGCGGCCCTCTTGGCCGCGCTACCTATTGCTGCATCCGCCCAAGAGGTGCGCATCATTCGCGCGGAGCCGAGTGTGCGCACGATGTCTGTGCGGACTGAGGACCGTCCGATGCTGGGCATTACGACCACCGCGGAGAGTGCCCGCTCGGATACGTTGGGGCTTCGGATCGAGGATGTGCGCGAGGGGTCGCCGGCGGCGCAGGCGGGGCTCAAGGAAGGGGACCGGCTGCAGGCCATCAATGGCGTCTCGTTGCGTGCAGACCGCGCCGACGCCGGCGAGGATGAATACGAAGGGGTGCTGAGCCGTCGCTTGCTCCGCGAGATGGCGAAAGTGAAGGAGGGGGACGAAGTGGATCTGCGCGTGTATGCCGATGGCCGCACGCGCACCGTGAAGGTGAAGCCGGCGAAGATGTCGGAGCTGTATCCCGCGACGATGCCTACCGCGTTGATGGGGCGCTTGAACAATCGTGCGGTGCTCGGCTTCACCATTGGCAGCACGGGGAGTCCGCGCGATACGATCGGTGTGTTCGTGTCCGCCGTGACGAATGACGGGCCAGCGGAGAAGGCGGGGGTTGTGGAGGGAGATCGTATTGCGGCGATCAATGGCGTGAATCTGCGCGTGGCGCGTGAGGATGCGGAGGACCGCGCGGTGGGGAATGCGAAGGCGGAGCGGATGCGGCGGGAGATCAGCGAACTGACGGCGGGGGATACCGTGTCATTGACGGTGATCTCGGCGGGGCGGTCAAGGACGGTGCGAGTGGTGACCGTGAAGGCGAGCGATATGCCTGGCGCGGCGATGATGGAGGGGTTCGAGCTTCGGAGCATCGCGCCGCTGATGCGCGGTGAGATGGAGCGCGTCCGAGTGCCGACTCCGCCTGTGCCACCCGCTCCGGCGCGTGCGCCGATGGCGCGATCGTTCGGTGGGCGGATCATCACGATCTGATCGTCGCAGACGGACTGCAGAACGCGGGGGCGTCCTCATCGGACGCCCCCGCGTTGGATCGTACGCCGTTCCGGAGTGAAGCGCCGCTGCTCCATCCCAAGCGTCACCCAGTTGGTCATGTCGAGCACCACATCGAAGTGGCTTCCCGGGAGATCAGCAATTTCATCCAGGCAAGCATTCGGGTTCACCGCCGTACGCAGTGGATCGACCGGTGGAATCTCGGCGGGCATGATGATGCCGTTGAAGGCGGAGCCGCGCGCGGCTATTCGCCCGCCAGCGCTGCAATCGCCATCGGCGTCGCTGGAAGCTGCGCAATCATCGAACCGCAATCACCTAGCAGTTGAACGACACCACGCTCTGAGACGTATGACAGATTCTTCCGATGCACCGTCTCAACCAACGTCTCGAGTGGTGAGTCGGCGAGCAGACGCTCAAGGTCGATTCGTGGCGGCGCGTCGCTCACCGTACACGCGTGATAGTCGCACTGCAGCGCCACCTCGAAGCAACCGTGAACGCCACCGCCATGTGGCGACTCCCCACCGCATTCTATTTCTCCGTCTCCATCGCTGCGATTAACTCACGGCGCTGAGGATCGAACAGGAAGAACTTCGTGTTGACGTAGCGGCCCCAGTCATCAATGGATGTCTGCCGCGAGACGTTGTGGGGCCGCCGCAGCTCCGCCCGAGCGGCGCCCGCCGGCGGAGCTGACGTCGAGACTGAGCGAAGACTGGGAAGAGACGCCCGTCGGTCGAAACTGACGTCGCGACTGAACTAAGAAGGGGACGAGGCGCCAACTCAGGGAGCTCCCCCAGAAAGATTTCGCTCGGGGTGGGGGGAGGTGCGCTCGTGGGAGGCTGGTATGCGGGGAGGGCCATACGCCTGGGATAGGAATTATGCAGCGCTGGATGCTGCATAACGCGGGGTGTTAACGGCGTTAATCGCTGGATGGGGTTTCGTCGCAAGGATACGCGTGGGATACTGGGATTCTGCGGCGGCGGTATTATCATGATTGAACGAGTTATGCGTCTGGAGTCTAATCCACGTTATACGGACCAGCATGAGGGCAATTCAATGAAGAAGTTTTTCAACGCGGTGGCAGCGGGCGCGAAGGCGATGCGCAGCGGCGAGAATGGCGACACATTCGACGTCGCCGGGAAGCCCGTGCGCTGTCCGCATTGCGGTGGCGAGCGCTTCGTTGAGGGACGCGCGCAGCTCAACTCCGCCGGCCTCACGTTCCTGGACCTGGACTGGGCCAACCGTTCCGCCGCCACGCTCGCGTGTGTCGGTTGCGGCCGCCTCGAGTGGTTTCTTGCCGATCCCGAAGAGCGCGGGTAACCGCCGATGTTCGGGATGTCCTGGCGGGGATCCCCCCGAGAATGAGTCCAGTGCATAGTTGACCGTCTTCACCGCGCGGCGTTCGCCGCGGGAGGACTGGATGCGGAAATCGAAGTGGACGGATGCGCGGATCTGAGCTTGCCCCGATTTAGTGGACGCGTACGTGATAGGAACTACGCGGCCACCTGCAACTGCG
>CAYUMN010000084.1:0-5702 GCA_964445835.1 uncultured Gemmatimonas sp.
GCCTTCCTGATGGCCACCTCGGCCATCGGACCGGGGTTCCTCACGCAGACCGCCGTGTTCACCGAGAAGCTCGGCGCGAGTTTCGGCTTCGCGATTCTCGTCAGCGTCGTGATCGACCTGGTCGCGCAGTTGAACATTTGGCGCGTGCTCACGGTGAGCGGACGCCGCGCCCCCGAGGTCGCCAACGATGTGACGCCGGGACTCGGGACGGCGCTCGCCGTGCTCGTCGCACTCGGCGGCCTCGCATTCAATATCGGCAACCTCGCCGGCGCGGGCCTCGGATTGCAGGTCGTGTTTGGGCTCCCCGTTGCGACGGGAGCGGTGATCAGCGCGGCGATCGCGATCGGGCTGTTTCTGGTGAAGGAAGCGGGCAAGGCCATGGACCGCTTCGCGATGCTGCTCGGCCTCTTGCTGGTCGCGCTCACGTGGTATGTCGCGTTCGCGTCGTCGCCGCCAGTTGGCGAGGCGGTGCGCGGCACCTTTCTTCCGGAGCGCATCGACATCCTCGCCATCGTGACCATTGTCGGGGGAACCGTCGGTGGCTACATCACCTTCGCCGGGGCGCATCGCTTAGTGGATGCCGGTGTGCGCGGAGAGGAGTCGGTCGGCAAGGTGACGAGCTCCGCGCTCTGGGCGATCGGCATTGCTTCGTTGATGCGCGTGGTGCTCTTTCTCGCGGCACTTGGTGTGGTCAGTCGCGGACTCGCACTCGACCCGGCCAATCCACCGGCGAGCGTGTTTCGTCATGCGACCGGTGAACTCGGGTACCGCATCTTCGGTGTGGTGATGTGGAGCGCGGCGATCACGTCAGTGGTTGGCGCCGCGTACACGTCGGTGAGTTTTCTGCGGGGCCTGCACCGGCGCATCGATGCGCAGTGGACGCGAGTGGTGATCGTCTTCATTGCGCTCTCGGCGATCGTGTTCGTGATCGTTGGGCGTCCCGTGCGTACCTTGGTGCTTGTGGGTGCGGTGAATGGTCTGATTCTTCCGCTCGCGCTCGGCAGCATGCTGGTGGCCGCGAACCGCCAGAAGATCGTGGGGGCGTATCGGCATCCGCGAATGCTCACCGGCGCGGGAATAGTCGTGACGGCCGCGATGGCGGCGGCTGGGGCGTTCGTGCTCTGGCGCGATCTGCCGGGCATGCTGCGCTGAGCCGAAACAGGGAGCGCGCCGGTGGCGTAGGGTCCCGCATGGAACCCGAGCGACTCGACCAGCGCACAACTCGCGATCAGCCCCTCGGCGCTGAGCCTGCGGTACCGTTGGTTGCGCCGTTGGTTGCACCGTTGGTTGCGCCGATAGCCGCTGCCGCCGATCGTCGCGCCGCCACACGCTTGATTCTCGCGACGATCATCGCCACGGCCATCGCCAGCGGTTTCCTGGAGTACCAAGGGTGGCAGATCGCCTTCCGTACCGCAGGCACGGCGCTCGGGTGGAGTGGGATCACGCTGCCCGAGTTCCTGCGTGGCGCGGTGGACACCCTCTCAGGAGCGGTTGGCGTGGGGGCGGGGGCCGGTGTCGCGGCTGGGCTGGCGGCACTACTGTTCCCCGCCTCCCATAAGCGCCCTTGGCGGGCGATCTCCGCAGGGTTCGTCTTTGGCACCGCCGGGCTTGTGGCATTCCTCGCCTACCTCACCGCTCTGGCGTTGTGATCGGGACGCGATAGTTTCTCGACATCCCCTTCTGGAGTTCTGATGGCCGTTTCACGTCGCGCGTTCGTTGCTGCCCTCGGCGTCGGTGGTGCCGGGGCCCTCACGCTCCCCTCGTGGGTGCAGGCGCGCGGCATGGAAGCCGCCTCGGCGCTCCCGAGCGAGGCCGCGTTGATCGCAGCGCAGCAGCAGAATCCGATGATCCGCCTGATGAGCAACGAGAACCCGTACGGCCCCGTGCCGGCGGCGATCCGTGCTATCCAGGCCTCGTGGCACGAAGCGGCCTGGTATCCGGCCAGCGGCGAGACGCGCGTGCGTCAGGCCCTCGCAACGGCGAACGATCTTCCCGTCGAACAAGTGATGCTCGGCTCCGGCTCGGGTGAGATTCTGCGGATGGCGGTCCAGGCCTTCTGCTCGCCGACCAAGCATCTCGTCACCGCCGCGCCGACCTTCGAGACGCCAGCCGGGACGGCGAAGGACTTCAGCCTCGATGTGCGCGAAGTGCCGCTCGACGCCCAACTCCGACTCGACCTCGACGGCATGCTCCGTCAGGTTCGTGGCGCTGGACTCGTGTTCCTGTGTAATCCGAACAATCCGACCGGCCACGTGCATGGGCAGGAGGCCGTCGACGGATTCATCCGAGCCGCTCTTGCCGCCGATCCCGAGGTGATGATTCTCGTGGACGAAGCGTATCACGAGTTCGTCGACGATCCGTCCTACCGGAGCGCGTTGCCGATGATTGCCACGGAGCCGCGCGTTTTTGTGTCGCGTACGTTCTCGAAGATCTACGGCCTCGCTGGGCTCCGAGTCGGGTACGCCTTCGGACAGCCGGCGACGCTCAGCCGCATGACCAGGTTCCGTCTCGCCAACGGCATCGGCGCCCTCGCGCAGGTGGCGGCCATTGCCTCGCTGCAGGATCCGGCGCAGATGCAGAAGGAGCAGGAGAAGAACCGCGTCGCGCGCGCCTTCACGACGAAGTGGTTCACCGATGCTGGCTACAACGTGATTCCTTCGCAGACCAACTTCGTGCTGGTCGACATCCGTCGTCCGGCGCAGGACTTCCGTCTGGCCTGCGCCCGCCAGGGCGTCGCCGTTGGCCGTACCTTCGCGCCGCTGACCAACTATTCACGCATCTCCTTCGGCACGATGCCCGAGATGCAGCAAGCGGTGGAGATCTTCCAGCGCGTGCTGGCCTAGCACCCCCAAGCCGCGTGCGCCGGAGTGCCGGCGCGATACGATGTGCAACTTGTGACCGCGCGCTTCGCAGCGACCGTTCGATACACAGTCGGGCGCGCCCTTCCCCGACCCGACCGTCATGCGCTGGGACCGCCCTCCGATGCTCGAAGCCACTGTCTCGCTCCCCTCCTGGGTGCGCGACTCGGTGGACTTCTCCCTGCGCTACGACACCGACGCCGAAAAAATGTCACTCGCCGTTCGCCTCGCGCGTGAGAACGTCGAGCGCGGGAGCGGCGGACCCTTCGGCGCGGCCGTCTTCGAGCGCGACACGGGGCTGCTCATCAGCGTCGGTGTGAACGCCGTCGTGCGCCTCAACAACTGCACACTTCACGCCGAGATGGTCGCGTATCAACTCGCACAGAAGCGCATCACCTCGTACACGCTCGCCGCGGACGGACACCCCGCGCACGAACTGTTCACGAGCTGCGAACCCTGCGCGATGTGTCTCGGCGCGACGCTCTGGAGTGGCGTGCAGCGGGTGGTGATCGCCGCATCCCGTGACGATGCGATCGCTATCGGCTTCGATGAAGGACCGGTCTTCGCAGAATCGTTCGCGTATCTGCGGGAGCGCGGTGTGGAGATCGTCGAAGGCGTGCTGCGCGCCGAAGGACGTGACGTCCTTGAGCGCTACAAGGCGCTCGGTGGCCCCGTCTACAACGGGTGAGTCGACGGTCCGCGGGCTGATGCGAGGCGCGCCACAGACCTAGCGAGGGTCGAGAGGACCCAGCGGCGACGGCGGCACCAGATGCACGGTCCTCGTCGGAAAGGCGAAGCTCGTCCCGTTCCGCTCGACGATCTCCATGACGCCGAACAACAGCTCCTCACGGATAAGTCGATACTCGTCCGGCTCTCTCGTCTCGATCCAACAGAAGAGCTCGAGTTCCAGTGAGGATTCCCCAAACTCGGCGAACCGGACGACCACGCGACCAGCAAACATTTTGGGATGGGCGCGCAGCAACGCCTCGATCTCGTCGCGGACGTTCCGCACGGTGGCACTCGGCGTCCCATAGGTCAGGCCGAGCGTTGTCTTCCACCTGATCCGCTCGCGGCGCGCGAAGTTCTCCGAGATGGTATCCGCCAGCTGGCCATTGGGCATCGACACCACGGTGCGATCCAGCGTCCGCAGTCGCGTCGACCGCAGTCCGATCGCTTCGATCTCCCCTTCGATGCCGTTGACAATCACCCAGTCCCCAACGCGGAATGGTTGATCGATCCCAATCGAGACCGACCCGAAGAAGTGCTCCAGCGACTTCTGTGCACCAAGCGCGACCGCGATGCCGCCGATCCCGAGGCCCGCGAGAATCGTCGCGATCGGATACCCGAACTGCGCGATGGTCACCAGCACCGCGATGATGAAGACGAACACCCGCGCGATCCGCGCGCCGAGCGGAATCAGGGACCGCATGGCGGGATGCCGCTCCGTCCATGCCTCTTGGGCGAGGTCGTGCTGGAATACGGTGATGGCGCGCAGGATCATCCAAAAGACGCCCGCGATCACTAGCGCGTGCTGGAGCTCCACGATGAACGCCGTGGCCCCAGTCGGAAGCGCGAGCCAGCTCAGCGCGCTCCGCGAGACGAAGACCGACCACAAGAGGATGATCGGCGGACGCGCCGAGGCCACGAGCTTGTCGTCGAGGTCCGTTGCCGTGTGGGCCACCAAACGACGGAGCACGGCCCGCGTGGGGCGGTCGAGCAGCATCCCGACAATCACCGAGAACGGGAGCAACACGAGCAGGGCAAGCCACTGCCAGGCCAGCACCTCGAATGGCCCCGGGGTCCGGAGCGGCTCGGGGAGTCGTTCACGGATCCAGTTGTCCGGCAGGTCCGCGAACAGGTCGTCCACCGCCGCCACCGTTGCCGACGAGAATACCCACCGCCGCGCGTCACCCCGTCCGGTACGCGCCAGACGGATCGGGATCTCCTTCCCCGCCCGCGTGGTGATCACCCCCAACTGCTCGCGGTCCGCCGGGAGACCGTCCCCCGAGTCACCTTCGGCACGCGGCGAGAGCCGCTCGACATCCAACGCCAGGCGGGAGTCGAGCACCGACTTCAGTCGGCGGGCCAGTTCTTCCTCACGCCCCGCGTACTCCGGCGCGGTCAACGCCATATGTGTAGCGGACTTGACGAAGTCCCCCTCGCGGCCCGCGGCCTCGAACGCGAGCACCGCCGCCCGCGGAGACGCCGAGTCCACGGCCTGGACAGGGACCGAATCCTGAGCAGGGGCAGCCGGCGGGCCGAGCAGCTGAGCCCCAAGGGGCAGCGGGCCGAGGAGAGCGAACGGAAGGGACAGAAGCCGGAACAGGCGCATCCCGCAACTTTGTCCCGTGAGACGGGCAAGGCAACCCACATCTCCGCTATCTTTCTCACTCTCCCGAGCCCTGCGAAGGACCTATGAGCCAAACTGACAACACGCCGCACCTCGCCGACCCGGACAAGAACCCCTCGTTCACCCGAGGAATCTTTCAGGGCGAGATCCATGAAGATCTGCTCTTTCCCTTCCCCGAGCCCTCGACCGAGGAAAAGGAAACGCTGCACCAGATCCTCGATTCCTTCCGCTCCTGGGCGGCAGACAATCTCGATTCGGCCAAGGTCGACCACGACGCCAAGTTCCCCGACCACGTCCGTCAGGGGATGGCCGAACTCGGGCTCATGGGACTCAACATCCCCGAGGCGTACGGCGGCTTCGGCGCCTCCACGATGGTCTTCACCCGCGTCTTCGGCGAGATCGGCGCGCACGATGCCGCGCTCGCGGTCTACTTCGGCGCACACCAGAGCATCGGCATCAAGGACGGCTTGGGCGAGGGAACCGCGCGTCGCATC
>CAYUMN010000084.1:5712-6178 GCA_964445835.1 uncultured Gemmatimonas sp.
GAGCATCGGCATCAAGGGCATCATCCTCTTCGGCACCGAAGAGCAGAAGCAGAAGTGGCTGCCCCGCTGCGCCACCGGCGAACTCGTCGGCGCCTTCTGCCTCACCGAGCCTGGTTCCGGCTCCGACGCGCAGGCGATGCTCTCCACCGCCGTGCTCAGCGACGATGGCAAGCATTACACGCTGAACGGCACCAAGATCTGGATCTCCAATGCGGGCTACGCCGGCGTCTTCACGGTGTTCGCGAAAGTCCCCGTGATGGTCGATGGCAAGCAGAAGAACCGAGTCACCGCCTTCATCGTCGACGCGCACGCCCCCGGTATCTCCCTCGGCAAGATCGAAGAGAAGCTCGGCATCAAGGCGAGCGACACGCGTACCGTCACCTTCGAACACGTGAAGGTCCCCGCCGAAGATCTGCTCGGCGGCGTCGGTAGCGGCTTCAAGATCGCGCTCGAGATTCTCAACTCC
>CAYUMN010000084.1:6188-12992 GCA_964445835.1 uncultured Gemmatimonas sp.
CCGCTGGCTCATCGCGCGGCACACGGGAGATGATGAAGCTCGCGATCGCTTACGCGAAGGAACGCGAGCAGTTCGGACGCCCGATCGGCTCGTTCGAGATGATTCAGCGGAAGATCGCGATGGCGGCGGCCGATTGTTACGCCGCCGATGCCGGCTGGATGCTCTGCGCCGGCATGGTCGACCGTGGCGGCATCGACTTCTCGCTCGAGACCGCGGCCTGCAAGATCTACGCGTCAGAACTCGCCTTCCGCACGGCGAGCGAGGCGATGCAGATCGCCGGTGGTATTGGGTACTCGAAGGAATATCCGTACGAGCGCGCCCTGCGCGACTCACGCATCAACATGATCTTCGAAGGGACCAACGAGATCCTCCGCGCCCTGATTGCGCTGATGGGGCTCCAGCAGCCGGGCGAAGAACTCAAGCAGGTCGGCAAGGCCTTCAAGAATCCGCTCAAGAACATCGGCGCGATCTCCAGCTACGTCACTGGCCGCGCCAAGCGCACCCTCTCCAAGAATCATTTCTCCAAGGTCCACCCGGTGCTCGCCGAGGAGGCCGAGCTCATCGCCGACAACATCCACGGGCTCGCGCTCGCGGTGGAGAAGGCGCTGATCGAGCACGGCAAGGACATCATCGAACGGCAGATGCTGCAGGAGCGCATGGCGAATGCCGCCATCGACATCTACCTCAGCACCGCCGTGCTCTCGCGTGTCACCTCCGTCCTCAACAAGCACGGCGTGGACGGGGCGAAGGATGACCTCGACGCCGCCCGCATGTTCGTGCCGATGGCGATGCGCCGCACCCGTCGTGCCATCCGCGCCATCGAGAAGAACGGGGACGATCGCGTACGCGCGATCGCCAAGCGCGCGATGGACACCGGCGATCTGACCGTTCCTACGCCCACGGACGCGTGACTCTTATTTCGATGTCCGGCGTCGGCATTTCGTTCGGCGCCACGGAACTCCTGAAGAACATCACCTTCACCGTCGCCGATGGCGATCGGTGGGGCATCATTGGCCGTAACGGTGCCGGCAAGTCGTCGCTCTTCAAGATCATCACCGCCGACTTGATGCCGACGGTCGGCGGTCTGGCGCGGCGGCCGGGCCTCCGGCATGCCCTACTTGACCAGCACCGCGCCTTTGAAGGCGCGACGACCGTATGGGAAGCGGCCGCCGCCGCCTGGCGTGAGGTCATCGCCCTCGAGAAGTCCATCGCCGATCAAGCCGTGCAACTCGGCGAACTCGGCGAGAACATCCCCGACGATTTCCTCGAGCGCTTCGGACGTGATCAAGAGCGTTTCGCCGACCTCGGCGGCTACGTCTATCACGCCCGCGTCGATGCCGTGCTTCAGGGCCTCGGCTTCGACGCCGAGGACTCCAAGACCCGGCTGGTCTCGTCGCTCTCGGGTGGCGAGCGGGGACGCGTGGGACTCGCGGCGCAGCTGATCGCGCCCGCCGACCTGCTGCTGCTCGACGAACCGACCAATCACCTCGACCTCGACACCACGACCTGGCTGCAGGATTGGCTCCGCGAGTGCAACGAGACGATCATCGTCATCTCGCACGACCGGGCCTTTCTCGACGCCGTCTGCTCGCACATCCTGCACATCGAAGGGCGCTCCTGCGAGAGCTACAAGGGGAACTACAGCCAGTTCGTCGTGCAGCGCGCCGAGCGGCGTCTCACGCGTGAGCGCGAGATGGAGCGCCAGCGCGCCTTCGTGAAGAAGGAAGAGGAGTACATCCGCCGGAACCTCGCGGGGGTGAACTCGTTCCAGGCGAAGGGGAAGCGCAAACGCCTCGAGCGCCTGCCGCGGCTCACGCCTCCGCCCGGCGACCCGGCGGCAATGAATCTTCGCTTCGAACCGGCCGAGCGTGGTGGTGATCAGGTCATCGCCATCAAACACCTCACGGTCGAGGTCCCGGGACGCGTCCTGATCGATGACTTCACCGCGGTGCTCCGTCGCAATGACTTCGTCGCACTCGTCGGACCGAATGGCGCGGGAAAGTCCTCCCTGATCTCCACCATCCTCGGCGATCGACGGGCCGCCTCGGGCGAGTCACGCGTGGGTGGGTCCATCACGCCGGCCTGGTTCCGTCAGGATCTCGCTGATCTCCCGCTCAACAAATCGTTGATGGATGCCATCCTCGATCAGCGTCCGTTGTGGAGCCGCGGTTCTGTGCAGAACCACCTTGGCGCCTTCGGCTTCAGCGGCGATGAAGTGTTTCGCGAGATCAAGACGCTCTCCGGCGGTGAGCGCGCGCGGATGGCGCTGGCGTTGATCTGCCTGTCGCACGCCAATCTCCTCGTGCTCGACGAACCGACGAATCACTTGGACGTCGAGAACATCGAAGCGCTCGAGGATGCACTCGAGGAGTTTGAGGGAACCGTGCTGCTCGTGAGCCACGACCGCGCCTTCCTCCGTGAGATCGCGACGCGGGTGTGGGCATTCGAGGGGAACAAGCTCACCGACTTCGACGGCTCCTTCGTTGAGTGGGAAACAAGCAAGGCAGATCGCGCCGCGGTCCAGGCACGCGCCGAGGCCGCTGAGGCCGAGGCGCGGAAAGCCAAGGACAAGCAGAAGGCAAAGAAGAACACCGCCACGCAGGACGACGACCACGCCGAAAAACGCGCGCGGAAGCGCGCCTCAGAGGACGCCGAGAATGCCGCCGCGCGCTGGGAGCAGCGGGTGACCGAACTCGAAGCGCAGCTCGCTGATCCGGATCTGTACGATGGATCGAGCGAGGCGGCGAAGCGCGCGGCCTCGCTGGATCAGGAGTTGGCGAAGGCCAGGCGCGCATTGGACGACGCGCTGGCGGCGTGGGCGGAGTCGTCGGAGAAGCGCTGACGGACCACCGAGAACTCAGACCGCGCCGGGCCGCAGCACGAGGTACGTCGCCATCGCCTGTTTCACGGACAGGCGCGCCGAGACCTCAAGCTCGTACTCCAGCGTAATCTCACCAAGCTCGGCGGCGCCATGCCGTCTCCGACGCCCCGATGCCTCGTTGCTCGACTCATGCCTCCGGCAATAGTCGCGGCTCGACATCCAGAGCCCATTGGCCGCGCGCCACCACTCCTCGCTCTCGGCGCCACGACCGATCACGGCGGTCTCTGCGTAAAGCCCCGCACGCGCCGCCAACTGCGCGTCACAGAGTTCCGCTAAGTCCCACGCGGCGTTGAACTCTTCGTCATCGGCCCCGAGGGCCACAAGGCGCGTCAGCCGCTCGTGCTGGCGGCAGGATTCCTTCGCGGCGCGGTAGAGAGCGTCCGCCGCATCGCGCACCGGATGCACGGAGGGCTTGGAGGGACGCGGAATCGACTTCTTGGGCATTGGGACACGTGGTCTGGGGATGTGGAACCTCACCTCCCGCTGTCCTCCCGCGCAAGCGGGGGTAGGTCAATGCGCCGCTCAGGGCGCCGGCGCGTCCTCGGTCACGAAGGCAATCTGGTCCAGACTCGGACTGATCGCGATTCGGCTGATCCCGCGCACTCCGAAGACGCCAAGATCGGCCAGCTGCGACCATTGCCCCGCACGCACGTGCCAGATGACCGACCCAGTCCCGAGGATGAACGACCCATCCGCGAGGCGAACATGGTACTCCACCCCCGCCGGCGCGCTGAGCACGCCCTGCACCGCGCCCGTGCGCGCATCGACCTCGGTAATCGCAACTGGGGCGAGTGCGGAGTCGCCGACCTGGACAAAGGTGAAGGCCTCACGCCCCGGTGCGCGCGCGAAGGCGCGCCCGATATTGCGGCCGAGCGTGTCCACACGCTCCGTGCGCGGATCGGCGAGCACCAGCGCATTCGGGCTTCCGAGAACGAAGGCGCCAATTGCCGACTCCCCGATCCAGACGTGATAGCCCACGGGCTTGAGTGCCGGCAGGATCACGCGCATCGGCGCACCGTCCCAGCCAAAGGCCCAGAGGCGCTGCGTGGAATCGGCCTCCACGCGAATCACACTGAAGCCACTCCCGTCCGGCATTGGCGTCGCGGAGTACTCGCTCTCAATGTCGGTCCTGGTGAGCCGCGTTGGGGCACCCCCCGCGAGCGCCACGCGCCAGATATCCGCGGGCCCGCCATTCTCAATGCGCGTGTACATCACCGCGCGCCCGTCGGGAGTGAACGACGGCTGATTGTCGTAACCGGCGCGCGCCGTCACGTTGCGCGGCCGACCGAGCGTGACGCTGCTCCCACTCACACGCAGGGGCGCGACCCACACGTCGGTACCACCCTGCGCCTCGGCGCGACCACTTCCAGCGGAGAGAGCCACAGCGACCAAGAACAGCGGGATCAGCCTGCGCATTTTCGACTCCTAGAAAATCGTGGAAGACCGACGTTCACGACTCGGCGGGGAGCACGATGCCGCGACACTCGCCCAGCCCGATCCGTACCGCGCCCTCGCGTTCGCACCAGCCACGCAGAATCACCTCATCGCCATCGGTCAAGAACGCGCGCGTCTCACCATTCGGCAAGGCGATCGGCTCCGCACCGCGCCACGACAACTCCAACATGCTGCCGCGCGAGTCCTTGGTGGGACCCGACACCGTGCCGCTCGCAAAGAGATCCCCGGCGCGCAGGTTGCACCCGTTGCTCGCGTGGTGCGTGAGCATCTGCCCGAGCGTCCAGTACATCCCACGGAAATCCCCGCGCGAGAGCCGCACCTCCAGCTCCCCCTCGGCCCGCATTTGTGCGGTGCGGATCCAGACCTCCAGCGTGATCGCCACGCCGCCGGCCTCGCGGTCGCGTGCGTCACTCAAGTATGGCAGCACGGCCGGATCGTCCGCACCCCGCGGGCGCGACGGCGCACGGAACGGCGCGAGCGCATCGAGCGTCACCACCCAGGGCGACACGGTGGTCGCGAAGTTCTTCGCCAAGAACGGCCCGAGCGGCTGATACTCCCACGACTGCAGGTCACGCGCCGACCAATCGTTCACGAGCACCACCCCCGCGATATAGCGCTCCGCGTCCGCAAGCGGAATGGACGTCCCCATCGCATTCCCACCGGCCACGAACGCCCCCACTTCGAGCTCGTAGTCCATCCGCGCACTCGGCCCGAATGTCGGTGGCCCCTCTGGCTTCGCCGACGTCTGTCCCTGCGGACGCCGCACCGCGGTGCCACTCACCACGAGCGACGACGCGCGTCCGTGATAGCCGATCGGCACATGCTTGTAGTTCGGGAGCAGTGGATTGTCCGGACGGAACATCGATCCCACATTCGTCGCGTGATCGATACTCGCGTAGAAGTCGGTGTAGTCCCCGACCACCGCGGGGAGCGCCATCTGCACGGCGGACATCGGGACCAACAGCTCGCGGTCCTGACTCGCGCGCGCGCCTTCAGGGGTATCCTCGCGGAGTAATGCACTCACCCGCGCGCGGAGCGCGGTGAGTCCACTGCGTCTGGTCGCGAAGAGCGGGGTGAGCGATTCTGCCCCACAGGCTTCCAGCACATCGATGCGCAGCCCGTCGAGCAGCCCCACCTCACGGGCGTGCGCGAGATCGAGAATCATCTCGCCGATCGCGACGCCGAGTCGCGGCACATTGCCGCCGGTCGGGTGATACGCGCCGAGCGGAAGATTCTGGATCGGGAAGTTGCTTCCCGGCGCATGCGCAGAGGGAACCCAACTGCGGAGCGCGGGATCATGCGTGGCGTCAAGCGTCATCGCGAAGTCGGAAGGAGGGAAAGAGCCGCGAGATCCTGTACCGGTTCCATGAAGGAACAGGAACCAAAGGACCCCGCCAAGGTCGTACGCGCGTCCACGACCTGCGCCGCAGTCGCACGGAGGCCGCGCCACACAATTGCGTCGTCGCTCGCCACGATTGCCGCGGCGTCACGCTCAGTGAGTAAGGGGAGCACCGCAGCCGCTGCGTGTCCCGCGTGAAGCAACACCGCGGCCACGAACGCATTCAGGAAGCCATACATCGTTCCGAGTGCAGCGTCCGGCGCGTAGGTGAGCGCATACTCGCCGCGTATGAGATGGTGCAGCCCGGCCGTCGCCTTGAACGGCACCCGCTGCGCGACGCACGCCGTGAGGAAGCGCATCACCTGCTCTGGTGTGGGGAAGGCTTCCACCGTCACCCCGCCCGTACGGATTTTTGCGCGCATCCCCGCTGCGCCCACGGCGGCAATCAACGCCGCGGGGTCCTCGCGCACCGGCAGCTCGACGTACACCGTGCGCCGACCGCCGAACGCGGCCGCGAGCGCCGCCACGCCCGCCGCATCACCAGCCTGGGCCTCAACCGTATCGACGCGCCAGCGAGAGCCGTGCGCCGCATCGAACGCATCAAGCGCGGACGCATCGGCCGCACTCGCCAACACCGCCAGCGGCCACGGTGCGCCGTCCGAGGCGCCGGTCGCCGCATGCCTCACAAACTCATCGAGCCGCGCCACCGGCAGTACAAAGCGCGCGAGCATCGCGCGCTCCGCCCCCACACGATACGCCGCATAGTTACGCACGGCCTCCGCCATCGGCAGCGCCGCCGGCGGAAAAAGACCCGCGTAGTCCACGAGCCCATCGAGCAACGCGTTCAATGCCGTCACATCGAACTCCCGCGAATCGTCAGCGTCCAACGGCGTGGCTCACCCGGCACCAACCAGGTCACCGACTGCCAGTTCCCCAGCGCCTCACTGAACCGCTCCGGCGCGCCCAGCGCCGGCACCAGGGCGAGCATGGGTTCGCGTTTCGGCGCACGCAGGAGTCGACGACGTCCGGTCCGCTGCGTCCCATCGCGGTCGATCAGCACGCCGAGCAGGGGAACGCCGGCGCCGGCGCAACTGATGGTCAGCCGCTCGCCGTCTTCCATGAGCTGAAT
>CAYUMN010000085.1:0-2227 GCA_964445835.1 uncultured Gemmatimonas sp.
CCCGACCTCGACGTCTCACTCCGCGGCGCCGTCTCCATTGCCCGCCGCTTGCAGGATCCCCTCGCCGAACTTGTGAAGATCGACCCCAAGAGCATCGGCGTTGGGCAGTACCAGCACGACGTCCATCAGGCAAAACTCAAGCAACGTCTCGACGACGTTGTCATGAGCTGCGTCAATCGTGTTGGCGTAGAGTTGAACACCGCCTCGGCGGCGCTGCTCGGCTACGTCGCCGGCATCGGTCCAACGCTGGCGCAGAGCATCGTGGTGCTCCGCGACCAGCAGGGCGGGATCCGCTCGCGCGCCGACTTGAAGGAAGTCCCGCGATTGGGCGCCAAGGCGTTCGAGCAGGCGGCGGGATTTCTTCGCGTCCGCGGCGGCTCGCATCCGCTGGATGGCAGTGCGGTGCATCCGGAGCGCTACGCGCTGGTCGAGCGCATGGCCAAGGATCTCGACGTGGCAGTCAGTGCCTTCCTCGGCGACGAGTCGCTCGTTGATCGCATTGCGCTCGCGCAATATGTCAGCGACGACGTCGGGATGCCCACGCTGCGCGACATCGTCGCCGAGTTGAAGAAGCCAGGCCGCGACCCGCGTTCGGCGTTCGAGCCGCCGGCCTTTCGCGAGGATCTGCAGAAACCGAGCGACTTACACCCAGGGATGGTCCTCGAGGGCGTCGTGACCAACATCGTCGCCTTCGGCGCGTTCGTGGACATTGGCGTGCATCAGGATGGACTGGTGCATGTGAGCCAGCTCGCGGACCGGTACGTGCGCGATGCGAATGAAGTGGTCAAGGTCGGACAGAAGGTAAAGGTCACCGTGCAGAGCGTGGACTTGCCGCGCAATCGCATTGCGCTGAGCATGAAGAGCGATGGTGGGCTCGGTGGAGCGAAGCCAGAGGGTGGGAGGTCACGTGGGAGCGAACGTGGGAGCGAACGTGGGAGCGAACGTGGGAGCGAACATCCACGCCCGCATGGTGCGAAGGGCGCAACGCCGAGAGGGGCGCCTGCCAAGCCCGCCGAACAACCCTTTGTCCCGACGAAGGGTGCGATTGCGCCGAACGGCATTCGTTTCAAGTAGCGCGAGATAGGAGGCGCCGCCACGAGATTGTCGCTTACTGGCGCAACGCCCGTTCCAACGCGCGCAAGCTGAGGTTCCCACCGCACATCACGATGCCGACGCGCTGTCCCGCGAGCTGCGGCGCCAAGCGACGCAGTCCAGCCAGCCCGGCCGCCGCCGCGCCCTCGGGGAGATTCCCGGTGTACCGAATCAAGTCGCGCACCGCACCGTACATCTCCTCCTCCGAGACCTGCACGAACCCCGAGAGCCCAGCCCGGAGCGCGGGAAACGTGATCGGATACGCCGAACCTGTCGCGATTCCCTCGGCGAAGGTCGCCGCAGGGCGTCCGGTGAGTTGCTCACCCCGCACCCAACTCTCGTACTGCGCCGGTGCTTCAGTCGCGCCCACCGCATACACCTTGAGCGACGGGCGCATCGCCGCCGCGACCGCCATCGCGCCGACGGCCTGCGATCCGCCACCGAGGGCGATGATCAGGGCGTCCAGCGCCGGTTCCTGCTCCAGCATCTCCAGCGTCATCGTTCCTGCGCCGGCAATCACATGCACGTCATTGGTCGAATGCAACAGCACGAGTCCCCGCTCGTCGCGAATCCGCGCGCACGCACGAATTGTCTCGTCGTAGGCCGCGCCTTCCTCCACCAACGTTGCGCCGAGTCCACGGATGGCAGCGTTCTTCTCTGGATTGTTGCCCAGTGGAACGCACACGGTGATCGGCATCCCCGTCAGGCGTCCGGCGTAAGCGATGCCGAGTCCGTGATTCCCGGTGCTCGCCCCGATGCCCCCGCGCGCCCGCTCCTCGAGCGAGCGCGAGAGCACCGCATTGAGCCCGTTCCGGATCTTGAAGCTCTGCGTCGGCTGATGATTCTCGTGCTTCACCAGCACGGCAATGCCATGCCCCACGTCCGCGTCCAGCAGCGGATACGAACGCATCGGTGTGGGTGCGAGGTACGGGCGGAGTCGCGTCGCGGCAGTCTCGACGTCGGTGATCGAGACGGGTAGCGCTTCGAGGAGCGCAGCAGAGTCAACTGTCACAGGCGGAGGACGGGTTGGAGGTCCATGTATCTTACGTCCCATGCCCGTGTTCGTCGCCCTGCTCCTTCTGGTTCTCGCTGGCCCGCTCAGCACATACGTCGGTCGTACCGCCACCGATCGTAC
>CAYUMN010000085.1:2327-4627 GCA_964445835.1 uncultured Gemmatimonas sp.
TCGTACCGCCACCGATCGTACTATCGCTGGTGGTCCCCGTGCCGATCGTACCACGGCCGACGGCGTGTACACCGCGCCACAGGCCGCGTCCGGCGCCGTCCTCTTTGTCGAGGTCTGTCAGACCTGTCACGTTCCCAACTGGGAGCGCACGGTCGGTTTTTACGCAAAGTGGCACGGCAAGCCGCTCAGTCTCCTTATGACGTACGTGCGGCGCGAGATGCCGCAAACCGACCCCGGGAGCCTTACCCCTGAGGAATACGGTCAGGTGACTGCGTACCTCCTGCGGCTCACTGGGATGCCAGCCGGCCCGGAAATGCTCGATCCGGACCCCGCTGCCCTGAGCGAGATCCGGATCGACACCCTGCCGTCGCGCCCACGGTAGTCACGCGCGCACGAGTCACGCGCGCACGAGTCACTCGCGCACGAATCGTGCGCCTCACCGCTCCGGATAAAAGCGCCAGCTCGCCTTGTAGTCGCGCGTCAGCGGCACGCTGAGCATCCGCGCGCGCACGAGTTCCACCGGCATCCGTCCACCCTGCAGGATCGCGTCGTGGAACTCCTTGTTCGACATCCGTCCCGTCTCAACGACTTCGCGATGCAGTGCGCGGAACTGAAGCCCGCCAAGCATATATGCCGCCTGGTACATTGGCGAGTAGGTGCCGTTGAATGAGCGACGCACCTCGGCTTCCGCGTTCGCGCGCTCGTGCCCGACGCGATTCACGAGAAGATCCACCGCCTCCTGCGGCGTCATGGTGCCGAGGTGAAAGCGCAGGGAGAAGATGATGCGCGCCGCACGGTGCGAGCGCCAGAAGAGCATCCCCATGCGGTCCTGTGGCGTGGGCGCGAAGCCCTGATCCCAGAGGAGCATCTCCCACCACAGCGCCCACCCCTCACCCCAGAAGGGCGTGCTGAACATCCCGCGATGCGGGTTGTAACGCTGCGTCATGAAGCCCTGCAGATGGTGCCCGGGAATCAACTCGTGATGCACGGTGGCGAGCGAGAAGTGCGGATTGTTGCCACGCATCGCCATGAGCTTGTCGTCGTGCTGCATTGAATCGGTCGGGTACGCGACCTGAATGACCTCGCCCCCCAAGAAGAACGGCGACACCAGCTGTTGCCGCGGCGGCATCATCTCCATGCGCCAGATCTCATCGGCGAGCGGTGGCACGGTCACGAGATCGCGATCCGTCACGAACTTCACCGAGTAGCGCGCGAGGTCGCGTACCATCGCCGGCTGCTGCCCCGGCGGCACGAAGGCCTGCTTCACCTTCTCCAGTGCGGCACGCCAGTCTTCACCAAAGCCCATCTCACGCGCCGCCTTCTTCTGCTCTGCCTCAATCCACGCGAACTCCTTCTCGGCAATGGCCAGCAGTTCCTGCGGCGTGTAGCTGATGAACTCGAAGCCGAGGTCCGCGGTCACGCCGCTTGCACCGATCGGATCGCCGATGATCGGCTCCTCCTCGCCGGTCTTCTGCCCAACAATCACCTCGCGAATCGCCTTGGTGTAGTTCCCAAGCCCGTCGTTCACGCGGCGGAACGGATCCTCGGTCCACCAGGAGAAGGAGGGATCATAGCCGGATGAAAAGCGATACCAGTTCCGCATCTGGGTCTGCAGATCGCCGAGGAACTCAATCGTACGCAGCCCGACAATCCGTTCCGCACGCGGCATCTGCGCCGTCTGCAGCGCCCGCGCCCGCACGGCGCGCGCCAGGGAATCGATCTGATTCGCCATATCGGCGAGCGCCCGAGCGGTCACCTGTCCGTCCGGCGTCTCGAAGCGGCGACGCGCCTCCTCGAACCCCGTGATGACGGGCGCGAACGGGACGAATGGACGCATTTCCGCCGCGAGCCGTTCGTCGCGCTGCAGTTGGTCGAGCTCCTGCCGCAGGCGGCTGTCGAGGAGGACGTAGTCAATGCGACCCTCCTGCGAGAGTCCCTCGAAGTCCATGCGCGCGAGCCGCGCGCGCCAGATGGTATGGAACTCCTTCAGCCGTGCGCTCCGCACTGGCGAGTAGGGGACACTCCAGCGCCGCAGCAGTGCCCCGCGGTCCGACGAGTAGAGCGAAAGCGAATCCCGCAGCTCGCTCTGCGCCGATGCGCTCGGCGGGATCAACCGCTGTGCCTCGACCGATCCGGGCCTGATCAGCGCAAGCAGTGTCAACGCGACAAGCACGGAGCGGAGCATGGGGAGCCTCGAGAACATAGAGCGCACAGAGCGAACCATCCGACGACCTCGACAAAAAGGGGAGCGCAACTTCGCCACAGCGAAGATGCGCCCCCCGAGTCCGCTCCCGCAACCG
>CAYUMN010000085.1:4727-12982 GCA_964445835.1 uncultured Gemmatimonas sp.
CCGCTCCCGCAACCGGGATACGGCGGCGAGGGCATGCCTCCGATTTCACGCCACGATCGCCAGCCCGCCGGTATCATCGACCTTGCCATCGAACAGATGCACTTCGCGGTCCGCGTGCTGCGCGTAGCGCGCGTCGTGGGTCACCATGCAGATCGTGCTCCCCGCCTGATGCAGTTCCTGCAACAGGGCCATCACCGCTTCGCCATTCTTGGAATCGAGGTTCCCGGTCGGTTCGTCGGCCAGCAGGATCGCCGGATCTCCCGCGACGGCACGCGCCACCGCCACGCGTTGCTGCTGTCCACCCGACAGCTGCATCGGAAAGTGCTTCGCCCGATGGCTCATCCCCACCCGCTCAAGCGCGCGATGCACACGATCCTTCCGCTCCGCCGCGCTCATGTCGCGATACGTGAGCGGGAGCTCGACGTTCTCGAACACGGTGAGGTCGCCGATCAAGTTGAAGGCTTGGAAGATGAAGCCGATCTGCCGATTGCGGACCTGCGCACGGGCGGCCGGCGCGAGATTCGCCACCGGCTGGCCCGCCAGCTCATACTCGCCACCGCTCGGCGTGTCGAGCAGGCCGAGGATCGAGAGCAGCGTCGTTTTGCCGCAGCCGGAGGGACCGGAAATGGCGACGTACTCTCCTTTGGCGATCTCGAAGTGCACATCCGCGAGCGCGTGCGTCTCCACTTCATCGGTATAAAAGACCTTCTTGATACCGGACATCCGAATCAACGCTGACATTGGGTCGCTCTCACTTGATGCGCACGCGATCTACGTTCGCGTACTGGGTCATGTCCGACAGCACCACACGGTCTCCGACTTCCAGTCCCCGCAGAATTTCGATCGTGTTGACCGAACTTCGTCCCAGCTCCACCGAGACGCGAACCGCGTAGTCCCCATTCGGCTCCATCCGGAACATCCCCGCCGTACCCGAGCCGGGCCCAAAGGCCGGCCGCCCAGTGAAGAGGATGTTCGTCATCTTCTGAATCTCGATTGTCCCATCGACGCTCAGGTCTGGCACCGCACCCGGCGGCAATGCGCCCTCGAGCATCACGTCGACCGTGACCGTCCCGCCGACCGCCGAGGGGTCCTTTCGCGCGACCCGACCGCGCACGATCCCGTTGCGAGTGTCCACCATCGCCGGCTGTCCGATGGCCACATCCTTGGCCTGTGATTCGGGAATGCGCAGCACCGCCTTCAGCCGGCCCGGCTGCACGACTTTCGCGAGGGTCGTCCCCTCCGGAACCCACTGACCGAGCTGGAGCGTGAGCTCCTGCAGCACGCCAGCGTCGGGGGAACGCACCTGCAACGATCGCAGGCGTGTTTGCTGATTGGCGGCAATCGCCTGCAGCTGCTCCACCTGCCCCGCCTGCACGGCGATCTGACTGTCGATCGCCTGCGCCATCAGTTGAAGCCGTTCCTGCTCGATCCGTAGCCGCGTTGTGAACTCCTCCGCCGCGGCCCGGCGGTTTCGTAGGTCGAACCCCGAGATCAGATCGCGACGCACCAGCGAGTCCGCCGCCTCGGCCTCCTGTGTCGCACTCACGAACTGCGTGCGCATGCTCGCCACGATTCCCTCCTGCGACAACAACTGGCTCCGCAGGTTCGTCCGAAGATTCAGCAGATCGATCTGCGCCTGACGAACCTGCTGCTCGGCCTGCATCGTCTGAATCTGCAGATCGGGGTTCGATAGCTCGAGAATGAGATCGCCACTCCGCAGGCTACTGCCCGACTCCGACGCCAGCCGCTCGACCCGCGCTGAGGCCTGCGCGGTGATCCAGCGAATCTGTTCCGGTACCAGCGTCCCGGGCCCGCGAACCTCGCGTACGACATCGCCCCGACGGACGGAGTCGAGAAGCACGCCCGCCCGCGCGATCGTCGGGACCGCCGTATCGAGCCGTGACAAGGCAATCGAGGTGAGGACCACCGCGATCACGCCAGCGGCGATTGCGAGAGTCCGACCGGTCTTCTTTTGTGGAGCGCGAGCGATATCCATCAATCCGTCCGTGGGAGAGTGCCGTCGGTTCAGTCGTAACGCAGCGCTTGCATTGGATCCACACGGGAGGCCCGACGCGCGGGAATCAGCCCCGCCGTGAACGCCACCGCCGCGAGCAACAGGATCGCGAGGCTGAACACGAGCGGGTCATGCCCTTCGAGTTGATAGAGCAGCGACCGCGCCAGGCGGCCGATCGCTAACGCCGCGGCGATGCCCACGACGCCGCCGATCAGCACCATCACACCGACCTGCTTCAAGACCATCCGCTGCACGTTCGCGCTGCCCGCGCCGAGCGCCATCCGTACGCCGATCTCACGGGTGCGCTGGGCCACGGAATAGGAGAGGACGCCGTAGAGTCCCACCCCCGCCAGCAGCGTCGCCAGCAAGGCGAAGCTCGCCGAAAGGGTACTGATCATCCGGTCGAGGAAGATGTTCTCACGGACCTGTTGCGGCATCGTCCTCAACTCCTCCACTGGGAGGGACGGCTCGAGGCGCTTGAGCAGTGCAGGAATCTGCGGGAGCAGTTGTTCCGGTGGCAATGAGGTGCGCACATAGAAGTGCATCGAACTGATGCCCGTGTTCTGCCGCCAGGGCGTGTAGAACACGGGCGGGACTGTGTCCTTCACGGACGAGTACCCGAAGTTCGGTACGACGCCGACGATCAACAGGTTCAGCGAGTCGCCGCTGTCACCGCTGCGCCCCATGAACTTCCCGACCGCATCGGTCCCGAGGTCGAACTTCTTGGCGAAGGCTTCGTTCACCACGACCACGCGAGTGGCGCCTGCGATATCGGACGCGCTGATGTCGCGCCCCGATGCCAGCGGGATGCCGAGCACCTTGAAGTAGTCGGGCCCCACCTCATTGAGGCTGGAGTTGCAGTCGGTATCGGCCTCGCAGACAAAGCCCTGCACACGCACGTCATTACTCCAATTGTTGCCGGCGAGGAGCGGCACCATCGACGAGGTCACCCCCGTGACGCCGGGAATCGCCGCGAGTTCTTCCTCCACCCGGCGATTCAACACGGCCGACCGGAGCGTGTCGTAACCGACACGCCCGGGCGCGATGGCGAAGGTCAGCA
This sequence comes from uncultured Gemmatimonas sp., assembly GCA_964445835.1. GTDB lineage: Bacteria > Gemmatimonadota > Gemmatimonadetes > Gemmatimonadales > Gemmatimonadaceae > Pseudogemmatithrix. The sequence goes on from CAYUMN010000085.1 coordinate 7,802, forward strand.
TGTCTTCGACCTGCACACCAATGTCCACCCGTGAGATGTTCGCCAGACTCTTCAAGAAGAGTCCGGCCGAGACGAGCAAGGCCATGGAGAGCGCGATCTGCACCGTCACGAGCGCGGCGCGGAAGCGCGCGGCGGCACGCCCGCCGGCAATCTGTCCGGCACCGGCACGGATGGTCGAGATCAGGTCCGCACGCGTGCTGTGCAACGCGGGGAACATCCCGAACACGAGACCGGTCGCGACCGCGAGGGCCGCGGAGAACCAGATGACGCTGCCGCTCAGACTGAACGACATCGTCTGCGATGCCTCCGGCGGCAGGAGCGCCGCAATTCCGGTCATCGTCCATTGGGCGACAACGAGGCTCACAAGGCCTCCCGCGAGCGCGAGGATCACGGACTCCGTGAGGAGCTGTGTCAGCAGGTGGCGGCGCGTCGCACCCAACGCGAGGCGCACCCCCATCTCCGTCGCGCGCCCCGCCCCGCGGGCCAGCAGGAGGTTCGCGATGTTCGCACACGCGATCAGCAACACCGTACCTGTGATCGCGAAGAGCATCAGGAGTGGAGTCCGCGCCTCACGATGGATACTGCTCTGTCCCCTCGCTCCCGGCGCGACCACGACCTGCTTTGCCTTGAACCGCTCCATCGTCACGTCGCTCATTCCCTCCTGGAGCGGTGCCTCGACATCGGCAATGATCGGACGAAAGACGGCATTCAGCGCGGCGGATGCTTGCTCGCCGCTGCTGCCTGGCGCGAGCCGCCCGAACACATAGAGCCAGTAGGTTCGGCGTTGCTCGAATCCGAGGAACGGCGTGGACGAGAACGCCCCACGCATGCTGAGGGGAACGTACACGAGCGGACCCGATCCGACCGTCGTCCCCTGAAAGCCCTTCGGGGTGACCCCGACGATTTCCATCGAACGGCCGTTCACTATCATCGTCCGGCCGATCACATCGGCGCGGGCGCCGAAGCGGTCGCGCCACAGCGCGTCACTGATGACCACGACATCGTGCGCCCCGATCACCCGGTCATCGTCGGGGCCGAGGAGGCGTCCGAGGGCTGGCAGCACGCCCAGCGTCCGGAAGTATCCCCCCGAGACCCAGACTCCCTCACCCGTGCTCGGCTCGTTGTCGATCCCGAGACTCGCCCCGAACAGCCGGTGCGCGGCGATTCCCGCGAGTCCCGTCTGGCCACGCTCCAGATCGCGGAACATCGGATACGACCAGACCTCGTCGGAGCCGCCGGCCGAATTGGACGAGCTGCTTCCGGGCTTCGGCCCCGGTGCCGTGAGATTGACCAACGTCTCCGCCGCGGGCACTGGAAGGGCGCGCAGGAGCAGTTGATCGAACATCGAGAAGATGGCCGCGTTCGCGCCGATCCCGAGCGCCAACGACAGAATGGCCACCGTCGACACAAATGGCGTCTTGAGCAACATCCGGACGGCGAGCGTGAGGTGGCGCATCGGACAAGGGCTGGAGAGACTGCGAAGCGGGGACGCGAGTGTGACACGCCACTGCCTCAAATGGTTTGAAGCCACCCTCGCCTACGTCCGCGCTGACCGAACGGTTTCTCCCTCCGTCGCGCGTGAACGCGCGATGCCCCCGGGACCTGTCGGTCCCGGGGGCATCTCCCTGCTGTACCGCGGTTCGAACCCTGCTAGAAGGAAAAGTCGAGCAGCGTGAACATCGGGGCCAGCAGATCATCGGGCGCCGACATCGCGCTCTCGAACCACTCGAAGATGCTCTCGAGAGTCGCCTCATCTGCCGCCGTGAGCGGCGCTCCATCGGGATCTGTGACCGTCACGTCATCCATGGCGACGGCGATGCGCGCAAAGAGCTTATCGCCGACTTTGACGTTGAGCGTCGAGGTGCCGATGCTGTCACCATTGCCGAAGCCGCTGAAGGTGCCCGCCATCTCCACCTTGCGTAGGCCACGACGGATCACCGCGCTGAAGTTCATGCTCGTCGCGCCAATGGCCATGGCAACTCGCGTCGTCAAGCCGCGCGACGGCATGTCGGTGCGCCAAGTTGTCGTCACGTTCCCGGTGCTCGCCGAGACACCGAACGCGAGGGTGAAGTTCGTGAGATTCGCCCCCGTGCCGGCGAAGCCCGTCATGGCGACCGTCGGGAAGTTCGCGGTCCCACCGACCGTCACCGTGTAGTCCACCACCTTCGTGCTGCCGTTGAACACCCGCGCGGTCGCGGTGTTGGCCGTGCGGATGAACTCGGCGTAGCCGACTTCCACCAACGGTTCGGCGAACGAGAAGGTCACGTCGCTGTAGGTGTAGAGCACAAAGCGCACGCCGTTCAACGGCGCACCGGTGCGCGCCGAGATGTCATACCTGTTCGTCGTGGCATTCCACACGAAGGTCTTGCCGAGCGCCGAGAGGGGAATCGCGCTCGACGTCGTCGTCTCATCCTCAAGCATCGAGATGATACGGTCGCGCTGATCCATCACCGGACGCTGGGCGCCGTCACGCAGCATCTGCATCGGGAGGTTGACGGCGATGCCACCGATCGAGGCGAGCGCAAAGTCGATCTCGTATCCCATCTCGGTGAACGCATTGGTGGCCGGCGTGTCGAACGCGGCCTGCTGCGCAGCGATGTCGCCCTGCATCTCAATCGGGTCGAGCGTGGTCGGCAGGGACGTGGCTTCGGCGCAGGCGCTGATGGCGAAGGCCGTTAGCATCAGCGTGGAGAGGGCTCTGATGCGGGGGAATGTCAACATGGTTCCACCTGGTCTGAAGGGAATAAGCAACACGCCGACGACAACGAACGCCGTAGGGTTGATGTCTACTCACAAGATGCGCGTAGGGATGCAAAATCGCGAGTGACCCACATCACGCTCCGCCACGCTGTTAAAGGCGACTCCGCCCTCGCGGCGGGAGTCACACCGGCGGGTCGACGTCCAGCACGGTGTACAATGGCGCAAGGAACAGCGTGAGCCTCGTGTACGAACTGGCGAACCAAGTGTACGTCGCGCCGATCGCCGTGGCTTCGGCGGCACCGAGCGGCGCACCAAGTGGACTCGTGATCGTCATCGTGCCAGGCGTTCCGCCGGAGAGCAGCACGCGGCCATAGAGCTTGCCGCCGACCTTCACCGGAAGGGCACCCGCCCCAGTGGAGCCCAAGGTGCCGCCGATCTCCATCTTGCGGACGCCAGCCCGCATCGTGGCACCGACGGTCGTGCTCGCCGGTCCCTCGGCCAACTGCACCGTGGTGGCCAGGCCGCGCGAGGCCGTCGCCGTCCGCCACGTCTGCGTGAGGTTTCCCGTCGCGGACGCCACGGCGACCGACAGATCAAAGCTCGTGAGCGATGCGCCCGTGCCGGCCGTTCCCTCAATGATGTAGGTCGGCGTGGTCGGCGTCCCGCCGGTGGTCAGGTCATAACTCATGACCGTGACGCCCCCCGTCTGGACCACCGTGACGGTGGCAGTGTTCTGGTTGCGGGTGATGTCCGTGTAGCCCTGTTCCACCAACGGCACGGTGGGGAGTGAGGACGCACCGGTAACGCTGTAGAGGATAAATCGCGCGCCTGCGGAGGGCGCCCCCGTGCGCGCCGACTCGACGTATCGGAGGCTCGGCACATCCCACACGAAGGTCTTGCCCCACGCTAACAGCGGCAGAAGGCTGGCCGTGGATCCCGTGGTGCGAAGCGTCGCCCCGAAGCCCGCCAGTGCGACTTCCATCCGGGGACCCATCGCCGCGAAGCTGCGCACGGCGGTCACGTTGAATCCCGCTTGGGCGGTCGCCACGTCGAACTGCGTCCCGACCGTGTCGAGCGTAGTGGAGAGCGCGGTCTCGTCTCCGCACGCCGCAGTGGACAGTGCGAGGCAGAGCGCGCCGAGGGCGGCACGAGGGCGAATTCCGAAGGCCATGCGCATATCAGTACGATGGCGGTATGAGCGCCGATTCGCCAGCGAGAATCCCCTACTTCGTGACGTTCGTCCCCGGATCCCGCTCCACTTGGATCGTGAAGTCCGTCGCGAGGACCGCGACGCTCGCCACCGCCGCCCAAAAGGGCAACAGTACCGACGCGGCCAGCCCCGCGTTGAGCGGCACGTCAAGGAGGACGCGCCCCTGTGGGTTCCGCAGGACCACCCGCCGGACAGTCCCCTCCTTGACGAGCGACCTCAGTTTCTCCACGAGCTTCGCCCCGCTGACTTTGATCTCTTCCACGCGCTACTCCTGATGGGGGTCCGTCCTCTCCTACGGACACTAGCGTGTCGGAGTGTCACACGAGCACTTTCCCAGTGGAAAGCCGTCCCGGAACCCGACGGAACAAGTGCCGGAGTGCGGGTACGACGTTCCAACGCGCGGCAGCGTGATCGCGCCCCCAGGAGGAGTATCCTATGCGGCACCTCGTTGGATTCAGCCTCGCCCTCGTCCTTGCGAGTGGCGCTCTCTCCTTCGCCCGCCCGCTCGACGCGCAGGAGCCCGCAGCGATTCCGGCCCCAGCGGAGGCGTGGACGGCGGAGGAGTTAGAGAATCTCCTGGCGCCGATCGCGCTGTACCCGGACCCGATTCTCGCGCAGGTCCTTGTCGCCGCGACCTACCCAGAGGAGATCGCCGCGGCGGCCGCCTACGTGCGTCGCAACGGCACGGATGGCCTGGACGACCAGCCATGGAACATCAGCGTCCGGGCAGTCGCGCACTACCCGCCGGTCCTCAACCTTATGGCAGATGGCGAGGAATGGACCATCGCCCTCGGTCAGGCCTACGTCGAGCAACCGAAGGACGTGATGGCCGCCGTGCAGCAACTGCGCCAGATGGCACAGGCACAGGGCAACCTCGAGAGCACCGCGCAGCAGAAAGTTGTGGAGGAGCGCCAGGTCATTCGGATCGAGCCGGCGGAGCCGCGCGTGATCTACGTGCCGACCTATGACCCCGCAGTCGTCTACTTCCGCCCGGTGTATGTCTCGCGCGCGCACCCTGCGTACTGGTCGTGGGGCATGGGCTATCCGATCGGCTCGTGGCTCAGCTACGACTTCGATTGGTGGGGCCCAGGCGTCTATTACCACGGGTGGTACGCGAGTGGCCCGAGCTGGGTCGTGGTGTCGCGCCCGTGGGTGGTGATCTCTCCCATCTATGTCTCGACGCGCCATACCAGGGTGCTCGTGAATCGGCGGATCGTGCACCGGTCATTCGATCCCCGCCCGCTGCGTCGCTACACGGTGGTGCATCGGAT
>CAYUMN010000086.1:0-12863 GCA_964445835.1 uncultured Gemmatimonas sp.
GAATCCACCGTGGCAACAGCCACGTTGAGCGCTCGCCACGCTAGCTTCGGAGCGGCGACGACCGCCCCACCTGCGTCGCGTGCATCAACAGCCAACACAGACTGCGCTCCAAGGCTGGCCAAGCGTAGCGTGTCTGGGGATACGTTTAAGGTCGCGACGACCGACGCGACGGTGAACGATGTCGAGAGGGCGCTTGATCCCGTGGAGGCCAACGTGAACCGCAACTGCGCGGCGGCATTGTACTGGGAGATTGCGAGCCCGGTGAAAGCCACCACTCCGTTGACGGCCGCGCGTTCGGTCGTGCCACTCAGCGCGCCTGTGCCGAGGACCAACGTCGTGGTGACGGAATCAGTGCTGCCACGCACGCGCAGGCCAGCGGCGTCCACTACATGCACCGCCGGCTGCACCGTGAACGCGACGTTCTCCGTCGCGCCGTTCGGCTGTGTCACAATCTGCAGCGCGGTCGCTTGCTGTTGAAGGGTGACCGTCGGGTGACTAGCTGACGTGAGCCCCGATGCGGTGAACTCGAACGCGATCGGGCCAAAGCCATCGAGCCGCAATCCGGCGAAGGTGGTGATGCCGTCCACCGACGTCACTACTGTGTCACCGACGATGCTGGAACTGCACTCCTCTGGGCATGAGACCGCGACCCGCCGCATCGTCACCGGCACGCTGGCGCCAACGACGCGATCACCAAAAGCGTCCTCGATGCGCACGATGGGCTGTTGTGTCGCAGCGGCACCGCTCGTCGCGCCAGCAAGCGCCGTCATCACCGTCAAACGCACGGCGGGCGCCTGCGCCATACGGAGCACGACCACTATGGTATCTGCGGGGGTGTTGGCGACCGATGACTGCACTGGCACGCGTGCGAGGTAGACGCCTGCCTTAACGCCAGTCGAATTGGGCGTGAGCACCACGGTCGTCGGCGCGCTACTCACTCCCCCGACAAAGTTGGCGGTGAGCCAGGTGCTCGCGCCCGGTCCGTAGCTGATTGGTCCGAGGGAGAGTCCGGTGATCGCCTGCTGGCCACCATTCGTGAGCGTGACTTGCACTGGCGTTGGAGAAGCACCTGCGGCGGTCGCCTGCATATCCAGTGAGTCGGCGGAGAGCACAATGGCCGCCGGGCTGAGCACACTGAAGGCAGATGAAACTACCTGCGCACCATTCGTCGCTTGCGTGAAGCGGATAGTCGCGGCAACAGAAGGCTGGTTCACACCGAGCCCGTCATAGGTGATCACTCCATCAATCGCGGCGACCGAAGTCGCGCCCACTAACGCCCCTGTTCCCGACGCAAGCGTTGCGCCGACCGTCGCCGAGCTTCCGCGAACACGAATCCCCGCCGCATCGAGTACTTGCAGCACCGGCTGCGTGGCGAGCGCCGCGTTTGCAATCGCGCCGCTCGGCTGCGTGACAATCGAGAGCGTAACCTCCTGTTGCGTGATCGAGATAGTTGGCAGAATCGCGGACGCGAGCGCAGGGGAGGTGACCTCGAAGGTGACCGGACCGTAGCCATCGAGACGCAGGCCGGTGAAGGTCGCCACACCGTTCACTGCGGTGATTGTCGTGTCGCCGAGGACTGCGCAGGGCGCGGGGCAGTTGGTCGAGACGCGCCGCAAGGTGACCGGAGCCGTCGAGCCGAGCACCTGATCACCGAAGAAGTCCAAGATGCGGACTACTGGTTGCTGTGCGACCGTGAGTCCGCTGACCGCGCCCGCGATAGGCGTCACGACGGCAACACGCACAGCAGGCGCCTGCGCGAGTCGCAGAACCACGACGATCGTGTCGGGAATCGCGCCAGACACCGCCGAGGTCACGGGTACCCGGGCGGTGTACGCGCCCTGCTTGATCCCGGTCGTCACGGGGGTGAGCGACAGCGTGGTCGGTGCAACGGTGTTCCCCGCCGAGAACGCGGCGGTGAGCCATCCTGTCGCACCGACGCCGTACGCGATCGGACCTGCGGAAAGGCCAGTGAGGGCCTGCTGCCCGGCATTCCCCACACTCACCGCAACCACGGAGGGCTGCGCTCCGGCGGCGGTGCCGAGGATATCCAGCGAATCGGTCGAGAGCTGGACGCGCGCCGGCGAGAGCACGTTGAAGCTGGAGGACACCACCTGCGCGCTATTCGACGACTGCGTAAAGCGAATGCTCGCCCCTACAGAAGACAGGCTAATGCCAACGTTGGTGAAGGTGACGATCCCGTCCACAGCACCGCGCGTGACGGTACCGATCAGCGCACCATTGCCTGTGGCGAGAGAGGCGACGACCACGTCCATGCTTCCCCGCACGCGGATTCCCGCCGCATCGAGGACTTGTAGCACGGGTTGCGTTGCCAACACGCGATTCTCAATCGCACCGCTCGGTTGCGTGACCATCGCGAGCGTGCGCGGCTGTTGAACAATCGGGCGCGCGGTCTGGGTTGTGGGGGAGAGGCCTACTGCGCTGAACGTCAACTCGCTCGGTCCGTATCCGTCGAGCCGTAGGTTGGTGAAGTTGGCGACGCCATCGACCGCGGTGATGATCGTATCGCCTCGCAGCGTCGCCGCGCAGGCACCCGTGCACGACACGGACACTCTCACGGGAATCGCGGCTCCAGTCACACGATCTCCAAAGGCATCGGCAATGCGGATCACCGGCTGGACGGTGAGCGCTTCGCCCGAGACGGCATCCCCCGGCGCATTCTGGATAGAGAGCGCGACAGGAGGTGCCTGCGCGAGCGTCATCGCGTAGGTCAGCGTGACCGGCGCAACGCCGGGAACCGCGGAGAGCACGGGCACGCGTGCCGTGTACGTTCCCTCTCGGCGGGCGCTGATGTTCGGCGTGAGCGTCAGGGCAGCAGGGGCAACGGTCGCCCCGCCGTCGAAACTCGCACTGAGCCAGTCGCTGGCACCCGCACTATACGTAATGGTCCCAACTGAGAGACCGGTGAGTGCCACCTCTCCGCCATTGGTGACCTGCACCGTCCAGGGCGCTGGCGTGACGCTGGCGGCGGTGCCGGTGCGAAGCACGGAGTCGACGTCCACGATGATCAGAGCGGGCCGCAACACGACGTTGACGGCGAAGAGCCCGGCGGTCGCGCTGGGGTAGTCGTCCACGGTGGCAGCAAGCACATTGGCCGCGGGAGATGGGCCGGAGCGCCAGGTGCCGCCGAAAGTCACTCGCCCCTGCGCGTCCGTCGTCGCGGTGTCTGGTCCCAAAATCGTGCCGCTCCCCGCGGTGACCGTAAACCGCACGATGGCGCGCGGTACGGGGCGATCCAGCGCGTCGCGTACGGTGACGGTTTTGACACCGCCGATGGCGACGCCGGAGTACAGCGGCGAAGGAGCGCTCCACGCCTCTGTGAGTACCTTCGTCGGCGTCGCCCGTCGAAGCACCGCGTACTGCGAGAAGTGGGAGATCGGCGCGATCACTTCGTGGGCCACCGTGTCCACTGACCCGCCGGCAATCTCGGTCCACACGCTCCCCTCGACCTCGAAGATGCGGAGCTGCGCGCGTTCGCGGGCCGGCGTGACTGCGGTCGGATCGTATCGAATGCGCAGTGTCAGCGGCGCGTTGAACTGACTGCCGGATGGACCGAACTCGTACGCCTTGAGGAGCCGAGCATCCGCTGGAGTCGCAGCGACCGCGCGAACGTGCAACGCACGCAACGTATCGGGGACGGCTCCCCCCGGCATGACCAAACGTACGGAATCGTTGAGCGCGCTGGCCGTGCTTGATCCGATGCCCGCCGCGGGGGGAATGAAGCCGTCGCGCACCACAACTACACGCGTCGCCGTTTGGCCCTCGGACTCGGCAGTGATTGTGGTCGTCCCGAACCCCTTTGCTGTGACCACGCCTGTCTCGTTGACCATGGCGATAGAAGCATCCGCCGTGCTCCATATCACAGGCCGGCCAGTCAACAGCGCACCTGTGATCGCCCGGACCTCGACCTGCAACGATGCGGCGGTGTTCCGCACCAAGACGCCGTCAGGCGTTCCACCGGTGATCGTCAGCGTCGACACCCGGAACACCGGACCCGTCGGCTCGTCGGTGGTGCAACTCACCACGGCAAGCGCAATGAGCAACTGTAGCCACTTGCGGCGCGTTCGTGCGCTCATCGGGGCATGCCTCGGACCACGCCGACGCCGAAGAGGAGCGCGCTGACCTCTTGCTCCACTCCGGCCACCGCGAAGCGCTCAAGGCGGTAGCCGAGCATGGCGCGGAGGGGAATGCGCCGCGCGGTCCATGCGACCTGCGTCTCACCATCCCATCCCTCAACTGGCTCCACGAGCGAGGCATCCGTTCCGAAGAGAGCCGCGCCACGAAAGAAGACGGAGAACCGGCTAGTCCCGAGCATCCGCTGGAACCGAAGCCCGGCGCGAACATACGGATACGACTCATCGTGCATCAGTCCGGTGTTCGGCGAATACCCGGCACGTTGCGCGAAAGTCGCCTCAAGCGAGAAGACTGGCACCCCCAGCGTAGCACCAATCTCTGCGACAGAGAGATCCGCGGCGCCGAGCGAGGACTGCGCGAAACGCGCGTGCACGCCGATACCAAATTGGCGCGGACGGATGGAGAGGTCGATTCCCCGGAGCGCGACCGTGCGCTCAGGAGGCGGCGTGCCTTGAAGCAGCGATGCACGAACCAAGGCGGACTGCCCCACAAACACCAGCGTGGTCTGCCAGCGCGGATCAGTGGGTGCCGCCGCTTCCGACGACGCGGTCACCTGCGCGGCCAGGCTTCGCGGCGCGACTGCGGCGATGGCGTTGAGAGCCAGTGCTCCCACGAGTAGCGGCCGCATCATGGATCGATCACCATCATCGTGCGAATCGTCGCGCGGTATTGCAGGCTCCGACGCTGATTTTCGGCTGCAGATTCGGCGACGATCCGCGCATGCTCGGCATGCAGGCGTTCGTTGGCCACGACATTCTGCGGCGTGGGACGCCCAGTGTCTCGGACCGCCGCGGTTATGGCAGCGCCAATGAAAGCGACGCTGACGCCGATGGCACGGGCGTCCACAGTGAAGCTCGATCGCAGTGGCTCTTCGGCTCGCGCAGCGACCGCAATCGCGCCGGTCAGCACAGCGAAAAACACGCCCGTCCGAATCGTGCTGGCGCGATTCGGCGGCTTGCGCACCGGAAGCAGCACCGTGGAGTCGAAGACCGGACTCGGCAGCGAGGGCGGTGACTCCCCCGTCACCATCGCCGGAACACGAAGGACGGTGGAGTCGCTGGTCGCGACGTCCCGCGCGATGATGAGGAATTCGTTCGCGCCGGGCAACAGCAGGCGACGCACCCCGTCGTGCACCCTGAATCCCATGACTGCGGAACTTCCGGTACGCACGCTGTCCTGTACGACCTCTTCCGTGCGTCCGTTCGCGACGCTGACCAAGCGAAAGTCGGTCGGGCGTGACGCAACAACGGTGACGAACCCGCGCTCGTCCGAGCCGGAGAGATCGTAGTACGGCTCTGGGCGCACTACCACGGAGAACACCTGAGTCGCCGCGAAGTCGAGGAGCGCGTCAAGTCCGTCCCAGCTGAGCTCTACAGGGATTCGTGCGTCCGGCCGAAGCCGAACAAGGGCTTGAAGATTCTGGAGCGCGAGGTCACGATTCTGTAAGGAATCGGCGTCAGGGGGGAAGTACGCGGCCGCCGTCAGCGTGAGGTACATCTCTAACTGATCCTTGCGCATCCGCGAGATCAGGTCCGCGGACGCCGCACCCAGCTGAACCGCGCCCGTGTACTCGAAGCCATCCACAAGCTCCCGCAGCTGGACCAGCAGCACCTCAGTTGGCGAGCGTCCCGTGGGGGTCTGCGACTGTAGGGCCGCGGGTAGCAACAGAAGCCCCAGCGCGAAGAGACGGATTCGCCTCACGGTGGGCACACCGGGGCCTGGGTTCCGATGGACAACTCCTTGTCGGCGACCAGCACAACGCGGCGGCTCCAGTTGTCGCAGCCCTCTTTACGGAGTTCAATCAGGTACTCGCCTGGCTCAAGGGGAATGCTCCGCGTCCGTCCGTCGCCGATGATGCCGTGAAGGCGGCCGTTCACAAAGAGCTCTGCGCCGCGGATATTGCTGCGAATTTTGATGTATGCCGGGCCTGCGGGCGGCAGCGGTACCGGCGTCGGCTCGACCACTGGAGGCGCCACCGCGGTGTCCGGCGCGGCGGCCGCGACGGTGGGGATTGGATCTGGGTCCACCGGCGCGCGCACCGCTCGCTGAGTGACCGGCGCCGGCCGAGCGCTGGGCACGGGCTTGCGTTCGGTGACGGGCGGCGGCACCACCGCGGTGGTTCGCGCGGGCGCCTCAGACGGAGGGAGCGTGATTGCCGAGTCTGGCGCAGGTGCGGGCGGGAGGGTCGGCGGTGCGATTGAGGGCGTGGCCTCGACCAAGGCAGCGGGCTGCTGCGCCGCGGGCTGACTCCCAGGTCGCAACCCCGCGGCATACGCCCCAATAGCGATCACCGCGGCGCCAACTACGGCCCCCACAAGCAGTGTCCGGCGCTCATGCGTCGGGGCCGGAGCTGGCGCCGTGGCAGCGGCACTCGGCCGCCTCGGCGCGCGCGCAGGCATTGGGCTCAGTGGCACCGACATACGCGGCTGTTTGAGCGCTCCCGTCTTCGCCAGCGTCATGATCTGCGAGCGAACGAGTTTCTCCTCGTCCGGTAACATCGAGCCGAACTCCGTCACCGCGTCGCCGAGCGAGGGGAATCGGTCCTCAGGACGCTTCGCCATCATCCGCATGAGTCCCGCTTCCATCTCGGCAGGCACATCGGGCCGCACGCGACGGACGGGCGGCGGCGGGTCGAGCAAATGTCCACGCATCACCTCGGCCAGCGTGGCCGCGTGGAAGGGCGTCTTCCCCGTCAGCAACTCGTACGCCACAATGCCCAACGCATACTGGTCCGAGGCCCCCGTCACCGCCGCGCCATTGAACTGCTCTGGACTCATGTAAAACGGCGTGCCGACCAGCGTTCCCGACATGGTGAGGCTCTGGACCTCCTCCATCTTCGCGATGCCGAAGTCCGTCACCACGAGCCAGCCATCCATGTCGAGCATGAAGTTCGCGGGCTTGATGTCGCGATGGACAACGCCGCGCTTATGGGCGTACTCGAGTGCGATGCCGGCGTACTGCAGTACCGCTTGAACAAATCGGACGCTCTGTTGCCCCTCGTCGCGTATGACGGAGTCGAGGGACCGTCCTTCGATGAACTTCATGACGTAGAAGGCGAGATCCGAGGCGTCGCCGACGGCGAATATGCCGATGATGTTCGGATGGCTCAGCGCCGCAGCGACGCGGGCCTCACGACGGAACCGCTCGATCGCTTCCGGCGAGTTGGCGAGCGTCGGCGACATCACCTTGATCGCGACCTTACGATCCAAGGCCAGATCAAGCGCGAGAAAAACCGTTGCCATGCCGCCGGAGCCAAGCTCGGCGTAAATGTCGTACCGCCCAATCGTCGCGCGCCGGAGGCGCTCGATGAGAGGCTCGGTACCGTATTCGGAGAGGGTCTCTAAGGCCAAGCGTCAGCGGGGGATGAGGTCCGACACGGCATCTGTAGTGCTAGCCGCGCACCCGAAACGTTAGGAGGCCGCGTTGGAACAGCGTCAGACCTCGATTCGGCTCTTAGGAAAACGGAATCTGTACAGCAAATAAGCAGCTTTTGCGGCGAAATACCTAGACAACAACCACCGGAGCTGCCTATGGAAATGGAAATCTCAGCGGAAGAATCCCAGCGTGACCCAAAGCAAAAGCACCCCCAGCACCAACATCGTCAGCATCATTCCCCATCGGGGACGGGCGCGGATCAGCACCGTCGGCGCGTCGGGCTCCGTAGCGCGGCCCTGCTGCGGGGGAATCCGAAGCGTTAGGTCGTCCGTTGCCCCCTCCGCCTGCGGCGATGGCACCAATTGGCTCGGGACCACCACCTGCGCCCCGGTCCGCTCGCGCCCGTCCACCGCGGCGACCGCTTCACGTGCGTCCCGGAACCGATCGCCAGGCTCTTTCGCCAGCATCCGCGCAATCGCCAAGGCCATTCGCGAGGGCACGTCGGCTCGAAGCGACCGAACGTCTGGTGGAAGATCGTACAGATGACCGGCCATCACCTCGGCCACCGACCCGCCGACGAACGGCAACCGACCAGTCAGGAGTTCAAAGGCCACGACACCCAGCGAGTACTGGTCCGACGCCGCACTTGCGGCCAGCCCGTTGTACTGCTCGGGACTCATATACGCCGGCGTGCCAAAGACTGCACCGCTCGCGGTCAGTCCGATCAACTCTTCGCGCTTGGCGATCCCAAAGTCCGTGACGAAGACACGCCCAGAGTTCTCGCGCATCAGGTTGGCCGGCTTGACATCGCGATGGATGATTCCACGTCCATGCGCATGGTGGAGCGCCCGCCCCACGGCGACGACCACCGCTGTGACGGCAGAGACAGACTGCGGTCCGCGCGTCGCAAGAAGGCTCGCGAGCGTCACCCCGTCGATGTGTTGCATGACGAAGTACGCGAGCGACGGATCCTCGCCAACATCGTACACGGCGACAATCCCAGGATGGTCGAGCGCGGCCGCTACCTTCGCCTCGCGCCGAAAGCGAGTGACGGTCTCTTCGTCATTCGCCAGCGCCGGAGACAACACCTTCACCGCAACCGTTCGTGGCAACGATAAGTCACGCGCGAGAAACACGGTCGCCATTCCGCCAGCGCCAAGTTCCCCCAACACTTCGTATCGAGCCCGAGTTGCCAGTTCGAGCTGGCTTCGCATTGAGAAGTTGGACATGGGGTCAGTAGTTAGGGAGATTTCACCGACGCCGCCACATTCCAATCCACCCCCCCACGCACCCCAGTCCACAGCTCAAGCCGCCCAGCCAAGATCTCCGTCTCAACAGAATGGCCGTGCAGATTGAACACCACCGGAGCCGCAAGCGCGCGCGCCGACGACGTCAGCACTAACACCTTCCCGTCTATCGCGAGCCCACACCGACCATCGGGGAAAATCTGCACGCGAAGCGTATGCCAGCCCCCCGCGTACAACCCACGCGGCGTGGGAACGCTCGCATGCTCCGCCGATCCACCGGTGAGGCCGACCATCACTCGTGAACTGGCCCCCTCACCACCGAGGGCCAGCGCGCACGCAACAGCCACAGGGATTGGGAATGCGTTGGTCGTATGATCCCACCCGCGAAGCTTGCTCAGCGGCAGCCCCTCGAGAAACTCGAATGAGAGCGTCTGCCACTGAAAGAGCGGCGTGAGTGGAATGGAGACACGCACTTCCACTCCGAGTCCGGAATCGGCTGGCAACTCACGAAGGAAATACGCGCCACTCGGATACTTTCCGTTGCCGTTCGGATTGAGTGCAGGACCTCCGTCGCCGTCGCCCACCCGCGGGCGAGGCTCGCCATAGGGCCGCCAGCGCGTCTGCCAGTCGTCCGTCCAGCGCTCGCGCAACACATCGCGGGCGCTGCTGGCGACAATGTCGATGGTCGCGGTGTCTGACCGCCACCCGCCCACCGTCCCGACGATGCGGACCCGCCCCAATCGGCGCGGACGGAGCAATCCGTCCACGACAGTGGCCACTGAATCATCGAGCGACCAAAAGCGCACGGCATGGGCGCGCAATGTGCGCCCTTCAGCGTCGAGGGCATCGAGTCGAAGTTGCCACGACTGATCGACAGCGACGCCCCCAGAGGGCCGCACCACCCGAACGCGATCCACGAACGGTGGTCGTTTGTGCGCACGGATCATCACCGGGACTGCGCGAATGGGAGCGCCACGAAACAGCACGGGACGCGAAATCACTCGCCCTTGGGCTCGCACCAATCGCAGTTGACGCGCTCCCAGTGCATCGGGTGCCGAGTACTGCCACATCAGCGGAGAAAGCGCGGTGAGATCGCCGACGCTTCCAACGGTAGTCATCGTCGCATCGGTCGTGGAGAGCAACGCCAAAGTGGCGCCCTCCGCCCGGACCAACAGATGTTCGTCGTCGAGCCACATGATCGGCTGCGCGTTCCGCCCTTCAAGCTCCGGCCAAACGCAACGCACCGCCGCCGCGTCGACGCTCGCGACGCAGACCCGCACCGGGACGGCGGCAGTAAATGACATCCGCTTGAACGCGACTCTCGATCCATCAGGGCTCCACAAAACCTCACCGTCGTAGTCGTTCGATGCAATCAATCGGGTCAGCCGCCCTGAACTCCGGTCCAGAATCCCAATGTTCATGCGATCCGTGTCCGGGTGCCAACGCGCGGACCCCACCACAAGAAAGCGACCATCAGGGCTTGCGTCACCGCCGATGTCATCGCCGTCGTATGGCATGGGCAGGGTCACGCGCCCAGCCTGATCCACGAGCATCACCTCGCCGCCGAGTTTGTTCGGAAGAGTCGAGGCGCCGTGCCAGCCGGACCCGTCGGGGAAGGCCCTGAGTAAAAGATTCGGAATGGTGTCGAGCGCCGCCGGGATCTCACCCCGATTCACTTCCTGCGCAACAATCGGCTCATCAGGCTCCCACGCTTCGAACGCGGACAAATTCACGCGCAGGTACCTCGGCTGCGCCTCCTCCGTCCGCACGATCACTTCGATGTCCGCCGGCGGTTCGGAGCGCGTCGCCGACCACGCGGTCGTCCCCACGACTGCGGCGAGCGCGAGTGCGGCCAGCCTCACGACACCTCGCGTCGGCCGCTCCCACAGTGGAACGGTGCGCATCAATTCCCGTTGCACAGGAGCCGGCAAGTTTTCGCCGGTCAACTCCGCGAGAAGCCGCGTCGCTGCCGCGTCGTCGCCCGCCTCGCGCTGGCGCCGAATCCAGAGGCGTACGATTCCTCTCGCCGCGGTGAGATCTTCGGCGCGGAGCGCGTGCTCGACCGCCAATTTGAGCACCGCATTACTCTGGGGGCCGGACATCAACACGGTCACAGACTGCTCGTGCGCCGCTTTGAGATCCGCCGCCGACGCCGAGACGAGGGCAGCCGCGGCAATCTCATCGTGTGCCACACTCACCGTGCCCTGCTGACGCGTCGCGAAGCCTCGGTGCTCGAGTTCCAGAAGGCGACCATCCTCAACCTCAGGCTCGGTGCCGCCTTCAGTCTTCGCCGCCTTCAGCAACTGCTCGAGACCAACGGGCCGCCCAATGGTCGCGAGCAGCACCAAGAGCTCCCGCGCCCCACTGCCGAGCGAGCGAAGGCGTGCCTCGAGCACCATGCCCTCACGCAACACCTCGCCAATGCGCGCGGGATTCGGGCTCGACCAGCGATGCGCGGTAAGCGTGAGGGCTCCCGTTTCAATCAGCCGCTGGAGCGCCTCGATCAACGTGAGCGGAATGCCCTGTGTCGTCGCCAAGAGGTCCGCGGGGAGGTCCACCGCCCACGTGTCAGCCGGCAACTCACCAAGCCGCGTGACGAACTCCGCGATGCGCTGCGCATCGAAGCGTGGGAGATCGTGCTTCGGCAACGACGCGAAGCCGCCGAGCACCTCCAGCGGTGGACGCGAGGCCACGACCACGAGTACGCGCCCCCCTTCGATGCGTGCGGTCACGGCGTCAAGCACGCGTCGGGACTCGGGATCGACCCAATGCAGATCATCAATGAACAGGGCCAGCGCCGACTCATCACTCACCGCGCGCAACAGATCGAGAATCGCGCCGACACGCCGGCGCACCGCGTCCTCGCCCGAGGCGGCGTCTGGTTTGGCCTGCGGAAACGCAGACGAAAGCGCTGGAGCCAGCGCCACCAGCACCGACGCACTCTCCGACGCCACGGCGCGCGCCCCCGGACGCTGCGCCAACACCTCGCAGAACGCCGCCAAGAATCCTCCCCCGACGGCACGGTCGCCGGGATTGGCGCGAATCAACAGCGCACGCGCACGCGAGGCACGAAGTCGCGCATGCACGTCGGCCAAGAGTCGCGACTTCCCCAATCCCGCGGCGCCACAGACAAGCACCGCACTCCCGCGCCCCTCTTTCGCCGCTTCCCAGCGCTCGAGCAGCGCGCGGAACTCCGACTCACGCCCAATCAGATCGGGGGCGACCCAAGCCGAGTCGGTCGGACTCTCCCCGTTGGCCGTGGCGCCCTCAGCCCTCGGGGTCGAGACGGACGTCGTACTTCCCCCACTCCCCACCGCGCGCGCCGACCGCAGCAGACTCTTGGTCGCCTGATCGGGCTCCAGTTCTCCCGCGGAGAGCATCGCCTCCAAGTGGCCGACCTCGGCGAGGCACGAAACCGAGTCCCGCGCCGCGACGAGGGACTCCAGGAGGAGGCGCCACGTGGCAAGCTCCAGCGGCGCCTCATCGCGGGCTCGCTTGGCCAACTCCACCGCAGTGGAGAACTGTCCAGCCCCAAGCGATTGCCTGGCGAGGGTGTCGCAACACCCCACGAAGACCGATCGGAGTCGGCGGCGCTCGATCTCCGCCCATTCCTCGAACTCGGCGGCGCCAGGAGCGGCGAACTCCGGGATGAATGCCCCGCCGTACTCAACGATCGCATCGCCAAGCCGTTGCTCTCGCACCGCCAAGAGGAAGCGGTCGCGGTCCGACTCCACGAAGAGGGCCAACTGGACAAAGTCGTCTGACGCGGTGAACCAGTCGCCCAGTCGTCGCCGGAGATACCAGAGCGCCTGCCGAAGGTTCTGCCGCGCCTGCTCGGACGACCCTTCCGACCACAATAGGGTGGCAAGTCGCTCGCGACTCGCGCGGCGCCCAGGGCTCGCGGACAGATACGCCAAGAGGGCAACGGGCTTGCCGCGGCCGAGCACACGAGAGCCGTCGTCGGTGTCCGAGACGGCGGAGAGCGTGGAGAGGAGAGTGAGACGACCCGACGGCTGCACGTTTGTGTATCGGGCTCGGGGCGTTAGATGGGCGTCAGAGGGTGCTGTTCAGGACTTTCCTCAACCCGAT